>CAZNXK010000004.1:45859-59274 GCA_964576835.1 uncultured Treponemataceae bacterium | reverse complement strand
ATAATGAACTTTGGTCCGCCTTCGCCTGAAGGCGGACCAGCTACTTGCACGGCGGTCTGATTTCAGGATATCATCGTGCGAAACCGCGTCCGAGACGCAGACCCTCTACATATCGGAGTCCTACAAATGGGTGTTTTCGGCATAGTCCTCCTCGTCCTTTTTTCGATCGTTTGCGCCTTGCTGATATTCATGGTCGTCATCCAGGATCAGGAAGGTGAAGGTCTCGGAGGTCTTTTCTCCGGCGCCGGCAACGCCGCTTTCGGATCGCGCTCTTCAAGCGTGGTCGTCCGCTTTACCTACATTCTGGGCGGCATGTTCTTCGTCATCGCGTTCGGGCTGGCCGTCCTCAATCGCAGCTCTATCGGAAACGTCGAAAAAGCCGTCCGCGAGCAGGGCGGGCAGACCAGCGAGTGGTGGAGCCAGCAGACTCCGACCGCGCCGGACGCCGCCGCAACGCAGCCGACGCCCGCGGCCGAAACCACGCCATCCTCCAACTAGGCGATCGGTGAATCCAGGTCCGCTTGCGTTGCACGCACTGTTCCCAAGTGACAGGATGCAAGCGGATATCGCGAGCGACGACAAGGAATTTCTTTTCCGGGAACTCGTCGAAGTGATATATCCGACGAGTCCAGCCGAACTCGACCGGTCAGCGCCGTTCGCCGCAGATATAGTCGAATTGCACTATCCTGACCCGGCGCGCAAGGTCATTGAGGAATCAGAGGGTTTGTCGGGCTGCGCCTGACATAATTCAGGTGAAAAACTTATATACTACATTGGGTGTTCATGCCGAGGCCTCGACCAAGGAAATCAAAAGCGCTTTCCGCAAGATAGCCAAGGTCAGCCACCCGGATACAAGCGGTTCCGGCGATGACGAGATGCGCCTCATCCTCGAGGCGTACCGAATTCTATCGGACCCCGGCTCAAGACGCGAGTATGACCGAGGACGATTGCGGCTCGTGCCGAATGGCGACGGCACGGCCTTTGATTACCGTGTGTGGCTAAAAGAACGCCTCGACGAGCCGGAATACACGGCCAAACTCGTATTCTACGACCTCCTCCATGATCTCGAAGACGAAGCTCTGGAACTGTATGAGCGGATCCGCGATTCCGATGAAGGCAGGCTCGAGCGCTTTTTCGAGCGGCCCGAAGCGATGGACGCCGAATTCTGCATCGCCGAGGAGTATGCGGCGAGGGGCAGGTTCGTTGATGCCTATCGTGTCATGGTCAAGCTGATCGCCATGGAACAGCGTTCGCCCGGTTTTGGTTACTTCTACGATATAGTGCTGGCACGGTTCAGGCGCCTTGTCCTCGAAGACCTGCCGCGGGTCCTCGAACCGGAAATACTGCTGGAAACGCTTGCCGAAGCGGTGGAATGCAGGAGTTCCGCTGAAAACGATGCCCAGTTCCTCCGAAAGCGCGCCGAGCTGCTTTTTCGCCTCGGCCGCGCTTCCGAGGCACGGACTGCCGTCGCCAGGGCGGCGGCGCTGGCGCCCAAGCTTCCAGGGCTCAAGGCTCTGGCCATGAAGCTGGCTGGCGGCATCCTGAAAGCCTGAACTCCTTGAACAGCCCGAGATTTTTCGATTAACTTAAGTCCTTCCCGTTTGTTGTATCATTCGACTGGCCACGGTACGTCTGGCCAGCCACACATCGCATAGCATTGGAGAACATCATGCATAAGCGTCTTTTCGCCATAGTCATCACCTGCATTATGGGAACGGCCCTCTGGGCACAGCCGATGAGTGGGACAAGCCTGGGGGCACCCATTGCCACCGTCAAACTTGTCAAGCTTGAAGTCATCCCGGAAAAATCGTTCAGGGAAGACCTGCTCAAGCTCGAGACGAGCCGCGGCAAGGCGCTGACGCCTGAAGAGCGCAGAGCCTACCTCGACGACGTCGTCAACGACCTGCTGTTCTATCAGATGTGCGAGCGCGACGGGGTCAAAGTCAGCGACGGGGAAATTGATTCGTACATAGCCAAGCTGCGCTCCCAGCGACCCGCGGGCGAGTCGGAACAGCAGTTCGCCGCCTTCCTCGCCACCCAGGGCATGCCATACGCGGACCTCAAGACGTATTACAAGAAACAAGTCCTGATACAGCGCTGGCTCATGGCCAACAAGTCAGCCGAAATCGCCGCCATTCCCGCCGTGACGACCGACGAGATACTCACGACCTATGACTTGTACAAGGCCCGCCTCGTCAGGCCCGATACTGTCAAGCTGGCATTCATCTTTAGCCAGTACAAGGAAAAGAGCGCGGCGGAGCGAACCAGGAGCGCCGAAGTGATGAAAGGCCTGACCGAGCGGCTCGCCAAAGGCGAATCGTTCGACGTGCTCAGGTTAAAGTCGCAGGAGGGCGGATACGCCGCCAGCAAGGAACCCGTATTCTTCGAACGCACAGACTTGTTCATGAGCCAGTTCGGCAAGGAATTCTTCGACATGGCGTTCTCGATGAAGGACGGGACCAATTCCATTGCCTTCGAGACTGAAGCCGGTTGGTGGATCATCCGTCGGCTCGAATACCTGCCGCAGAGGCAGCTGGAGCTGTCGGATCCGTATCGCCTGGGGCAAGCGGGAACCGTACAGGACTACATCGCCCAGCTGCTGGCGAAGCAGAGGGAGTCCGCGTTCCTGCAGGAGACATTCAGCGCACTGTTCCAGAAGCTCCGCGGGCAGTCGGAGATAAAGATCCTGGGCAAACCCTGATATGGCTTCAAGGCGAAAAGCTAGGATAGTTGCTTTCCAGGCGCTGTACGCCTGGGAGGCTTCGTCGATGGGGTTCGACGAACTGCTGTCTTTCTCCTGGCTCGGCGAGGATAGCGCCGCCAGCACCGACGAGGAACTCAAGACCTTCGCCGGACTGATAGTATCGGGGACGATCGAGAACATCGAGACAATAGATGCTACAATCAGACGTCATCTCGAGCATTGGGCCTTTGAGCGCCTCAAGAAGGTCGACCTGGCAATACTCCGCGTCTCGGCATATTCACTGTTGTACCAGACCGACATTGCGCCGCAGATAACCATTGACGAAGCGATAGAGATAGCCAAGGAATATGGCGCCGAAGACTCGTTCCGCTTCATCAACGGCGTCCTGGATGCCGTATGGAAAGAACGCGGCGCTTCCGCCTGACGCTCCGCTGCCTTGGCGGGGCCCTCGCCCTGGCGGTCCTGTTCCTTCCCGGCCTAGCCGGATGCGGGGCAGGGCCATCCTTTGGCGCAATCCTCGCCAAGCTCGACGCATCCCCCGGATCGGCCTCGAAGGAAGCCTGGGCCAACGCCGCCAGGCTGGCGGGGAGTACCGAGGATCGGCTTCGGCTCCTCAAGCGGGCAGCGGCGCGCGGATCGGACGTGTTCGCGTCAACCGCGGCCGCCGTCATAGCTTACGGCCCCGTCTCCCAGCCCGTAGCGCTCGCGGCGCTCGATGCGTTTCTGGATTCGGGACGATATGGCGAAGCATACCGCTTGTTCGATGGCCAGCTTGACCCGATCGAACGGGCACCGGAATACGCAGAGCTGGCCGTAGCCGCCGTACGGGCAGGCCATCCTCTCGTCCACCCGACTGAGAGTCTGGTCGCATGCTCCGACGCGACAGGAGATGCCCGCTTCATCGTGGTCGCGGCCGTGCAGTCCATGGTCGAAGGCGATCGTGCCACTGCCGCATCGCTGCTCGCAGATTCAGCTGGGGCAGATACTCCGGCCCGGCTCCTGTGGGATGCCGGCGCACTCGATGTCATATCCGAACGTTTTCCCGATGGCTCCGATCCGCTGGACATGGAGTTGTACGCGGACGCCGCTTTTCTTCTTGGCAACAAAGCCGCTGCCACGGCCATGTACGCCGAACTCATCGAGCGCTTCCCCTCATGGTCGTGGAAGCCTTACGCCATGCTGGCCAGGACTGCCGCGGAGGAGCGGGAGCCGCTTCCCGCGCGGTGGCCGCACGAAGCCGATCCTGATTCCTTTGCGGCAAAATCAGCTCCCGAGGCAATGACCGACAGTTTCATGAAAAGAATGGCGGCAAGTTTCCCCGGTGACCAGGGAGTCGTGCTCGAACGAGCGAGGATGGCGATGCTGCAAGGCAAACCAGGAGAAGCGCTTTCGTTGGCCGAATCGCTGGACGGAGAACCAGGCGCCCTGGCCAGGCTTGCATACGGCCCCAGGGAACGGCGAGTTCCAGCAGCCATGCGTCTGGCCTCTGATTATACCGGATCTGCAACGGCCCTCGATGCAGCGCTTGAAACGCTCGCGCTTGCCGGAGCCTGGGACAGGTTCTCCGAAGTCCTGTCGCTGGCAGAAAACCGCGGCATCGAGCCAAGCCGTTTGTGGTTCTGGCGCGCTCTCGGGATGGTACTATCTGGCGACAGCGCTTCGGCAACGGAGTCAATTGAAAAATACGGCCCAGCCGAGGCGGGCTATGCCGGCGCCTTCGATTTGGGTATCCTTGCGATTGCGGCAAACAGGCCGGAACGATCACTGGAGTATCTTGAAATTGCGGCGGGCCTGGCCCGGACGGTGCAGGAACGCGCATCGGCGCTTTTGCTGATAGGTGATGTGCATGCGTCGATGAACAAGCTCGACAAGGCGAAAGCCGCGTGGCAAGCCGCGCTGGGAATCGATCCGGATTCCAGATCGGCCCGCGCCCGGCTTCTGCGCCTTGAAACCGGCAAATGACAACGTCGCGCATAGCGCGACCCGCTGCGAGGGCTCTTGCGCCCGGAAAGGCTCTTTCGTGATACGCCTTAAAAACGAGACCCAATTACAGAAGATAAAGGCTTCATGCGCGCTGCTTTCGATCCTGTACGCCGAGCTCAAGCCGCGCATAACTGAAGGAGCGATCACCGGAGACCTTGACCGATTCGCGGAGCGGTTCATCCGCGAAAACGGCGGAAGACCGGCGTTCCTCCATTACGGCGATTCGTCAAACCCTTTTCCCGCGACGTTGTGCATCTCGATAAACGAGGAAGTGATACACGGGATACCGGGCAAGCGGGTCGTCAAGGCTGGCGACGTCGTGGGTATTGACTGCGGCATCGAGCTAGACGGCTTCTACAGCGATGCGGCCTTTACCGTCGCCGTAGCTCCCGTTGCTCCGGAGACAGAACGCCTCCTCCGTGTTACGAGGGAGTGCCTGGAACGCGCTGTCGCAGCGGTAAAGCCCGGAGTCCGCATCCATGATATTTCGAGGGCGGTTTTTTCCCACGCTCGCGCCAATGGATTCGGCGTGGTTCGCCAGTATTGCGGCCACGGCGTCGGATTCTCGCAGCACGAGGACCCGCAGGTTCCGAATTACGTCGGTTCCGGCCCCAATCCACGGCTGGTTCCCGGCATGGTGCTTGCCATAGAACCGATGATCAATGCCGGCGGCGACGGCGTCACCGAGCTTGACGATGGCTGGACCGTCGTGACCCTCGACCGTTCACGGTCTGCCCACTTCGAGCATACCGTCGCCGTTACCGCCACCGGGGCGGAAGTGTTCACGGCTTGGTAGTCATTTTCAGTTTGAAGTAACCGAAGACCGGCTCCTGCTATTATATTCATCAGGGACGCTTGGACGTCCACATTGATTCATTCGATAATTCCGGAGGATACTTCGATGTCGCTTACCCGCAGACTTTTCTCCAAAAAAGTATTTCTGGTCAATCTGGTGCTCGTCGGCATCATGATCGGCTTTGCAACGGCTTTCGTGATTCTGGCCAAGGCTCCATCTTCCGATGGATCGGCCATTGCTCACGCCGAGACCGCAGTGACCTCGTCCGTGGCGACCGCAGACGCGATTTCCCAGGCCAAGGCCATACAGTCGGCCTTCAACAACGTCGCCAATTCGGTGTTGCCCGCTGTAGTAGAACTAGACGTCGTCGGCACCTCGACGGAACAGCCGGAGGCTGATTCGCCCTGGCGGTTCTTCTTCGGCGACCCGAACCAGGCGCCTGACGAAAAGAGCGCACCGAAGGAATACCAGGAACAGGGCCTGGGTTCCGGCATCATCGTGCGCAAGGACGGCAAGAAGGTGTACGTCCTCACGAACAACCACGTCGTGGCCGGCGCCAAGGACATCACGGTAAAACTGTATGACAAGCGCGAGTTTGTCGGCATGGTCGTCGGCGCCGACGAACGGCGCGACCTCGCTGTCGTGTCGTTCGAGTCGGACGATGCCGACGTCAGGCCCGCAAGGCTGGGCAATTCCGACGCGCTGCAGGTCGGCGACTGGGCGATAGCCATAGGCAGCCCCTATGGCCTTTTCTCGTCGGTCACCGCCGGCATCGTCAGCGCGGTCGGACGTGACGGCGGGCCGGAAGGCAACATAAGCGACTTCATCCAGACCGACGCGGCGATCAACCGCGGGAATTCTGGCGGAGCGCTGGCCAACATCGACGGCGAGGTGATAGGCATCAACACCTGGATCGCCTCGACCACCGGCGGCAGCATCGGTCTCGGTTTTTCGATACCGATAAACAATGCCCTCAGAGCCATCGATGACATCGTCTCGAAGGGAAGCGTGCGCTACGGCTGGCTCGGCGTCCTGCTTTCGGACGCCCCGAAAACGACTCTGGGAGAACTCAGACTCGGCGACGCCCGCGGCGCCTTCATAGGTCACGTGTTCACCGACGGACCGGCGGCCAAGGGAGGCCTCAAACCCGGCGACTTCGTCACGGCCATAGACGGCAAGGCGGTCGCTTCGATAGACCAGCTCGTCCGCATTGTCGGCGACCTGGCGGTTGGTTCCAGATCGTCTTTCAAGGTGGTTCGCGACGGCAAGCCAGTCGATGTCAGGGTGACCATAGACGAGCGAAAAGAGACGAGCGCCGCGGATTACTCAAGGCTGTGGCCCGGGTTCGAAGTCACCGCACTCGGAAAGGAAATGATCGAATCGCTCAAGCTTGGCAAGGATTCCAGGGGACTGCTCGTTACGAGCGTCATTGCCAAGAGCCCCGCGGCGACGCTCGGCATCAAGACGGGCGACATCATAACGGCAATGAACGACGTGTCCATCGATGGCATCGCCGGGTTCTACAGGACGCTCAACGATGCCAAGATCCAGAAAATACAGTTCACGATGCAGAGGGAGGGCCAGACGCTCACGACGCTTGCGCTCGTACGCAAGTAATGTTACAGTAAAGAACAAAGAGAGGTTCCGATGGGCAAGGAATTCATATCGTACAACCAGGTGCGCAACAACGCGCTCAAGCTGGCGCACCGCATCCACGAGGATGGGTTCGTTCCCGATATCATCTATGTTTCCTTGCGCGGCGGGGCCTATCTCGGCAACGTGATGTCTGAATACTTCAAGGCGGTCCGCGGCGATGCCCGGCCCGTCTTCTATGCCGCCGTGGTCGCCCGGTCGTATCTCGATGTACGCCAGCAGGATCAGGTGCGGGTCGACGGCTGGACCTACAGTCCCGAGTATCTGAGGAACGGTGACAAGGTCCTGCTCGTCGACGATATCTACGACACCGGCAGGACAATACACCATCTGGCGAGCATCATCCTCGAGAAGGGCGTTCCGCGGCGAGACCTCAAGATCGCCGTGCACGACTACAAGATAGTCAGTTATCGTGGCGAGCAACCGGCCATCAAGCCGGACTACTGGTGCCGCCTGCACGACATCAAGACTCCCGATGATGATCGCTGGATCCACTACATGAGCCATGAACTGGTAGGCCTGACCGAGGAAGAACTCAGGGAACACTACTATTCCGAGGATCCGGAACTGCAGGAAATCCTTTCGGTACTGAAGGGCAAATGACCGGAGCGGGTCGCATCGCGATGTGCGCGGCCGCGTTGACAGCGGTCGTGCTTTGTCATGCGGAGCCGGCGCCGGTTCCGGCCTTTCAGGCGCAGGGCTTGCCGGCATCAGTCGCGTCCGGACCGCCGCCCGGTATCTATGCGGATACGCAGGTCCTCTTGCCGGCAACGCTTGGTCCGGGGACGGTACCGGAATACCGCTTTTCGGGGCAGGAATCATGGTTCCCGTTTGACAGGCCTATCTATCTAGCTGCCTTTGCCGGAGAGGAACGACGCTACGATCTCCAGTTCAGGTTGACTGATGGCACCGCGGGTTCTGCCGTCACCTACATCATCGATATGCGTCCCCCCGAGCCTCCACGCTTTTCGCCTTCATCCGGCGATGTTGGCTCCGGATTGGCGATTGGCATAACCGCCCAGGGCAAAGTCCTTATGAGTCTCGACGGCGGCCCGTTCGAAACCTTCGACGCGACCGAAACCGCGTCTTTCTCCTCGCCCCCCGACGCCACGCTCGTGGTTTCGGCTGCGGCGTACGCCGTCGACACGGTCGGAAACGCCTCCGGTTTGGCCACGGCTGTCTGGCGTCTGCATCCCGATGAGCTTGAACCGTCGTTCCCGCTCGCAACTGTCGACGGCGATTCTCCGCGAGTCATTGAAGACCCCGCACGAGCGGCGACGGCAGAAGTAATCGACATCGTCGGTTCCGCGCGGCTCAACCTGAAGATACCCGATGGAGCGATACCCTGCGTCGCGGTGAACGCTTCTGATCCATTTGGCTCGACAGCATCCTGGGCGCAGATCGCCGGGGCTCGCCCCGCGGCATCGTGCGTCGTTCCATTCCCCTGGGGTTACGAACGACAGATCATCGTTCACTACGGCTACCTGCTCGATGGCACCCTGCACGCGGCGCCTGTTCCGATCGTGTTCATGCCGAGGTTTCCGGCCGATGACGCATCTGTCGCTCCTTCGTCACCGGTATTCCCGGTCGTCCGCCTGGACGCATCCGCGGCTTTCATCGACTGGCCGGCAAATCCCTTTACCACGTTTGTTTCGATGGACGGTTCGGATTTCCTGCCGATCCGGGGGCCAATGCCCGTCATGCTGACTGACAAGCCCGCGTCTGTCAGGTTCTATTCTCTTGCCCGCAATGGCGTGCGGTCCGAAACCGGCGGCATCGAGCTGCCCGCAAGAGCGGCCGTTCCCGAGCCACGGTTGGAAGGCATCAAGAACGGACTTGCCTACGGCACCGCAGTCGTCGCCAAGCCTGCCCCGGGCAGCTCTATCCGCTATGAGCTCGCCGAAGGCGACTCGGCGCCGGAAGCCGTAACCTCCGGCAGCCCGACGGTACCGCCCGCCGGCCTGCGCTTCGATGGTCGCCCTGGAGAAGTCGTCCGGTACCGCCTCCGCATAGTCTCCGAAGCCCCTGGCGCATCGATACCCGCGGAGCGCTTCGTTTCGTTCTCCATAGACAGGCAGGCTCCCGTCGTGCCTGAGCTTGCGTACGGTACCCGGAGCTACAGCGCCTCCGACTCGACCGTATCCTTCAAACCGCTTCCTTCCGGCAACATATTCGTGTCGGTTTCAGAAGACGGCCAGGGCCCCTTCGTCCGATACGATGGACCCATGCCGATGAGCGGCTCGGACGAAGGTCGCAGGCGCTACATCATACGAGCCTTCGCCGAGGACGAGTTCGGGAACCGCTCGCCTGAAATGGAGAGCCGCCGGGCGCTGATAGATCGTTCGTCCCTGTACGCCGATGCGCGTGGCAGGCCAGGAGCTTCGGGTTCCCCTGACGATCCCATAGCCTACCTCGATGACGCTGTCGAGGCGGCGGAAAAGACGGGGAAACGCTTCGTCTACGTCAGGGGCACGATATCCATGAGGCGTCCGGTGACGGTACGGAGTCGACTCATGGTCGCAGGCGGCTTCGACGATGACTGGAACGAGTCCCCGACGAGTCTGGCGGTTGCCACGGTACGCTTCCCCTCTTCTGCTTTAGCTTCGTTCGCCTTCCTGGTCGACGGAGGAGCGCTCACCATTTCATCCATGGCCATATCGATGTCTGCAGAAGGTGCGGGTGGAATCGTCAGCGCAAGGGGAGGCTCGGTTCGGATCGTACGGACCGGGCTCATGATTTCGGGCGGCGTGGAGATGGTCGCGGTGAGGTCTGCCGGTGCGCCTGTCGTCATCGAGTCGTCATCCATCGACCTGGCCTCGACGGTAACCGGCCGAGGACTCGACGTGAGCGCTGCCGAACTCGAACTTGCCGACTCGTCGATATCCTGCGGTTCATCGGTCCGCCTGTTCGATGCGGTACGTATCGCCGACGGCCGGGCCTCCATCGTCGGGCTCAGACTCGAGGTCGCTCCGGAATCTACGCTCTCAGGCATCACCGCGACACGTTCGACGGTTTCCGTCGAGCGTTCCGTAGTGGTGGCCAGGGGTGGAGCCGCGTCGTGCAGGCTCTTCGGCGCCAATGCCGCAACATTGACGGTATCATCGACCTATGTCGACCTCGCGTGGAAAGGGTATGCGGAGGTATTCAGCGCCTCCAACGGGTCGAGCCTCAGGATAGCCAACCTGACGGCAGGTATCGAATCGCCTCGCGCCGTCCTCGTTGGCAGTTCTTCGTCGACCTTCGGGCTTTTCAATACCATAGCCTTCTTCACTGGACCCGCCGACGTGCTCATACGCAGCGACACCGTTCCCGGAGCGGGCACCGTGAGCGCCAACTGCCTCTGGGGCTTCGAACGGTACCTTGACGGAGCCGTCCAGTCTCCCGCGTCTTCCAGCCTCGAACTCTACGAGATTCCGGGGCACCGCAACCTTCTTGAGGAGCCGGCTAAAACGTTCTTCGCAACGATGAAAGGGTTGAGACGACTTTCAGGCGCTTCGGCCTGCGTCGATACAGGCATCGTTCTTGACTGGGGTTCGAGCCTCGATCTGCTGGGCACGAAGCGGGTTTCAGACCGTGGTTCCCGCTTGCCCGATATAGGGGCCGAGGAGCTTTAAGAGGGCAGGACCTGTTGAAAGACAGCGATCATGGCACTTCCGCCGACATATAGGCGCGAAGGAGCCGCTCCGGAGCCGCCGCGAGGAAATCCGAGTCTACCACGTGGCCTCCGCAAATTCCCCTCGAGGCGAACAATGCGGCCTCGTGTTCGTCGGCGCCGTAATCGGCCTGCGCGTCTTCGACATGCACGACCATGAACCCGCGTTCAGACGCGTCGCGGGCAGTCGTATCGACGCACTGGCTCGTAGCCAGACCTGTCATCACCACCGCGTCGACTCCAAGCTCTCGCAATGTCCGTTCGAGCGACGGCGTAGAGAACCCTGAATAGCTGCACTTGTCGATGACGATGTCGCCGGGGCGAGGGGACAGCTCGGCTGCGATCTGCGCCCAGGGATCGTCCTGCAGCGGGTAGGCGTCCGCATAGCCGGCCTCGAGGGCAGACGACCAGAAAACGCGGAAAAGCCTGTGCAGGTCGGAACGGTCGGGCTGGGCCGAACAAAGGCGCAGGTACACAGTCGGCCATCCTATGGCGCCAAACGAGTCACGCAGGCGCGTGATTGCGGGGAATACCGACTGGCGCACTCGCTCCCCGATATACGACATGCTGCCCGGCCAGCAGTGCTCGGAGTAGGCATAGAGAGCGGACGCTGGCTCAAGGTAGTATCGCTGCATATCGACGATGACGAGGGCGGCCGTTACACGGTGATGCATCCAATCTCCCCTCCCTGACGCTTGCGCGCAGGGATTTTTAAATGATGCTACCTGGATTGATGATGCCGTTTTTCGGTATCACGATGATGCCATCGACGATGTAATATGAACCATACTCGCCGTCCTCACGGTCGCGATGGTCTACCCCTATTCGGCAATCGGCGCCTATCCTTGCATTCTTGTCGATTATGGCACCTTTTATGATGGAACCGCTGCCTATACCGATGTTGGGCAAGCCCTTGGAGAGATTTTTGGTTTTCTGGGGATCGGTTTCGTAATAATCTGCTCCCATGCACACGACCCCGTCGAAGCTGGCGCCCGACTCGATTATTGTTCGTATTCCGACGATGGAGCGGGATATCGACGCGTTGGTAATGATGCAGCCGTCGGAGGTGATAGCCTGGTTCATCGTGCTGTAATTGATCTTGGACGCTGGCAGGTTTCGGCGGTGGGTGAAAATCGGGCTGGTTTCATCGTAGAAGTTGAACTCCGGCGCGATCGCCGTCAGGTTGAGGTTGGCTTCATAGAAGCTCTTGATGGTACCAATGTCTTCCCAGTATCCGTCGAAGATGTAGGCATTGACTTCCTGCTTCTCGAGGATCATCGGGATGATTTCCTTGCCGAAGTCGTTGGCATCATTGTCGAGGCCTTCCTCCATCAGCGCGGCGTCGAAGATGTATATGCCCATGGAAGCCAGGTAATCCTTCGCGCCTCGCCGTTCCTTGCGAAGCTCTTTGGGAATCTTGTAGTCGCTAATATCCTTGACAGGACCCGGTTTCTCCTGGAATTCGACTATCTTGCTGTTTCCGTCGACCTTCATGATGCCGAATGCGCTGGCATCCTCCCTGGTAACCGTGGTGCAGGCTATTGTCAGGCTCTTCCCCGACTCGATGTGCCTGCGGAACATGTCCGCGAGATCCATCCGGTAGAGCTGGTCGCCGGAGACGATCAGGTAGTGGGTGGGATTCTGCGGCCTGAAATGTACGAGGTTTTTCCTCACGGCGTCCGCCGTGCCCTCGTACCAGCCAGAGTGGGTCAGAGTCTGTTCCGCTGCAAGAACCTCGGCGAAACCGTCCGAAAAGTTGTCAAAAACGTAGGTCTTGGCTATATGCAGGTGCAGGGAAGCCGAGTTGAACTGGGTCAGGATGTAGATCTGCTTGAAGCCGGAATTGATACAGTTAGAAATAGGGATGTCGACGATGCGGTAACGGCCGCCGAACGGTACGGCGGGCTTGGCCCTGTCTTTCGTCAGCGGGAAAAGTCGTGAACCCTTGCCTCCGCCGAGGACGATCGATAGAACCCTGTTCATATATCCCTCCTGGAGTCACTTTTAAGCCATTATACCACGACTCTCATTCTGGCAATGGTACATTCCGTGATTTACCAATGACCGCTTTTGCCCTATCATGGTGTCGCCATGATCAACGATGACAGAAAAGACGCGGTAGAAAAATTCCTCTCTGATCCTGGGATAGCCCCCTTCGTGTCGCGCGTGGAACGCCTGCCTGCAGTCGGGGCGGTCTGGGCCGATTTTCCGCCAGGACTGGACCCGCGTGTCCGGAAAGCACCCGCGGGCCGGGGCGGGGACCGCCTGTACAGCCATCAGAGGGCGTGCTGGGACCTCGCTGCGGCGGGAAACGACTACGTCGTCGTCACCCCGACCGCAAGCGGCAAGACGCTGTGCTACAACCTGCCCGTCGCCCAGGCCCTGCTCGACGACCCCGACGCCAGGGCGCTGTACCTTTTTCCGACCAAGGCGCTGTCCCAGGACCAGCAGGCGGAAATCAACGCGCTCATCGAGGCGGGGGATTTACCCATCAAGGCCGCCACCTTCGACGGGGACACGCCTCAGTCGACAAGGAAGGCGGCGCGCGACTCCGGACGCATAATCATCAGCAACCCTGACATGCTGCACTCGGGGGTCCTGCCCAACCATGCAAAGTGGATCAAATT
>CAZNXK010000004.1:0-45849 GCA_964576835.1 uncultured Treponemataceae bacterium | reverse complement strand
GCACGCGTACCGCGGCGTATTCGGCAGCCACGTCGCCAATGTCCTCAGGCGGCTGCTGCGCATCTGCGCCCACTACGGCGCGACGCCCCGATTCATCCTCTGCTCCGCGACCATAGGAAACCCGGCCGAACTGGCTCAGGCGCTCACCGGACGGCCGGTGAGCGCCGTGACGGAAAACGGAGCGCCACGTGCAGAGAAAGCCGTCGTATTCTACAATCCGCCGCTCGTCGATGCCGTGCAGGGCATCAGGAAGAGTTCCGCGAACGAATCCATGGAGATAGCGGCGAAGCTGCTTGCCTCGGGCACGAGGACGATACTGTTCGCCCGTTCGAGGCTCAGGGTGGAAATCCTCGCGTCATACCTCAACCAGCGCTTCGAAAACATCTATACCGACAACCGGCACATCCGGGTAGAGCCGTACCGCTCCGGGCTGCTGCCGGGCGAACGGAGGCTCATAGAGCGCGGCCTTCGGGAAGGCAGCATTCACTGCGTCGTTTCCACAAACGCGCTCGAGCTCGGCATAGACATCGGAGGCCTGGACGCGGCGGTCATAGCCGGCTGGCCTGGCAGCCTCTCGTCGTTCTGGCAGCAGGCGGGCAGGGCTGGCCGGCGCCGCGGCGCCTCCATGGCGGTCTACGTCGCGTCGAGCGCGCCTGTAGACCAGTACCTGATTGCCCATCCAGATCGGTTTTTCGGCTCAGGAGCCGAAAACGCCAGGATAGACGCCGACAATCCCTACGTTTACGCAGATCACGTCAAGTGCGCTGCCTTCGAGCTGCCGTTCCGCGACGGGGAACGCTTCGGCCCCGATGTCGGAGAAGTACTGGCGTTCCTCGAAGAGACGGGAACCGTCCGCAATACGGGCGGCAGGTGGTTCTGGTCCGATTCGGGCTACCCGGCGGAAAAGATATCGCTGCGGTCGGCGACGGCGGACAATGTCGTCATAATAGATACGACGAAGGGGCACAATGAGGTCATAGGCGAAATGGACCGGCCAAGCGCCAAGGAGCTTGTTTTCGACGACGCCGTCTACATACACCGCGGCAGGCAGTACATGGTCCTGAAACTTGACATCGAGAACCGCCAGTGCCTCGTCGAAGAGCGCGAGACCAACTACTATACCGATGCCGTCGTCAAGACCGACATCAAAGTCCTCTCGGAAGACGAACGAGGAGGTTCGGAGTCGCTGCCATTGCTTGTCGGAGACCTCCTTGTCAGGTCAAGCGCCGAAAAATTCAAGAAGTTGCGTTTCCATACCAACGAGAACATAGGCTACGGCGAGATATACCTCCCGCCGGAAGAAATGCAGACCAGAGCCGTCGCCGTGCTGTTTCCTGTCGCGGGCCGTCCCGGAGCCTTGCTGGCGGACATGGGCGAACTCGAACGCGCGGCAGTCCTTTCCGCGTTCTGCGGCATCGTCCGCTCGCTCGCGCCCGTCGACCTCCTCTGTGACCGCTCGGATCTCGGCGCCACCTGGCGGGCCAGGGATGACCACTACGGTATTCCCGCGGTCTACCTCTGGGACCGCTACCCGGGTGGTACCGGCTTGGCCGAAGCCCTGGCGCAGTCTTTTCACTCTGTCCTTGAGAATGCTGTCGAGCGGGTGGCGACCTGCGACTGCGAGGACGGCTGCCCGTCATGCGTCGGCGTGGCCGACCAGGCTTTTGCAGCGGTGCGCAAACGGAAAACAGGCGCCAGGCGCCTTCTCGAAGCGGCCTTGCAGGCAATCAGGCCGGACGGGTTCGCAGAGGCCTAGGCAATGGCCGGGAACCTGCGCGCCAGGCTTGCCCGCATGCGCGGCCGGGCCGAACCAGCCCCGCGACGTGAGAGCCTTTCACCCGAGGCCTTTCCTGACGGCTGGACAACGATAGGCGAAGGCCTGCGCTTCAGGGAGACCTCTGGTTCGCTGCCTGGAACGCCGTCGCAAGGACCGCTCAGGCTCGGACTCTTCTCGCGCCGGCTTGACCAGGTCGAATGCGCCGCGGGCGGATTGGTGTTCTTCGACCTGGAAACAACGGGGCTGTCTGGTGGTTCCGGAACCGTGGCCTTCCTCGCGGCTTTCGGAAGGCCTGGAAACGACGGCTCGATGCTTGTCAGGCAGTACTTCATGGACGACTATCCCGCCGAGCCAGCGTTCATCGAGCGACTGTCGGCGGAATTCTCCGATGCCGAGGCGGTAGTCAGCTACAACGGTTCGTCTTTCGACATGCCACTATACGCTGTGCGCCGTGCCATGAATGATTTTGGACCGGCCGAGCCGAAGCCTCATGTCGACGTGCTCCATGCCTCGAGGCGACTGTGGCGGTCCACCATAGGCAACTGCTCGCTTTCGAGCATCGAAGACTCGGTGCTCGGGATCAGTCGTTCGGACGATATCCCTGGCTTTGAAGTGCCCGAGGCATGGTTTGACTGGGTCAAGCGCGGCCGCAGCGGTCTCCTGGCACGGGTTTTCGAGCACAACGAGCTTGACGTACGATCGCTGGCCGCTCTTTTCTTCCTCATCGTCGACGCTGCCCGCGGCAGCGGCTGGCCGCCTGGCTGTGACGCGGTGGGACTGGCCAGCATTCAGTCGAGGATCGACGAGGCGCTTGCCGAACGGACTCTCAGGCAGGCGCTCGCAGCATCGGGGCGGGAAGCGGTTGACCATCGCGCCGCGAGGCCCCTCATGCGGCTACTGGGGCGGAGCGGCAGGCTGGCCGAGCGGGAAGATCTCGTCAGGTACCTGCCTGACGATGCGGCGGGGCTGTTTTCCAAGTCGGTGCATGCGGAACGGCGGGAAAAGAATGTCACGGAAGCGCTGCGACTGGCGCTGCTGTCCGCCGGGGCGGCGCGGGAAGGCGGAACTCTGGCAATGCGGGCATTGAAGCGGGCAGCCAGACTGGAGGGTAAGCTCGCCGGCCTGGAATCAGACAGGCGAGCCTCTGTCCTGGATTCCGCAACGGGACTATGATCAGTCTGCGCTGCCGTTTTCAGGAACGGAAGTGTCAGCTACCCCAAGGGTGTCTCCGAGCTGTCCGCAGGCTCCCGCCACTCCCCTCCCGCGACGGGCACGCCGTACGGCATTGACGCCGAGCCGTTCCAGCTCGGCTTCGAATGCGGCAGCTTCTCCGCGGACCGGTTCATGGTAGGGCAGGCCGGGAACGGGGTTCCACGGTATAACGTTGACCTGGACATTGAGCGGACGTATCCAGTCCGCCATAGCCTTGGCGCTCTGGAGGCTCGAGTTTTCGCCGCCCATTATGGCCGCTTCGAGCGTAATCCTGTCTCCTGTCCTGGCCTGGTAATAGAGCAGGGCGTCCTTGAGGGACGCGAGGTTCCACGAGCGGTTGACCGGCATCAGGGAGGACCTGAGTCCATCGCTGGCTGCTGTCAGAGAAACGGCCAGCCTGACGTGCGGGCCTTCGTCGGCCAGATCGCGTATGCCCGGCACGATGCCGCAGGTCGATATCGTTATCTTCCGGCGAGATATTGCGAGGCCATCGGGATGCGTGAATATCGCTATGGACCTTCGGACTGCCTCGAGGTTGAGCAGAGGTTCTCCCATGCCCATGAACACGATGTTGGACGGCTTTCCTCGGAGGGCGGCCAGCTCGAGGTACTGCTCGACTATCTCGTCGGGGCCGAGGTTGCGAAGGAGGCCAAGCGTGCCGGTCTTGCAGAATGTGCATCCCATGGCGCAGCCGACCTGCGTCGACAGGCAGGCCGTCATCCTGCCTTCCGTATCGGCCAGCAGCACGGACTCGATCGCCGAGCCGTCGCGGAGCCGCAGTTTGAGCTTGACCGAACCGTCGTCGCCGGCCAGCGTCTCGGCGACCGTAGTGGAGAAAAGTGGCTTGGAGGACAGGCGTGCCCTTTCGTCGGCGGGCAGGTCGCTCATGTCGGAGAAGGATCTGGCTCCCCTGGATATCCACTTGAATGCCTGGCGGCCGCGGAAGGAGGGCTTCAAGGAGAAAGTATCCGCCAGCTCCGCGGGCAGAAGTCCGGCGGCCGTTACGTCGCGGCCAGGCTTGTCCACCTTCACTTGTTCTGGATCTGGGCCATGAGTTCCTGGATGTGCGGATTGCGGATGCCGAAACGCATGAATTCCTGGAGCGTCTCCTCCGCTTTCCGTTTTTCACCCGTCGCCAGGTAGCACTGCGCCAGCTCAAGGTGGAGCCGGTAGTTTTTAGCGTCGTTCTGGACCAGCCGACAGAGGGATTCTATTGCGGCCTCTACCTTTCCCTGCAACCGTGAAATTGTCGCCAGACCGAGCACGGCGTACACGTCGAATTCGATGTTGAGCGCACGTTCATAATAGTCCACGGCCTCTTCGAACCTTTCCATGCTTCGGTAGGCGTCACCGGCGCGGGTGAGTATCACCTTGTTGCGGGGATCCTTGTCCAGTATACGATTCCAGTAATCAAGCGAACGCTGGGGTTCTCCCGTGCCGCGATAGCAATCGGCAAGCCCGAACAGCGCGTAGAAATTATCCTCTTCCTTGGCGAGCGCTTTCTCGAAGTACGGTACGCCCATCTCGAACTGCTTGAGCTTCCGGTGGCAGTTGCCAATGGATGTGAGCACCCTGATGTCGACGAGGTCGCCCTGTGCATCCACCATGCGCTGCCAGTAGTGGAGGGCATCGCGGTATTCCTTGAAATCGTAATGCAGGTGCCCGAGGCCGATGAGGGCGTACGGATTGTCGAATTCCATCTCAAGCACGCGGAGGTAGATGGCCTTGGATTTCCTGAAGTCGCGAACCTTGCGGTACGCGTCGGCTATGCGGGTCAACACGGTGATGTTCTTGTTGTCGTGGAGCAGGTACTGCTCCCATATCTCTATGGCTTTCTGGTACTGGTTGAGCGCTTTGTAGCAATCAGCCAGCCCGAAAAGAGCATAATTGTTGCCTGGATGGTAGACGAGGCATTTCTTGTAGTAATCGACCGCGTCTCGATGGGCAGCACGCTTGCGGGCAGCGTCGCCCAGCCCGACCAGCGCGTAGTTGTTTTCCGGGTCTTTCTCCAGTATCGATTTGAAGTTGCGCTCGGCTTCGCTTACGCGGTTTTCTTTTAGATACTGATATCCCTTCTTTGAAAGTTCCGCGATCTCCATGAGTTCGGAATTCTGCTGGGGGGCCATCCCCGCGTCGAACTCCGGTCCATCGTCGTGCCTGGTTGAGTCGCTCATTCTTTTTCCTTTTCATCGAGCATTTTTCGTATGGCAAGAGCCGCGCGTTCCAGCAGCTCCTCGCTTCTTCCTGGATCATGGGACAACTTGAACATCTTCAGGGCATCGACGGGACGTCCCGCGGCCAGATATGCTTCACCGACGCGCATGAGCCCGTCGGAATAGCCTGTGGTCTGGAAAATGCGTCTGGCAGTCTCCAGGTCGCCCTTGTTGAAGATTACATTGCCGCGGCGGTTGAGTTGCGCCTTCTGGGCGGAAGAAAGCTCTCCGTTTGGTTCGTCGACGGTCTTGATGAGGCCGGCATCGGGGAATTTTTCGAATAGGTTCTGGTCCATCCGGGCTCCGTCCCAGGCGCTCTATGGCGCCCATTCTCCACGGCTCATGTTCGAATATAGAAGACTTCAATAAAATAATCAATTCAAGCCTGCGTTACGGCATATAAGGTTTTTAATGTCAAGCGCGCTATAGTTGTAATGTATGTTGGTGGATCTGCAAAACGGAGGCGTTCGTCGAACGCCACTGGGACGGGAGAGCCCGATGATGTACGAGGAAATCGGACTCGAGCCGATAGAGTCGGCCGCGAGCGATGAGTCCGTCCCGGCTGCCGGGCCGTTCTGCGGCATCTTAGCGACTGGTTCTGTCGATCCTCTGCGTGAAAACCTTCTAGACGAGCGCTTGATCCGCATCATCAAGGCTTTCGACCGCTGATACCGGTCTCTCGTAGAATCGCACCAACGATCTGCCGTATTCCCTCTCGTCCTTCAGCAATAGATCGCCGCTGCGTTCTGGAAGCGTTTCTTCTCTCGGGTAGTGGACGAGGAGCATGCCGCCGCGTTCCACCAATCCCCGCTCGGCGATGGAGCGGACGATGTCGGCCTTGTGGGCATACGGGAAAGGCGCATCGCAGAACACCACCGAGTAGCTCCGCTCGCAACGCAGTATGAACCGTTCGACAGGGACGCAATGGCAATCGATACGTTCCGGAGCCATCGAGACATTACGGATGAGCAGGGACAGCTTGGCTCTGTCCCGTTCTACGCATGCTACCGGTGAGGCGCCCCGGCTCGATGCCTCGAGGGCGATGATGCCGGAGCCGGAGAAGAGGTCCAGAAACGATAAACCCTGGAGCGGCCCGAGTATCGAGAACAGCGACTTCCTCATTCTGTCCATCGCCGGGCGAATTTCAAAATCACCTTGCGGAACCTCGATTCGTCGCCCACGGAGCGTTCCGCCGGTGACGCGCAGGAAACCCATGCTCAACCCTGCCTGTCGCGGAACGCGCGCTGAATTTCCCTCTTGACTTCCCGTTCCTTTATCGATTCACGCTTGTCGGAATATTTTTTGCCCCTGCACAGTCCCAGCTCTACCTTGACGCGGCCTTTCCTGAAATGGAAATCGAGCGGCACCAGGGTAAATCCCTTCTCGTTGACGCGGCGCTCGAGCCGTTTCAGCTCCTGGGCATGGGCCAGCACTTTCTTGGGCCTGTCGGGGTCATGGTTGAATATCGAGCTGCAGGTATACTCGGAAATGTGAACGTTCCTGAGCCACAACTCACCCTTCTCAAAGACCGCGTAGCCGTCAGGGAAGGATATCTTGCCGATGCGCAGAGATTTGACCTCTGAACCGAGGAGGCTGACGCCGCATTCCAGTGTCTCCTCTATCGTGTAATCGAAGTGCGCCCGCCTGTTGAGCGCTATGATTTTGATGCCTTCCATGGCTCGCTACCGATCCCGCACCATCGCGATGCGGAAACCGAGATATGCCGTACACGCAGTCTCGGGCATGGGACCGCGCGAAACGAGGCTGACAAGGTCAGACCTGTTTGCCCATGAACCGCCCCTGACGACTGCCTCGGCCGACGCGAACAGCCTCCTGCCGTCGATGCCGGCAGCCGGGTGGGCGGCGAAAGAATCTGAACACCATTCCCAAAGGTTTCCCAAAAGCCCGCGCAGTCCTGAAGCGTCGTATCGGAGGTCGAACGGGCTGGCAGGTCCTCTGGCCCCTGAATCGAGGAGGATTGCTCCGGTCGATGCGGAATTCCCCGAGCTGGTTGCGGCCAGCGCCCATTGCGCTTCTGTCGGCAGGGTGAAGCGGTAACCCGCAGGCGCTTTCGATGAAAGCCATTCACAATATGCAATGGCTGCAGGCCTGGAAATGAACCGTAGCGCGTCTGTGTCATCAGCTTCCGCAAGGCCGTTCAGATAGTCGGTGTCGACGAGCCCTCGGGATTGCAGCAGTCTTGCCGAGCTTGCGCCCCAGTCTGGACTGGCTGCTACGAAAGCCCTGAAATCGCCGACGGTGGTTTCACCCGATGCCAGGTAGAAAGGCTCGACGGCGACGACGGCGTCCATCGCGGCACCAGCCTTGATGACCGCGGTGCCGGCGGGCATGGAGACGAAGTCCATGCCCGCGAATGACAGCCTGGAACCCGCAAATGGCTTGCCTGCCGACATGACCTCCACGCGCGCAATTGTCTTGTTGTAGAACGCGCCAGCCTTGAGCCGCGTTTCCAGCGCCGGCGGCAGCGCGGCGACCAGGGCAGGCAGCATGGCAGGGTCGATTGACAGCTCGGCTGTCAACAAATCGACGAGTCTGCCGAGCGTAGCAGGGGTCATGGCAGCGGAACCGCCATAGAGCATCGCGGTCGCTCTTGCCGCATCACGGACGGACTGCGCATGCAGCGCGTACGACAATGCCGCTCCGGCCAGATGGCCCACAGCCGCGGTTTTCGAGCTGTCCGGAGCGACAAGCGCGGCGCGGGCCGTATCGGAGAGGACCATGGGTATCTGGTAGGCGTCGCTGGGCGATCCCGAGAGTGCCCAGGACGCGTACGAGCGCATGCCTTCCTCAAGAATGACCCCGCCCGAAACGGGTACGAGGGTTACGGACATGGATGCCCGGGGCGGAAAGAGCAAGGTGGCGAAGACTCGTCCCTGTGAACGGGCGACAGTTTCGGCAGACGCGAAGCCGGGGCGCTCGACGCGGATGGAGCGATTGCCTGCAGGCAGGAAGATCCTGCAGGGAGCGTGGCCTCGGTAAACGCCATCCACGAACACCGCGGAGCCCGGCGGATCAACCGTGAACGACCATGTCGATCCCGGTCGCCTGAGGCCGGGCAACAGCAACGTCAGGAAGAGTACAGCAAGTACTGCCGTCCCGTACGCCGCGGCCAGATATCGTCTCGGAGCCATCCCGAAGATGGGCCTGAAATGCACGGATGCTTCGTCTATATCCTGTTGGCTGATCGTTTTGTCGTCTTTCATCGCGGGATTATATTAGCCGGCGGCAAGGCTTGTCAACGCGAACGAAAGATGGTAGCCTCGTGCCGATGACAGCCAAGGCAGATTTCTTGACATCGCTGGTGGCCTTTACCGAGCGTGTCCTGACACATCGAAAAAAGCGTCGCCTCGCCCAGAAAAAGAAGCAGCAGGCAAAGCACTGGATACGCGACTGGGCGGAAGCCATACTCTGGGCCGTCTGCATGGTCCTCCTCATCAACCAGTACCTGTTCCAGATGTACCGCATTCCCTCGGGTTCGATGTCCGGCACGCTCGAGATAGGCGACATGATATTCGTAGACAAGTTGGTCTACGGTCCCGAACTCCTTCCAGGCATGGCCAAGATGCCTGGCTTCCGGGAAGCCAGGCGCGGTGAGACAATAGTGTTCGAGAACCCCGCGTACCTGTCCAAGGGTCCCGTTTTCACGGTGCTCCAGCAGTTTGTTTACATGGCCACGCTGACCCTTGTTGACATCGACCTTGACGAGGCGGGCCAGCCTCGGGTCCACTACCTTATCAAACGCGCCGTCGCGACCGGCGGCGACACTGTCCGGGTCATCGACGGAGAAGTGAGCTTCCTGTTCCAGGGGGCTTCAGGCTGGTTGGCCGAGCGGGACTTCCAGAAGGCTTCCGGATTCACCTATCCAATCAGGCGCATGGTCAAGCCGGAGGATTATCCATCCATCGCCGCGGCCGGACGCATGGCGGCCGGACTCGACATGGGAATCGTGCCCGCCTCGTCGCTCCCGGCGTACAATCCATACGACGAGCTGGCGCTGAACCGCGCGCGGCTGGCGGAGCTCGCCGCGGCGTATCCCCAGGATGCGCGAATCGTCGCGGAGGATCGAAAGATCCGTTCCGGCTGGTATATCCCGGAGGGCAGGCTGTTCCCCATGGGCGACAACAGGGACAATTCCAAGGACGCCCGCTGGTTCGGCGCAGTTTCACTTGACAAGGTCCTTGGCCACGCCCTGTTCATCTACTGGCCGCTGGGCCGGCTCGGTTCAATCCGGTAGCGGCATGAAGCGCGTGCAGTCTTTCGAGGATGCCAGACGGAGGCGATCAACCTTCCTCCGCGTACTCCGCTACCTGGTCATTCTGTTTTTTTCCTTCGAGTTGTTCTCGGCATTCGTGTTCAAGTCATGGGTAGTGGCGTCTGTCGCGATGAGCCCGACTCTCGTGCCTGAGGATCGAGTCGTCGTCATGTCGTCCGCGTACGGCGTTTTCAATGCCTTCAGCGGAAAGCGATCGACCTTCAAGGCCCCGAAAAAAGGCGACGTCGTGCTGATGCGCCTGCCTTCGGCGACCATCCATCCATGGTACGATCGATTTGCCGATTCGGCGCTCCGGTTCGTCACGCTGCAACTGGTGGGCCTCCATGGTTCGAGTCAGTCGTTCGACACACCGGTCATCAAGAGGGTCGTCGCCGGCCCCGGAGACTCGGTGATGATGGACGGCTTTGTCGTTTACGTGCAGGCAGGGGATTCTTCGCACTTCCTGACCGAATACGAAGTTTCGGGAGGCGCTTACGATATCGAAGGCGCCAGCCCGGTAGACGGCTGGGACAAGCATTTGCCCCTGTCAGGCACTTTCAAATCGATCAAGCTGGGACCGGACGAGTTCTTCGTAGTCGGGGACAATCGGGCTTCGAGCGCAGATTCCCGGTTCTTCGGACCGGTATCATCAAGGATGATCAAGGGCAAGGTCGTCTTCCGCTACTGGCCTTTTGACCGCATGTCGTACCTGTAAGGACGACGAGGTGCCTGCCGTCGACGCAAGCCGGTCGCTCTACGTGCACGTTCCGTTCTGCCTGTCGCGATGCTCGTATTGCGATTTTCACAGCTCTACGCCGGGTCGGCATGGACTGGAAGCGGCGAGTGAAGCCTGGCTTGCAGCCATTGCGAGGCACCTCGCCTCTCTGGGACGCAGATTCGGCCGGACAGGATTCAGGACAGTCTATATTGGCGGCGGGAGTCCTTCGTGCCTGCCGCGGGGAACCCTGACAAAGGCGCTCCGGCTTGTTGGCGATGAGGCTCGGGCCGGTGGATCGGATCCCGCCGAGTACACGGTAGAAGCCAATCCCGAGGATGTCGATGCCGCCTTGCTCGACACGCTCGCGCAAGGCGGCGTCGACCGGCTATCGGTGGGCGTCCAGAGCCTCGAGGACAGCGCCAGGTCGATGGCGTGCCGACGGGGCGATGCGGCCTCGACCATTCGCCGTCTCGAGAAGATTGCCGGAAGCTGGAACGGGCGATGGTCGGCTGACTTGATATACGGCCTGCCGGGCCAGAGCGCCGAAGGGCTAGCCCGCGATGTGGCAACCCTTACGGGTTTCGGGCTCGGCCACCTGTCGCTCTACGAGCTGACGCTGGAAGAAGGTACGCCGCTGTGGAGATCGGCAGAATCCGGCGACGCGCTGATCCCCGGTGACGACGAGCGCGGCGACCAATACGAAGCCGCCAGGGCGAAACTTGCGGAGACGGGATTCAGGCGTTACGAGGTGTCGAACTGGTCGTTGCCCGGGCAGGAATGCATGCATAACGACGTCTACTGGAGCATGGGAGACTGGCTCGCCGCAGGTCCTTCGGGAGTCGCCAACATCGCGGTATCAGGCGGCGCTTTCTTGCGGATCGAGAACTCCAGGAACGACGCTCGCTACCTTGCCGACCCCGACGGGTCGGCATCGGAGTCGCTGGTCTCGGGCAAGGATGCGGCTTTCGAATGCCTCATGACCGGTATGCGGAGGGTGAGGGGATTTGACCTGGCGGCGTTCGGAAAACGTTTCGGCCTCGACGCGGCGCTCGTCTTCGGGCACCTTGAAGAGCGCTTCCCCCTGTTGGTGCGCCTCGAGGGCGGCGCGTGGCGGGCGACCGACCGAGGGCTCGATACCTTGAACGGACCGCTTGTGTCGGCATTGTCGAGTGCCGAGTTGTTCTACGCAAAATCCCTCCTGGAGAACGGAGAACTACCTCGATGAACATCCTTTCGATACAGTCACACGTCGCCTTCGGTCACGTTGGCAACCGCTCGGCGGTTTTCCCTCTCGAGCGGCTCGGATACGAGGTTTGGCCCGTGAACACCGTGCAGTTTTCATGCCATACGGGAATACCCGGCTGGACCGGCGCCGTCTTCGGCGCGGACCACGTATCCGACGTCGTGCGCGGCCTCGGCAAGCTGGGAATCATGGCATCCTGCGACGCGGTGCTGTCTGGCTACATGGGCGATGTCGAGACGGGTGCGGCGATCATGGACGCAGTCGATGCGGTCAAGAGCGTCAATCCCGAGGCCCTGTACTGTTGTGACCCGGTGATGGGGGACCTGCCTGGCGGCGTGTACGTCCGGGATGGGCTGCCTGAGTTCATCGCGGCACAGGCCGTGCCAAGGGCTGACATCGTCTGTCCGAACTGCTTCGAGGCTGGACTGCTCGGCGGTCTCCCGTTCAGGGGAGCTGAAAGCGCCATCGATACTCCAGTCAAAGCCTCGAAGGTGGCGGAAGCCATACACGCTCTCGGGCCGCGCATCGTTATCATCACGAGTTACCGGCCGGCAGGGCAAGACAGGATGGGCTTCTTCGTCAGCGACACATCGGTTCACCGCGTCGTGACGGCGCCCGTCCTTCCTTTCGGGAAGCCTCCCAAAGGCTCGGGAGACCTGGCGAGCGCGCTTTTCCTGGGCTACTACCTTAAAAGCCGGGATCTTGTATCGTCGATAGAGGCAACCCTCGATTCGCTGTACTCCGTGCTGGAGGCAACGCTCGCGTCGGGGCACGGAGAACTCGCCATCATCGCCGCCCAGGATTCGATAGCATCGCCGGTTCCCAGGTTCCGCTCGGAACCGGCGTGATGGTTACTTCTTTTTCGGGATGACCGGTACGAAGGACGAGGGGTTGGGTAACGAGAACCCGGTCGGAAGCTCCCGCACTGTCGCCAGAAGCCAGGTCTGGTTCCGCCCGAGGAGGCCGCCGGTTCCTTTGAGGGAACCGCGCACGAGCAGTTTGTCGGTATCGCGCTTTATAGTGCAATCGTAGACTTTGCCGTCCTTGGGGTCGATGATGGAACCTTTCCAATCGTTCCCTTTCTGCTGGATCTCGTAGACGAAATCGAGACCGCAGTTCGGAGGATCGCCGGCAAGGGCGTCGGCTTTCTTTTCCATGGTGACGATGGTGTCGTCAACGACGCCGGTTTCCTTGCTGATGGTCGCCATCATGCGGCCGAAAATTTTGCCGCTATTGACGTAGAGCAACACGTAAGCGGTAGGCTTTCCCGTCTTGTCGTCGATAATCTTCCAGAGGCCCAGGATATCGTCAGCTGCCCACGCCGATGCCATACCGGCTACCATCAGCGCCAGCATGACGATGGCCATGATTCCATTTCTCTTCATGTGATCTCCTTGGATGATGCATCCCCGCAGTCGGTGTCTGACCTTGCGGAGAAGTGAATGCGCAAAAGTATATATTGGTGTGCATGGCAAGTAAAGCTAGATATACAGGCCATACTCGCTGCGCCCTACTTCGTTCCTGGATTTCTTCCAGCCGAGATTGTACAGCTTCTCCGCGCCTATGGTCGAAGGCGGCCCGTGCCCAGGAAGCACCAGGCAGTCGTCGGCAAGGCTGAGCACTTTCCGGGCCAGCTGTTCCTTGAGGAGTTTGTTGCCGTACTGGCTCATCGTCTTGCCTATCAGTCCCGCGTTAAGCGTGTCGCCGGTGAACAAAAGCTTGTCCAACCGGTAGACCACGGAGTCGGCTGAATGCCCGGGCACCGACAGCGCCTGTACCGCCAGCCCGCAGACGGTGAAATTCTCTCCGTCCGTCACCATCCTGCATGGTATGTCGCCGAGCGTGGCGTTGCTCGAGAATACCTCGGCATCGTAGATGCGCAGCAGCGTCCTCAGGCCGTCTATGTGACGGCTGTGGCTATGGGTGACCAGCACCGCCTTGACCGTGTAGCCCTTGTCTTCGATGAATTGCAGGAGACCGAGGGTAAAGGCAGCTGGATCGACGATGACAGCCTCCATCGTCGCGTCGTTGCCGACGAGGAATACGTTGGCGAAGCCATGAAGCGAATAGTGGAAAAAAACCGTCACAGGTCTATCCTGTCGAGTTCGTGTATGGCTTCCTGGGTATTGGACAGGCGCCAGGACACGTCGACTTCTTTCGACGGAATTATCATGGAACGTTTGAGGTTGCAGTCTATGAAGTCCGTCCTCTCGAATTCAGACATGATGAACCGTGAATTGTAGAGGTTGGAATTGTTGAACGTGCATTCGGTCGCCTTTGCGCCATCGAAGTTGTTGTGGACGAGTTCGGAATGTTCAAATGTGTCGTTGAGGAAGCGGGCTCCTGCAAACGAACAGAATTGAGCGTCGATGCCGGAAAAATCGCATGAGTCGGCCGAGCAGAAGTCGAAGAAGCACATTCTGAAGGTACAGCCGGCGAAAATCATGTTTTTGAGGATCGTCTTTGAAAAAGAACATGAAAAGAAGCGCTTGCCCGAAAGGTCGGCTCCCTGAAACCGCAGGCCCGCGGCATTGACGCTCTTGATCGCTCCTGGCTTGGCCATTTTCACGAGCAGCGCCGAGGCAAAGGCATCGGCGCCCGGGTGGTGCAGCGCGCAATACGGCGACTCATGGAGAACGGTCTCGTCGCAGCCTGGTGCCGTGCAACGTCGCAGGTCATACATCGCCTAAGCCCCCCTGTAGATGGAAGCGCCCCTCCGGCGCTTGCGTGCTAGAGGATAACGCAAAGAGCCGCCAGCCTCAAGCTGGCGAGCCGGCCTCAAGCTGGCGAGCCGGCCTCAAGCTGGCGAGCTGGCCTCGAGCTGGCGCTTGAAAAAAACCGGTCGCCGGCGTACACTGCGTCCATGTGCTCGTTTTGCGGTTCACCATTGCCGGAAGGAACCATCGGCTTCCGCGATCTATGCGTGACGTGCAGCAAGGAGCTGCATATCTGCACGCACTGCCTCTTCTACAAGCCCGGTGTCTTCCGCGATTGCACCGAGACAGTACCGGAAACCGTCAAGGACAAGGAGCGCATGAATTTTTGCGAATACTTCAAACCCGACCCGTCCAAAGTCACAGGCGGAAAAGCGCGCGATGCGTCTGATTCCGCCAGGAACTCGTTCAACAATCTTTTCAGCACGTGATCAAATCGGCAGGCGATTCCATGCGGCATGATCCAGGACCAGTCGCATTTTTCGACTCAGGTGTGGGGGGGTTGCCCTATCTTGCGGCGGCCAGGTCCCTCCTGCCCGCCGAGCGTTACGTCTATCTTGCCGATCGCGCCGGATTTCCCTATGGCACCAAGTCGAGGGAAGCAGTGACCGCACGCGCGCTGGCGGCGATCGCGGCACTTGTCAGGCATACCAGGCCAAGGGCCATAGTCGTCGCCTGCAACACCGCGACCGAGCTCGCCATCGATGCGATACGTTCGGACAACCCGCTCATTCCGGTCATCGGCACCGTTCCGGCGATAAAGCCGGCCGCCGCCCTCTCGAGGGTCAGGCGCATAGGCGTGGTCGCCACCCCGGGAGCCGCTGCCGCCGCGTACCTGACCGACCTCGCGGCGGAGTGGGCCGCAGGCTGTGAAGTCATAAAGCGCGGGGACGGCGCCCTTGTCGATTTCGTCGAGCGGCGGTATATCGGTTCAACACACGAGGAACGGCTCGCGGCGGTCATGCCGAGCGTCATGGCGATGCTCGATGCGGGCGTCGACGCCATCGTCCTCGGCTGCACGCACTTCCTGCATCTGGCTGCCGAATTCGCCGAGGCAGCCGGACCAGGCGTGACCATAGTCGATTCCAGGGAAGGCATCGCGAACCGGCTCATGGATGTGCTGAAAATGAAAGACGCCGATGTCCCTGCCGGGATAGGGAGCAGGAACGACGAGATGTTCTTGACCGGCGAAGGCCCTTTCGGGACGGTCTACAGCGGCTTCGCTGCCATGTTCGACCTGAGCCAGGGTGGGTGCCTTGCATGAGTTGCGGCACCGTGCTGTCTGGCGCCAACAACTCCTTCGTCATCCTGACCGACGAAGGCACGCTTGTCCGCTGCGGCCTCAAGGGCAAAAAGCTCAAGGGCGCCGAGGGTTTCTACAATCCGCTTGCCGCCGGCGATATCGTCGAGTGGGAAGCCGCCTCAACGGGCACGGGTACCATCAGTTCACTCGTTCCCAGGAAAAGCCTTTTCTGGCGCTACAACGAAAAAGGCAAGGCAATACAGGCCATCGCCGCAAACATGGACCTCCTCGTCTGCGTCACGAGCGCGGCGATGCCGCCGTTCAGACCGCGCTTCATCGACCGGGTGTCACTCGAGCCTTCATCCGAAGGCATACCGTTCCTTATCGCCCTGAACAAGACCGACCTCGGAGTTGACGATGAAACGGCTGAACGCATGGAGGATTACAGGCGTATCGGTTTCGAGACCATAGAGATGAGCGCAGACACAGGAGCCGGCATCGAGGCGCTCCGCGAACGCATCCGGGGCAGGACCAGCGCCTTCGTCGGGCAATCGGGAGTCGGCAAGAGTTCTATCCTCAATGCCCTCGAAACGGGGCTTGGCCTCAAGGTCGGCGAGGTCTGCGAGAAATTCGAGCGCGGCCGGCATACGACGGTGGCCGGCATACTCGTCGAACTGGTGGACGGCCAGACGAGGGTCATCGACACGCCCGGCTTCAGGAGGCTGGCTGTGCGTGGCATAGACCCTGTCACGCTCGGCGCGTGTTTTCCCGAGATACGCGAGGCGTCGGCCCGCTGCTCCCTCGGGCCGCGATGCAAGCACCTCGACGAACCAGGTTGCGCCGTGACTCCGTTGGTCGAGTCCGGCGCCATTCACGAAGACCGCTACGAAAGCTACGCGCGGGTACTGGCCGAGCTGGAGGATACCCGCTCGTGGGCCAGGAAGGTAGGACGGCCCCGCCGGATACACGAGGACGATTTCGAAGATGCATGAACACGCGCTCGGACTTCTGGACTTCAGACGGATACGCGACGACGTCGCAGGCTATTGCCTGAGCGAAGAAGGCGTTCGATCCGTCGCCGCATCGCTGCCTTCGGGCGATCCGGCCGAGGTTGCCGACATCAAGGCCCGATCGACAGCGGTACGCGCGCTTTTCAGCGAAGGTCGCGGCGTGCCCGCCGGTTCGTTCGCCCCGGTGGACGAGGCGGTGCGCGTCGTATCCAAGCAGGGAACGTGCCTGGACACCGAGGAACTGTGGGCTCTGGGACTATGGTCCGACGCCTTTGGCAACCTCGTTCACTGGTTGCAGGCCTCGCGCCACGACGGTTTGGCGGCCGAACTTGCCGAAGCGCCCGACCTGTCCCCCGTGGCGGCGGCGGCGTTCAGGATACTGGGACCCGACGGCGAAGTCAGGGATCTGCCGGAGCTTCGTGACATACGCTCCAGAATCAGGAAGCTGAACCTCGACATCGAGAGGACCACCGCGTCGTTCTTCCAGAACGAAGCGACACGGTCCATGCTGCAGAGCGACGTGCCGACCCAGCGCGATGGCAGGACAGTACTCGCGGTCAAGGCAGGTTCCAAAGCCAGGCTCAAAGGCATCGTCCACGAAGTGTCTTCGACAGGACAGACCGTATACCTCGAACCCGAGGCACTCGTACAGAAGAACAACGACCTGGTCGAGGAAGAAGCCCGCTACAAGCGCGAGCTTCTTCGCATACTCAGGGAAACGACCGCAAAACTATACGGCTACTCGGGTTCCCTGGCGACGGCGCGCGCTGTCTGCGCATCGTTCGACAGCCTCTACGCGAGGGCCCGATATTCGCACCTCAACAACGGCGTATACGCAGAAGAGCGCGATTCAGGCATAGACATCATCCAGGCAAGACATCCGATCCTGGGCAGCAAGGCCGTGCCCATCGACCTCCGCATGCCGGCCGGTGCCAGAACCCTCATAATCACAGGCCCGAACACGGGCGGCAAGACGGTGTCGCTCAAAACCGCCGGACTCTTCGCCATGATGAACCAGTTCGGGCTTGCCATACCTGCCTCTCCAGGCAGCGCGCTGCCTGTTTTCGACGGCGTTTGGGCCGACATAGGCGACGAGCAGTCGATTGACCAGTCGCTCTCCACTTTTTCCGGACACATGAAGTCGATATCCGCCATAGTCGAAGGGGCCACATCCCGCAGCCTCGTGCTCCTTGACGAACTTGGCTCGGGCACCGATCCCGAGGAAGGCTGCGCCATAGCGATGGCTCTCCTGGACCTTTTTATCGAACGCGGAGCGCTGACGCTCGTAACGACCCATCACGGCATACTCAAGAATTTCGGCTACACGAAAGAAGGCGTCCTCAACGCATCGGTCGATTTCGACAAGGATACACTGTCGCCAACCTACCGCATCCTGATGGGCATCCCCGGCGAGAGCCGGGCGCTCGACATAGCATCACGGAACGGCGTCGCGGCGGCGGTCGTCGACGGCGCCAGGCTCTACCTCCGCGAGGAGCGGACCGACATTTCAGCGCTCATACGGGGACTGTCCGACAAGCACCGCGAGCTTGACTCGCTGCGCGACGAAGAAAAACGCAGGCTTCGTGAAGCGATGGAAGAACAGCGCAAGGCCGACCTCAAGGAACTGAAGTTGCGCCAGCGGGAGTCAGAACTCCGGACACTTGGCGTCCAGGAACTCAGGAGCCTCCTCTCTGAAAGCAGGAAGACTCTCGAGAACCTGGTGCGCGAGATTCGAGAAGGCGAACTGACCAGGGAAAGGACTCAGGAAGTCAAAGAATTCCTGTCGTCGCTCGAAGCTGGCGTCAGAGCCGCCGACCAGGAGGCTCAATGCCAGGAGCGGGATCTCAAGGCGGGTTCCCGGTCACAGACGCCGATAACGAAAGGTTCGGCTGTCCTCGTGCTGCCAGGCCGGAAACGCGGCCGGGTGCTGCGCGCCGCAAAGGGCGGCAAGTGGCTGGTCGAAACGGACGCGCTGAGGCTGACCGTAGACGAGGCGGACCTGGAACCGACGGCCGAACTCGAGCGGAAGGCGCCGAGCGTGACGGTGGAAGCCAGCCCGGGCAGGGGCAGCAGGGCCGTCATCGAGCTTGACCTTCGTGGATTCAGGCTCGCCGAGGCGATCGCCGCTCTCGAACGGCAGCTCGACGCCGCCACGATGGAAGGGCTTTCCGGATTCTCCATCATCCACGGAACCGGCGAGGGCGTTCTCCAGCAAGGCGTCCGCGAGACCCTGGCCCGCTACCCCGGCGTGGCGGATTTTCACTATGCGCGTCCTGAGGACGGTGGCGCCGGGAAGACGGTCGTCACGTTCGGCTGATGGAAGGCGCTACCTGCCCCCGATGTCTTCCCATTCCACGCCTTCGCCGTCGGGAACGTCCCGTGCCGCTATTCGACCCATCGCCAGGGCAAGGTGACGCGGGTGGAGTCCGGGCCTGAGGATCTTTTCGGTCCTCAGGATGGCCAGGTTGTCCACTCCAAACCTGTCCCCGCGGGCAATCGGCCTGCTCGCGTGCATCGACCTGTTGGTACGGCGGTAATTGGCCCGCTCGCTCGGGGCCAGGTGCTTGACTCCGTTTCCGAGGGTGGATTCAACCCGGCTGGCGCCGTAATCGGCAGACAGTGTCGCAATAGTGGATTTCGGTCCATCCATTTCCGCTGCCCTGATGGCTTGCACCATAAGCGAGAAGTCGGTCGGCGATAGGGCTATCGGGTCGTCGAGCCCGTCGTCTTTCCTTGAAAGGCAGAAATGCTTCTCGACGATGCAGGCGCCCGACGCCACGGCCAGCGCGGGCACGAGCACGGGGTCGAGCGAATGGTCAGACACGCCCATCGCAATGCCAAGGAGCGCCGACATCGAGCCAAGCACGCGCAGGTTGTAATCGGTCTCGGGAGCCGGGTAGGCAGTCACGCAATGGAGGAGGGCGAGCCCCGGCCCCGGCTCCCCGAATGCCCCCAGGGCTTCCTCGATGTCCGACATACTGGAGACGCCGCTCGACAGGATGGTGGGCAGGTGGTACGACGATACTTCGTCGAGCAGCTGTATGTAGTTGAGTTCCGGGCTTGCTATCTTCATGGCCGCTACCTCGATAGAACGCAGTTCCCTGGCGCTCCTGAGTCCGAAAGGCGTGCACAGGAATAGCGCTCCTAGCGCTTCGACACGTTCCTTGATTCCGGCAAGGAAATCCACGCCTGTCTCGAGAGCCCTGAACCTCTCGTAGAGCGGGGTCAGCCCGCCCGGGAGCGGTACGAGGCCGGTCGCGGGATGGATGATCTCGTCGGCGTAGACGTGCTGGAACTTGACGCAATCGGCTCCGGACTCGATTGCCGCCGCGATGAGTTCCGCGGCTTTGCCGAGGTCTCCGCCATGCCCGGTTCCAAGTTCGGCTATTACCATCACCCGCCCCGTTTCGTACACGAGGCTGCCGATCCTGAATTCTCCCATAACTGGCCTCCATGAAAAGCTCCGGAATGCTATTTCTCTCGACAATCGATTCCCGATACTATAGAATCATAGCCATCGACTGCAATCGAGGAGATCAGTATGAAGCACTTGTTTTGTGATGTGTGTAAAAAAGAGGTCGTCGACCCCATCCCTTCAAGAACTTTTTTCAGCCTGCGCGAGTTCGATATGTGCGAGAGTTGCCGGGATGACCTTGAAGCCGCCGTAAAGTACGCGGTACGAGGCAAGAAGCCCTTCGACTTTGCATGGTTCGACAAGCTCAGGGTCGATCTGGTAACGGACGGCGTCAAAAAGAACCGGATAAGCGTTTCCAAGACCCAGCATTGAATCAACATTTTCGCCGATCGATGCCCCCGCTCCAGAGCGGGGGCAATTCTTGTTGGTTTACCCTACTTCAGGGACCAAGAGCCTTGTCGTTTTATGCGCTTTCTATGACTTTTGCCCCGTTTCATCGAATTATTGACAGTAAATCGCGCAGCATGATGGTATCGGCGACGAAAAATAACGAACGGAAGCATGCATAGACCGTCATTAGAAGGCTTCTCGCCTATCGGCGCTCAACACCGACCATCGAGCAGCCCGGACGTTAAATGGGGCTCGCGCAGTATCCATCCGTTCTAAACCGCGAACTCTGCACGGCAAGGAGACACAATGTCAGGCCACAGCAAATGGGCGACAATCAAGCACAAGAAGGGTGCAGCTGACGCGAAACGCGGCCAGATTTTCACCAAGTTGATCAAGGAAATTTCGATCGCGGCCCGCATGGGCGGCGGCGACGCCGATTCCAACGCCCGCCTCCGGACAGCCGTACTCAAGGCCCGCGGCGCCAATATGCCCAAGGACAATATCGACCGGGCCATCAAGAAGGGCACCGGTGAACTGGGCAACGCCATCTACGAAGAACTCATCTACGAGGCCTACGCTCCCGGCGGCATAGCCGTTCTCATCGAGGTTCTGACCGACAACAAGAACCGGGCCGCCGCAGAGATCAGAAACCTGCTGACGCGTTCTGGCGGATCGCTCGCGACTTCGAACGCGGTTCTACGGCTTTTCTCGCGCAAAGGCGTCATATCGATCGATGGCGAGAAGTATGCCGAAGACAAGGTCATGGAACTCGCCATCGAGGGCGGAGCCGACGACATTGTCAACGAAGACGGTGAAATAGTCGTGTATACCACGCCGGAGACATTCGAAGCGGTTCTCAACGCGATCACGAACGCAGGCATGGAGACAGACGGAGCGGAAATCTCCATGATTCCCGAATCGTATGTCGAAGCCGACAAGGACTCCGCATCGAAGGTCCAGAAGCTCATAGACAGGCTCGAGGAAAGCGACGACGTGCAGAGCGTCTACCACAACGCCGAGCTCCCCGAGATAATCGAGGACTGAGCGTGACACGGGGACCAGTCCGCGTCCTCGGCATCGATCCAGGCCTCGCGGCCATCGGATGGGGCGTCGTCGATCTCGACGGCGCCCGAGTCGTCTACAGGAGCCACGGCTGCTTTACGACCAAGGCTGGCGATGACGTAGCACGAAGGCTTGCGCACATAAGGGATTCGCTGGCAGCCGTCATAGGACTATGGTTGCCCACGGAGGCCGCCATGGAGGGCCTGTATTTCTCAAGGAACGTATCGAGCGCACTTGGAGTGGCTGAAGCCCGCGGCGTGATACGGCTGGCCTGCATGGACGCAGGCCTTTCCATGGACGAATATGGCCCGATGGATGTCAAGAAAGCCGCCACAGGCTCGGGCCGCTCGGGCAAGGAAGACGTCCAGTCGTTCGTGCGGCTCATCCTCGGTCTGGATGCGGTGCCAAAGCCCGACCATGCGGCCGACGCTCTTGCTGTAGCCATATGCCATTGTCAGGGGCGGCCCCTCCGTTCGGCATTGGTTGATGCGACTCGATACGGCCGGGTATAATCAGGGGTATGTTCAACGCGGTACGGGGAACGCTCTGCCACAAGGGCGCGGATACTATCAGGATAGACAACAACGGCGTCGAGTGGGAATTCGCCGTACCGGCCCGATCGGTCGATTCCTTCGGCAGGCTCGGCGACGAGGCCAGGGCGTTGTGCTGGCTGCTCCACCGCGACGACCAGATGCGCCTTTTCGGCTTCGTCTCCGAGGCCGAACGCTCCATCTTCATTGAACTCATGACCGTCGACGGCATTGGCCCCAAACAGGCCCTCAAGATACTGGGCGGCATAGGCGCGGACGACCTCGAGCGGGCGCTCGATACCGAAGATCTGGCAAGGCTGGAAGCAATTCCCGGGCTCGGCAAGAAGACAGCCCAGAAATTGGTGTTTTCCCTCAAGGGCAAGCTGCCTTCTCACCTCGGCATCCAGGCCGGCATGGCGGCAGGTCCGCACGACGATATCGTCAGGGCACTTGTCGACATGGGTTACGACAGACGCAGGGTGCTCGAAGCGATAACGAAGCTCGATACACTGGAAAACATGCCTGCCGTGCCTGCCGATCGCGAACGCGAGCTCTTCCGCCGTGCCATCATTGAGATGAGCTCGCCATGAATGAACGCTCTGCCGGTACGAGCGTCGCCACCAGCGGTGTCGTCGGAGGAGCCTTCAACCCTGTCGAGGACGACAGGGAAAACGCGCTCCGACCGAAGCGGCTCGCGGAGTTCCTCGGACAGACTTCGATCAAGGCAAACCTCGCGGTTTTCATAGAAGCGGCGCTCGCGCGAGGCGACGCACTGGACCACGTCTTCCTGATGGGGCCTCCGGGACTCGGGAAAACGACGCTGGCGGGCATCCTGTCCCACGAACTCGGCGTCGACTTCAAGGTGACGAGCGCGCCGGCGCTTGAAAAAGCCAAGGACCTGGCTGGCATCCTGACGACGCTGGCGCCGCGGTCGATATTCTTCATCGACGAGATCCACCGCCTCAAGCCGGCCATAGAAGAGATGCTGTACATGGCCATGGAGGACGGCGAACTGGACTTCATCATAGGCCAGGGTCCAGCGGCGCGCACGCTCCGCATCCCGCTGCCGCCCTTTACCCTGGTCGGCGCGACGACGAGGGCGGGCATGGTCGGAAGTCCTCTTGTCAGCCGTTTCGGCATCAGCGTCAGGCTCGGCTTCTACGACAAGGCCGATGTCATGGCGATACTCCGCCGCTCTGCGGGCATACTGGGTACGGTCGTAGACGACGACGCGGCCGAACTCCTCGCGCAGGCCAGTCGCGGCACACCCCGCGTCGCCAACAGGCTCCTCCGGCGGATGCGCGACTTTGCCCAGGTGGCGGGGGGGGAGGCCATCACCGCCTCCGTTGTTGCCGACGGTCTTGCCCGGCTCGAAGTTGACCATTACGGTCTCGAGCGTCACGACAGGGACGTCCTCTCCGCCATCATAGAGAAATTCGGCGGCGGTCCGGTCGGAGCGGAAACGCTCGCGGTATCGACGAGCGAAAGCATCGAAACCCTGGAAGACTATCTCGAGCCCTTCCTTATACAATCGGGTTTCATCATGAGAACCCCGCGGGGACGTGTGGCGACGCCGCTCGCCTATGAACACCTGGGATACCAGAGGAACAATGCTGACGACGGATTTCAGTTTTAACCTGCCTGAAGACCTTGTAGCCCAGGAACCTAGCACACGGCGCGGAGATTCCAGGCTTCTCGTGCTCGACAGGGCCACCGGGGCGGTGACTCATGCCATGGTGGCGGATATCGCCTCGTTCGTGTCTCCGGGAACCGTGATGGTTTTCAACGATTCGAAGGTACGACGAGCCAGACTGTTCGCGACGAGCCAGGGCGGGGGCAGGGTAGAGGTTTTGCTCCTGCGCCGCGAGGGACCCTGCCTGTGGGCAGTGCTGACGACGAGAATGGCCAAGCTGTCCCCCGGCAAGCGCATACGCCTGCCCGAAACCCTGGAAGCCGAGGTCGTCGAGGCGCGGGCAGACGAACGCCTTTTGCGCTTTTCGGCCGAACTGGATGACGGCTATCTTGAACGGAATGGCCACCTGCCGTTGCCGCCGTACATCCGCCGCGCCGATGTCCAGGCCGACGCCGACCGCTACCAGACTGTATACGCCCGCGAGCGCGGTTCTGCGGCCGCGCCGACGGCAGGCCTGCACTTCACCAATGACATCCTCTCGGGTCTTGCAGCAGCCGGCGTCGAGCTCTGCTTCGTCACGCTGCACGTGGGGCTCGGCACCTTCCTGCCGGTTCGCGTCGACTCGATCGAAGACCATCGCATGCACCATGAGGACTATTCCGTTCCGCAGGCGACATCCATGGCAGTCAACCGGGCAAAGAGCGAAGGCCGACCGGTGCTCGCGGTGGGCACGACCAGCGTCCGCACCCTCGAGAGCGCCTGGACCGCGGAGGGGCTCGTCGCGGGGCAGGGATCGACGAATATGTTCATGTACCCAGGCTACCGTTTCAAGGTGGTGGACTCCATGTTCACGAATTTCCACACCCCCGAGTCGACCCTCCTCATGCTCGTGTCGGCGTTCGCAGGCCGGGAACGCATTCTGGCGGCCTACGAAGAGGCAAAGCGGAATCGTTACCGGTTCTTCTCCTACGGCGACGCCATGCTGATACGGTGACGGGGCAACGATGAACAAGCGAATCGACATTCCCGGAGTGATGAGGGATTATGCCAGGGTGCTCGCCGCGGCGGGTTTTTCGTGCTATTTCGTCGGCGGCGCAGTGCGGGACAGGCTGCTTGGTCTGGCCGTCAGCGACTGGGACGTCGCCACCGACGCTAAACCCGAGGAAGTCCGGCGCCTGTTCAAGTCGGTCATCCCGACGGGAATACAGCATGGCACGGTAACGGTCCGTTGGCGGGGTCTGTCGGTGGAGACGACTACCTTCCGGGTCGATGGCGAGTACCGCGACGGCAGGCGTCCCACGTCGGTCAAATTCACTGACGACCTGATCGAGGATCTGTCCCGCAGGGACTTTACCATCAACGGCATGGCCGCCGACCCGGCTTCAGGCGACATCATCGACCCGAACGGCGGGCTTGTCGACCTGGCCGCCGGCCTGGTACGCGCCATCGGCGATCCGGCGATACGGTTTTCAGAAGACGGACTGCGGCCGCTGCGGGCCGTGAGGTTCGCGGCGCGTTTCGGCTTCAGCATCGACGAGGCGACATTCGCGGCCTTTCCCGCCACCATAGCCAAATTCAGGATGGTATCGGCGGAACGCGTCCGCGACGAGCTCTCGAAGATACTCCTGTCGGACCGGCCGGCTGAAGCCATCGGTTTGCTCGACGAGTCGGGTCTGCTGCCTGAAATCCTGCCCGAGCTGTCCGCGTGCAAGGGAGTCAGGCAGGGCGGGCCGCACCTCTTCGATGTGTTCGGGCACTTGCTGGCCTCCTGCGCGGCCGCCCCGGTCGATACCGTGCTCAGACTGGCCGCGTTGCTCCATGACACGGGCAAGCCGTGCAAGCGGATTGAGTCTGCGGACGGTGCCATCACGTTCTACGGGCATGACTCTGAGTCGGCCGCTCTCGCGGAGGCGGCCCTCAAGCGTCTGAAATTTCCCAACGCGGTTGTCGACGAGGTCGTGCACCTGATACGGCACCACATGTTCGACTATTCCGACTCCTGGACCGATGCGGCCGTCAGACGCTTCACGGCGCGCATAGGCTTCGAGCACTTGAGGCCGCTTGCGCTGCTCAGGCTTGCCGACAGCTCGGGCATGGGACACGGCCCGGCCGATCCACGTTCTGTCCTGCCGTTGCTCGACCGTGTTGATGACCTGCGGTCAAAGGACCAGGCGTTCAGCCTGCGCGACCTGGCGATCGGTGGGAACGAGCTGGCCGGCATGGGTTGGCCGCGCGGGCCTTCCATGGGGCGGGCTCTCGCGGAGCTCCTCGAGGCAGTACTCGACGACCCGGATCTCAACACCAGGGAACGGCTCATCGAGATTGCCGGCAGGATCAAATCGAAGCATGTTCATGAATGACGGCGGCGACGGGTCGACTACAGCCTGTTGACCGATACAAGGCGCTCCGCCTCTAGCCCGCCCGTGGCGATGATCGCGTCGTAGGCGATGGCGGCGGCGGCCTGTTCGGCGTCTTTCTTGGTCTTTCCGGAGGCGGGGCCATAACTGGCATCCAGAAGGGAACAGCGTATCCAGTAGGTACGGTCGTGGTCGGGCCCGGTCTTCCTGTCGAGCTCGTATGCCGGATAGCAGCGATGCCATTTCTGGGCGTATTCCTGGAGCAGGGTCTTGTAATCCTTGCGGTGCCTGTCGGTCATCACTTTGTCGATTTCGGGGTTTACAAGCGACAGCACCAGGGTTTCAGCCTTGGCGAAGCCTGAGTCGATGTAGGCCGCTCCGAATACCGCCTCGAGAGAGTCCGCCAGGATGGCCTTCTTGTTCCTGCCGCCCGACCGCTCCTCTCCCTTGCCGACGAGGAGCAAGGCATCCATGCCCAGCCCCGCCGCCAGCTCCGAAAGAGTATCCTCTGATACGACGAAACTCTTGACCATGGCCAGATCGCCTTCGGATCTGTCTCCGAGCGTCGTGAACAGGCGCGATGCCGCTACCAGACCGAGAACGGCATCGCCGAGGAACTCGAGCCGTTCGTTGTTGCCGGCGGAGCGCGGATCCTCGTTGACGTACGAACGGTGCGTCATGGCACGATTGAGGAGGGATTGATCCTTGAACTTGAACTGAATACGGCGCTGGAAAGCCGCTAGCGCTTCAAGCCGGCCGCGACTCATGTCGCCTGAACGGAATGACACGTCCGCGGTCTCCTGGCCTGCGGTAACGGACGGGCGCGAGGCCCGTCCGACCACATCATACCTGTGACTTTATGAATTCGTAAGCGTCGCGGACGGTCTCGAACTCGTTGGCCTTCTCGTCCGGAATCCGGATCTTGAGCTCTTCCTCGATGCCGTATACCAGTTCGTAGGTATCGAGGCTGTCGGCGCCGAGGTCCTGCCTGAAACTGGCATCGAGAGTAATCTTTGATTCTTCGACTTCCAGTTTATCGGCGATGATTTTCTTGATCTTCTCGTACAATTCGTCCATAGCGAATCTCCTTTACGCGTTGGTCTCGGGGGTCAAAACCTGCCTGCCGCGATAGAAGCCGCACTTCGGGCACACCCGGTGAAACAAAACGGCGTTGCCGCAGTTCCCGCAGGATACGATGGTCGGAGCGACGAGCTTCATGTTGATGGAGCGTCGACGGCGAGTTCGTGCCTTCGAAGTATTACATCTGGGTACAGCCATACTAAAACCTCATTCCCACATAAGTGCCTGTAACGGATACCGGCGCACGATAACGAAATACGGTGAATTTGTCTAGTCGATGCCGGTGACGGTCGACAATCTTTCAAGCGCTGACGGTCCTGAATCGTTCCAGGGCCTTCGCGACTACCGGCGGCACCATGCCGCTGACGTCCCCGCCGAGCGAGGCGAGTTCCTTTATGGCGCTCGAACGAAGCACGAAATACTTCTGGTCGGTAGGCATGAAGAAGGTCTCTATCTCCGGGCCGACGCCCTTGTTCAGTATCGACAGCTCGAATTCATACGAGAAATCCTGAACGCTCCTGACACCGCGCAGGAGGACACGGCAGGAGTGCTTCCTGGCGAACTCAACGATGAGCGTGTCGCAGGTATGCACCTCGACATTTGGCCACGGCGCGACCAGCTCCTGCATGAAGGCCACGCGCTCTTCCGCGTTGAAAAGGTAGTGTTTGTCGCGATTCACGGCAACCACGACAAGGACCCGCTCGAATATCGTCCTGGCGCGCTCGATTATGTTGAGGTGCCCGAATGTCGGTGGATCGAACGAACCGGGAAATACGGCCTTTACCATGGGTGGAACCATAAACCGGCCACCGAGCCCCGTCAAGCTCATCCGTCTGGCGCGCCAGGGCCTGACCGTGTATCATAGCCAACCATGAGACTGTCACGAGCCATAGGACTTGCCGTCCTGTCGAGCCTCCTCCTTGCGCTTGCGTTGCCCAACGAGCTGTTCCCCTGGGGAAGCCCGGCTTTCGGGTTGATCGCGCTTTCTCCGCTCTTCTTTGCTCTGTCGACGACCAGGTCATACCGCGAGTCGTTCCTCCTCGGAGCGGTTTTCGGCGGATTGGCCCATGGATTGTCGAGCTACTGGCTGTGGTTCTTCAAGGATTTCAGGTTCTGGACCCTGGGCACGAGCATCCTCGCGTACATGATAGTCTACGGCTTCCTGGGACTGTACCTCCGCGGGGCGCTCAAGCGCACGGGAATAGCGCGGCCGCTGGCCTTCGCCATGGCCTGGGCCGTGTTCGAATGGGGCAAGTCCTCCGGTTTCCTGGGCTATCCGTGGGGGATACTCGCCCACAGCTGGAATACCGTGCTGCCCGCGACGCAGATTGTCGAATCGACCGGGGTCTACGGCCTGTCATTCGCCCTGGCTTTCGTTTCGGCGGCAGTCGGGGAGTTCCTCTCGCCGCCGGTTCCGGTGTTGCGGTCACCGTTCGACGGCGATGCCGAACAGTCACCGCTTGGGCTGGCACGCCTGATCATGCCGCGAAGGCCGCCAAACGGCGAAACCCGCTTCCTAGCAGCAGGACAGCTGGTAGTCGCGATTGTCCTCCTAGTGGCGATCTCCGCCTACGGTTTCGTCGCGCTGGACAAGCACAGAACCGCCCGTGCCTCTTTCAGCGCAGTACTGGTCCAGCAGAACCTCGACCCGTGGGACGGAACCGAGAGCGAGAATCTGGCCGTGTCGATTGCCCTGGCCAGGGAAGCGATTGCCGCTTCCGGTTCGGCCCCCGACGTCGTCATCTTCAGCGAGACGACATTGCGCCGTCCGTGGAACGGTTTCCAGCGCTATTTCGCCAAAACACCCAGAGAGGATCCCTTGACAGGCTTTATCGCCGACTCCGGAGCATGGCTTTTTACCGGTGCGCCCGAGATACTCGACTACAAGACGTACGACGCGACAAACTCGGTGATTCTGGTCGATACCAAGGGCGTGCAACAGGGCAGCTATGCCAAGATACATCCCGTGCCTTTCGCGGAGGCAATCCCGTTCTGGGAATACGACCCGTTCAGGACATTCATACAGGACGTCGTCGGCCTTGAATCCGGCTGGGTGATGGGAACGGAGCGCGTGATATTCGAACTGCCGACGAAAAAGGCGGGGACCGTACGTTTTGCCGCCCCGATATGCTTCGAAGATGCCTTCGCGTACCTGTGCCGTGATTTCGTCAGGGACGGGGCTGAATTGCTCATCAACCTGACGAACGATTCGTGGTCCAGGACACATTCTGCGGAGATACAGCACTTCGTCGCCGCCCGTTTCAGGGCTATCGAGCTGCGACGAACGCTCGTGCGCTCGACGAATGGAGGAGTGTCGGCCATTGTCGGCTCTGACGGGCGCATCAACGAGCTGTTCCCCTTGTTCGAATCGACCGCCAGGATGGTCGACATTCCGGTATTTGTCGACGAAAAGACTCCGTACCTCGATTACGGCGACTGGTTTGCCTCCATCCTGGCCTGTATTCTGGCCATCGTAGCGTCTATACTCTACATGGACGATATCCTGACTGAAAGGGAGCAGCCATGAGCGTGCGGGACTATGTATCGGCGCCGTTTTACGAGATACAGCCTTACAAGAGCGATCCTCCCCAGGACGCGCTGGCGTTCACGGGATCTCCCAGGAAGCATCCGTATGACGACGGCAAGATCATCCTGATTTCCGAACCGCAGGGCGGCGAATCGACTATTTACGAATTCAAGGCTTCCGACATCGTCGGCGCCCAGGACATGCCGAGCCCTGTCACCGAAGCGGGCGAGAGCTACCGCATCGTCAGGCTCTGGATTCGCCGCGGCGCCGTCGGCATACAGTACGAACCGTTCGAGGTAGACGCGCCTCTGCGGTTCATGCGCGAATCGCATCCGCTGCGTGAACGGCTGTTCGGCAGGAACCGGGGCTGAAGCCGATGGCACGACCTGCCCTCCACGAGGCGCGGTTCTACAAACGGGCAGGCGATGGAGCGGTCCGTTGCTCGCTGTGCCACCACCGATGCCTGGTGGAACCGGGGCGCTTCGGAGCGTGCAGGGTTCGACGCAACGACGGAGGCCGCCTGGTCCTGCCTTTCTATGGCCGTGCCAGCGCCGTTTCCATTGACCCGATAGAGAAGAAACCCTTGTACCACTTCCTGCCCGGCAGCTCCACGTATTCGGTAGGTTTTGTAGGATGCAACCTCCGCTGTCCGTTCTGCCAGAATTTTGGCATTTCCCAGTCTACCGATGCCTTGACCGAGACTGTCGACCCCGCCGGGCTGGCTCGCGCCGCGTTGAGGGCCGCTTGCCCTTCAATGTCCCACACGTATTCAGAGCCGCTCGTCCACGCGGAATTCGTGATCGAGAGCCTCAAGTCCGCCAGATCGGCCGGACTGCGCACCGTGCTCGTGACCAATGGCTGTGCGCTCAAGGAGGCAGCCGCCGAGATCCTGCCGCTATGCGACGCGGTCAACGTCGACATCAAGGCCTGGGATGAAGCCTTCTACAGGGACGAACTGGGAGGCGACCTGCCCACCGTAAAGGCATTCGTCGAGCTTGCCTTCCGGCTGGGCACGCACGTAGAGGCCACGACGCTCGTCATTCCCGGCAAAAACGATGACGACGCGCAGGTCGATGGCATAGCGGCCTTCCTTGCGTCGCTGTCGCCCGATATTCCGCTTCACCTTTCGGCCTACCAACCAATGTACCGGTACACCGTGGCGCCTACAGCGCCATCAACGATAGAGCGCCTGTCCTTCGTCGCGAAGAGGAGGCTCCGGTACGTCTACCCTGGCAATGTGGGCGGAATGGCTGTCCGTACTGCCTGCCATTCGTGCGGAGCGACCCTCGTCGAGCGCAGGGGATACGGCATCGACCGCTCGGGCCTGAACGGCGGATCGTGCGCGGCCTGCGGTTCGCGGTCGCCCATCATCGTCGGGTAAAGGCTCGACCACCGGGGAAAACAGGCAAGTACCGGCAATTTTCAAGGGGATGCCGGGCAATTCGCGATTATCCTCTTGACTTTTTTTTGGGCTTTTGGCATTGTACGTCTCGCCAAGTGCACGGTGGGTGTAGCTCAGCGGTAGAGTCCCAGAATGTGGATCTGGTCGTCGCGGGTTCGAACCCCGTCACTCACCCTAGCTCGTCGAAACCGGGGCATGGGACCGTTCGGCGGCGGGCGTTCGTAGCTCAGCTGGATAGAGCGACGGACTTCGAATCCGTAGGTCGCCGGTTCGACTCCGGCCGGACGCAGGTTGATATTGTTCTTTGTTTTGCTTGTTGCTTCTGTTCGGGCCGTTAGCTCAGCTGGTAGAGCAGCAGACTCTTAATCTGCGGGTCGCAGGTTCGATCCCTGCACGGCTCACTTGGACGCTTCTGCGAATGATCGCCGGAGCGTCTGCCCTTGACATGGTTTGCAAATTTCAGGTAGTTTTCGTTGCCCAGTGGCTACGAGCGAGAGTGGTGGAATTGGCAGACACGCCAGACTTAGGATCTGGTGCCTTGCGGCGTGAGGGTTCAAGTCCCTTCTCTCGCAGAGGATCGGGTTTTCCGAGCATCGGCGAGCGATGGAACTGCATGCGGGAATAGCTCAGTGGTAGAGCGCCACCTTGCCAAGGTGGATGTCGCGGGTCCGACTCCCGTTTCCCGCTCGACGCGAAGGCGGTCCGGAGAACTCCCGGATCGCCTTCTTTTTTTATTCCAAACGCTACCGATACTCAAAGTGTATCGGAGGATCTTCCGTATACGTTCATTCGCGGCCTTCACGCGAGGCCGCCATGAGAAGGGGTAGACACGTGGTCGTAACCAAGAACATCGAAAAACTGGAACATTCATCCGTCCGGCTCACCGTTACCGTTGGCAAGGAAGACGTCCGAGCTTCATACGGGATCCTCCTCAAGGAATATGCCAGGGATGTCCGCATCGACGGTTTCCGCAAAGGCAAAGTTCCAGCGACGATACTCGAGCGCAAGTTCGGTTCCCAGCTCAGGCTGGATGCGATGGGACGCGTGATGGACCAGGCCGTCGAGAAAGCGCTCGAAGGCGAAACACTTGTTCCCCTCTCCTACGCGCAGCCCTCGCTCGAGGGTCAGCCGACTTTCGACCTCGACTCCGATTTCTCATTCTCTGTCGCCTACGATGTGTTCCCCGACGTGACCGCGGGGGACGTCACCGAAGCCGAGATAGAGCTTCCCCAGGTGAACATCGCCAAGGCTGACGAGGATCGCGAGCTCGACGAGATACGCGAGCGCAACGCGATCGTCAAGGACAAGGATGACGGTGCCGCCGCAAAAAAGGGCGACATCGCTACGGTCGACTATTCCGAGCTCGACGAGGCCGGCGCGCCGATTCCTGGATCGGAACGGCAGGATTTCGTCTTTGAGATCGGTGCCGGCCACAACCTCTATAAATTCGACGATGACTTCATCGGCCTCAAGAAAGGCGCGGAGAAAACCATCGACAAATCGTTCCCGGCCGATTTCGAATACGCGGAACTCGCGGGACAGAAGAAGCGGCTCCGCATCAAGCTTTCGAAGCTAAAGGAAAAACAGCTCCCGGCGCTCGACGACGAGCTGGCCCAGGACGTTTCCGAAAAATTCAAGACGCTTGCCGACCTCAAGGCCGATGTCCGGGCAAAGCTGGAAAAAAGGCTGGAAGACAGGCTCCGCTCGCTGCGCGAAAAGGCCATCATAGACGTCCTTGTCGAGCGGTCAGCGGTTGACATTCCCGCCTCGATGATTGCCGCGGAGCTCGAGATGCGCATGCGGAACCTCATGCAGCGCATGGGCATAGAGAATGAGGAGCGCCTGTCCCAGATCGTCAGCAGCAGCGGCCGTTCGGTCGAGCAGCTTCGCGAGGAGTGGCGGCCCGAGGCTACCAAGGCCATCAAGACGAGGCTTGTGATGGACAAGCTCGTGGCAGATGGCAAGTACGAGGCCTCCGAGGAAGCCATCGCCGCCGAGTACGCGAAAATGGCGTCCGAGTCGAGCCTCTCGGTAGACGAGGTCAAGGCTGAATACGAGCGCCGCGGCATGGTCGAGTACCTGACCGACAGGATCAAGGAAGACAGGCTGCTCTTTGACCTTGAGAAGAAGGTCAAGACGAAGAAGGGCAAGAAAGTCGCCTTCGTGGACTTGTTCAAGGAAAATGAGTAATCTAATCCACGAGGTGTTTCAATGATTGAGAAGATGCACAATCTCGTACCGGTGGTGATAGAACAGACCGGCATCGGGGAACGATCCTATGATATCTATTCGCGGCTCCTGAAAGACCGCATAGTATTCGTCGACGGTGAAATAAACGATTTGACGGCGGACCTCGTCGTTGCCCAGCTCCTCTTTCTGGCTTCCCAGGATGCCGAGAAAGACATCGATCTGTACATCAATTCCCCCGGAGGCGCCGTTACGGCCGGCCTCGCGATATATGATACAATGCAGATCGTCCAGCCTGACGTCAAGACTATTTGCGTCGGCCAGGCCTCGAGCATGGGTGCCTTGCTGCTCGCCGGCGGTGCCGCCGGAAAGCGCATGGCGCTTCCCAGCTCCAGGATACTGATACACCAACCCTGGGGCGGTGTTCAGGGACAGGCCTCGGACATAAGCATCCAGGCTCGCGAAATAATCAGGATGAAGCGCATGACGGTGGAATATTTCGCCCAGCATACCGGAAAATCCATAGAGCGCGTCGCCCAGGACATGGAGCGGGATTTTTTTATGTCCGCCCAGGAAGCGGTGGAGTACGGGCTCGTGGATACGGTACTCGAAAAGAGGAAACATGGCCCGGTCGAAGGGAAATAAAGGCGCGGGAAGCGATGACGGGCATGAGTGCTCGTTCTGCGGAAAGAGCGCCGAATTCGCCAAGCGCCTGATTGCCGGCCCCGGAGTCTACATCTGCGATGAATGCATCCAGGTCTGCAACCGCATACTTACCGAAGACGAGAGCGCCGCGTCCGGAGATTTTTCAACGGATGTTCCGAAACCGCGCGACATAAAGGAATACCTCGACCAGTACGTGATAGGCCAGGATTACGCCAAAAAGGTACTGTCGGTAGCCGTCTACAACCATTACAAGCGCATCGCCAACGCGCATACCCTTGCGGATGGCATAGAGCTCGAGAAATCGAACGTCTTGTTGCTCGGCCCCACAGGCACCGGCAAGACCCTGCTTGCGCGGACCCTTGCCAAGAAACTCAACGTCCCTTTCGCCATAGCGGACGCGACGACGCTGACCGAGGCGGGTTATGTAGGCGAAGACGTCGAGAACATCCTTCTAAAACTGATACAGAACGCCGGCGGCAACGTGACCCTGGCGGAGAAGGGCATCATCTACATCGATGAGATCGACAAGATTGCCCGCAAGACGCAGAACGTTTCCATCACCCGTGATGTGTCGGGCGAAGGCGTGCAGCAGGCCTTGCTCAAGATCATCGAGGGAACCGTCGCGAACGTTCCGCCGCAGGGCGGACGCAAGCACCCCCAGCAGGAATACATCCGCATCGATACGACGAATATACTCTTCATCTGCGGCGGCGCTTTCGTCGGCCTCGACAAGACGATAGAGTCCCGAGTCGCGAGGACCGCGATGGGTTTCGGCGCCGAGGTACAGGAGAAGACCAAAGCCGGCCTGCGGGAACTGTACGCGAACATGCACCCTGACGATCTTGTCAAATACGGCATGATCCCCGAGTTCATCGGGCGCCTTCCCATACAGGTCGCGCTTGACAACCTCGAGGCGGCAGACCTCAGGCGCATCATTACAGAACCTAAAAATTCAATACTCAGACAATACCAGGAAAGCTTCAAGCTTGACGGGGCGGATCTGGTTTTCGCTCCGGAAGCCATCGACGCCATAGCCGAACAGGCGATAACGCGCAATACCGGCGCACGCGGCCTCCGGAGCATCGTCGAAAAGTTGCTCGTCGAGGTCATGTACGACCTGCCGAGTGACGATGAGAGCAAACGCGTCATCGTCACCAAGGACACCGTCGTGTCTCGGCATCCGCCAATTATCGAGGGATTGAAGAAGAGCGCATGAATATCCTGGATTCCCTGCGCCCCAAAGGGGACGCTACGGAAATTCCGCTCATTTACATACGGGATGCGGTCGTTTTTCCGCAGACGATCGCGCCGGTGCTCGCGGCCACAAAATTCTGCGTTTTCGCCGCCGACGTGGCCGGGCAGGGCGACAAGACTGTTTTCATTTCTCTTTTGCGCAACCTTCCAGCCGACGGAGCCAACGATATCGATGTCCACGAGATTGGCACCGTCTCGCACGTCCTGCAGGCGGTCAAGCTGGCGGACGGCTCGACGAGGCTGCTCGTCGAAGGCCAGCGACGGGCCAGGCTGAAACGGACGGTTTTCCGCAAGGAATACCTTGGCGCTGTCGTTGAAGGCATCGACGACCCTGGCTTGCTTCCCTCCGACGACAAGGAACTGGCCGCACTTGTGCAGATTGTCAAACGTGATTTCTCCGCCTATGCGGATCTTGTCAAGAAAATACCCAATGAAACAATGCACGGTGTCCAGCGGGCAGATGATCCACACCGGCTGTGCAACGTCGTTGCCAATGCGATGGGACTCAAGCTGGAGCGGAAGCAGGAACTCCTGTCGGTAGTGCCGCTGCGTGAACGGCTCGAGGCTACCGCCCAGGCTTTATCGCAGGACATCGAACTTTTGACAATACAGAAGCGGATAACGCAGAAGGTCCGCGCACGGATGGACAAGTCCCAGAAGGACTATTTTCTCCAGGAACAGCTCAAGGAAATCAACAAGGAGCTGGGGCACGATGACGATGACAGCGAGCATGCCGAACTCCTTCGCCGCATAGAGGCCAAGGGGCCTCCGCAGGAAGTCCTCGACAAGGCGAGGAAGGAAATAAGCCGCCTTTCCAGGCTGCAGGCGATGTCACCCGAAGCCGGCGTCATCCGAGGCTATTGCGAATGGATAGCAGACCTGCCGTGGGCCGCCAGAAAGATAGACTCGAAGGATCTGGCCGTCGCCAAGCGCGCCCTGGACGAAGACCACTACGGCATGAAGAAGGCCAAGGAGCGCATCCTTGAATTCATAGCCGTGCGTCAGCTGAACGAGAGCCTCAAGGGACCAATACTGTGCCTGGTAGGTCCGCCGGGCACCGGCAAGACGAGCCTCGGACGCTCCATAGCCCATGCCCTTGGCCGCGATTTCGTGCGCATGAGCCTTGGCGGAGTGCGCGACGAGGCAGAGATACGGGGACACCGCAAGACTTATGTCGGCGCGTTGCCTGGCAAGATACTGCAATGCATGCGCAAGGCGGGTTCGTCCAACCCGGTGTTTCTTCTTGACGAAATCGACAAGATGTCCAGCGACTTTCGCGGTGACCCTGCCAGCGCGCTCCTCGAAGTGCTCGACCCGGAACAGAATTCAACCTTCGTCGACCATTACCTCGAGCTGCCATACGACCTGTCGGGCGTCATGTTCGTCACTACCGCCAACGGCATCCATTCCATTCCATATGCCCTCCTCGACCGTATGGAGCTGATAGAGATACCTGGCTACAGCGAATACGAAAAACTGGAGATAGCCAGGCACTTCATCGTGCCCAGGCAGATAGTCGAGAACGGCCTGGGAGGATCGGCTGTCAAGATCAGGGACGATGCGATTCTGGAGATAGTCAGGCACTATACGATGGAGTCCGGCGTGCGCTCGCTCGAACGGGAGATAGCCCATGTCGTCCGCAAGACCGCCGAAGCCGCCGTTGCGGCCGGCTTCGCCGGCGGTACGAAACCCCTGGCTGAATTCAGGCGGGCGATCGGCGCGTCGTCGCTCCAGAAGCTCATAGGCAAGCGACGCCACGAGAACGACCTCGTGTTCTCTGAACCGGGGCCCGGCCTGGCATGCGGCCTGGCATGGACCGAGATGGGCGGCACGGTCCTGCCGGTCGAAGCCTCCGGATTCGAGGGAGAAGGGGAGCTTATCCTGACGGGCAACCTCGGTGACGTGATGAAGGAAAGCGCCAGGGCCGCTCTTACCTATCTACGCGCTCACTCCGCGGAGTATGGACTGTCTACGAATAACTTCGCCGGGCGGACGCTGCACATCCACGTTCCCGAAGGCGCCATTCCCAAGGATGGCCCGTCGGCCGGAATAACCCTGGCTGCCGCCATAGCGTCAGCCCTTACCGAGAAGGCCCTGGTTCCCGGCTGGGCCATGACCGGCGAAATCACGCTGACGGGCAGGATACTCGCGATAGGCGGGGTCAAGGAAAAGCTGCTCGCGGCACATCGCAACAAGATATACAAGGTACTCCTGCCGGAAGCCAATCGCAAGGACGTTGACGACATTCCCTCCGAGGTAGCTTCGATGCTGGAACTGCGTTTCATGTCGAACATCGCCGAAGCGTTTTCAGTCCTCCTTCCTGATGCAAAACCAGCGGTCAACGACTCGAAACCTGAAAAGCAGCCCAGAAAAGGACAGGCCAAGTCATCGAACCCAAAGCCGAGGCCAGCGGAGCTCAAATGAGAGGCGATGTTGCCAACCTTTCACGGGTAATGCTCCTGCGCCTGTCGCTGGCCGCGGCGGCCATAACCGTCGCAGCGATGTTCCTGTATGGAGCAGGCAGTGTTTCCCGCTTTTCGGATGAAGCGCTGATCGCAGCGATCCGCGCCGCGGCGTCAGCCGGCTTCGCCGCCGTCGCGTTTTCCGCAACGAGCCTGGTCGCGGCATTCGCCGCTCCCGCGTCTGGAGCCAGATTCTCGCCTGCCACCATCGTCGCATCCATTGTATCAGGGGTCGTCGGGTTGTCGGCGATTGCCCTCGCCGCGGTCGTTCTCGCCGTTTCTGGCGGACTTGCTCCCTAGAGTCGCAGGGCCATCGCAGCCTTGATGCCACTGCCTGCCGTCATTGACAAGTCGGCAAGTGATGCGACGAACGATGAAATCGATCCGGCGGCCACCGTGTCGTACCATTCCTGATACAGGTCGAGATCCTCCTCGTACAGGCGATACAGGTCGAGATAGGCGTTGTTGACCGTTCCCATGTCGAAGCTCCGGTAAGCTTCCGCTACGATGGTCTTTGCTGCGACGTCTCTGTACTCAGCTGCCCTGGCGGCAATGATGCCTGCCTTGCGCTTCAGTTTTTCGTCTGGCTGAATCGAGTCGTCGTCATAGATGGCCTCGAGAAGCCTCGCCGTCTCCCGGAGGAAACCGACGAAGAATTTCCCCCCGGCCTCCCGTTCCCTTCGCCTGAGCAGCTCCGGCGAATCGTCCCCGTAGACTGAGGCGAGGTAGAGTTCCGCTCCCTTCCGTCCCAGGAACGTGGCGAATTCCTCGTTGAACTGGTCGGCACCCTTGATGAACAGCGTGGCGTGGGCTGATTCGTGGATGACAAGCTCGGCTACGACGTCCTCGTCGTACGAGGCCATGAACGAGTACAAGGGATCGGTGAAATAGCCCAGCGAGCTGAAGGCCTCCACCTCGCGGACTATGACATCGAGGCCCGCCGACTTGAGCCGCGCGGCCTCCCTGGTGGCGTCGATTTTCCTGTAGAAGCCCTTGTAGGGCAGGGCGCCGACGAAGGGGTAGCGCCAGTAATGCCTTTCGAACGAGTCGGACGCGCACGCCGAGACAACGTCGGCTACGTAGCTCTTGTCGACGGCTACGTAGCGGGTGTAGTTTTTTCCTGTCGTCAGTCCCGCTATATCGACAGCGAAATTGCGCACTCGTTCGACTGTCGCGAACAGGTCATGCACCGTGACGGGCAAGTCAGCGTTGGCGGCGACTCTGCCCACGGGGCGGGATCTCGCGCGCTCAGACAGGAAATACGCGGCCTGCCTCGTGTACCAGCACGACGACAGCAGCATGGCGAGAACGGCGGCACTAACGGCAAGCGCCAGGAAACGCAGGATGTTCGTGTTCACGGTACCGATGATACCACGCAAACCGGCCGCCGGGCGACAGAACGGGCGCGCTCTTGATGACGCCGCTCTCCGCGTATACTATCGCGCCCATGGCAGGCAAACATGGCATTCCCGTGTCGATGCGCTATGAAGCGCTTCTTATCATTACGGCGGCGATATGGGGTACGGGCTTTGTGGCCCAGCGGCTGGGCATGCAAAACCTCGGACCTTTTTCATACAACGCCGCCAGATTCGCGGTAGGCGCGCTGGCATTGGTCCCCGTACTGCTTGCCCGCCGGACAGGCATCGGCGCGTTCAAGGCCTCGCTGGCACCGGGGCTGGCGGCCGGCATGGTGCTCGCCGTCGCGGCAGCCCTGCAGCAATCCGGACTTCAGTACACGAGCGCCGGCAAGGCTGGTTTCATAACCGGCCTCTATGTCGTGCTCGTCCCCATCGCCGCCATGTTCCTGGGCAAGAAGACCCCTGCGCTCACCTGGCTGGGAGCTGGTTTCGCGCTCGGCGGGCTCTATCTGCTGTCTTTCGCCGGCGAAGCCGCCATCAACCGCGGCGACGTGCTGGTATTCGCAAGCGCCTTCTTCTGGACTGCCCACATCCTCGTGCTCGACCGCTGGGCGTCAAGGGTCGACCCTATCGCTCTTGCCTGCGTCCAGTTCGCCGTATGCTCCGCCATATGCTGGGCAAGCGCCGCCCTGACCGAGACGCTGATTGCATCGGATTTCGTCGCGGCCGCTCTGCCTGTCGCTTACGGCGGCCTATTCAGCATAGGTATTGCGTATACTCTGCAGGCGGTGGCGCAGAGCAAGGCTCATCCGTCACGCGCCTCGATCATAATGGCGCTCGAGTCGCCCTTTGCCGTTCTGGCAGGTTTTCTTTTCCTCGGCGAGCGGCTCGGAACAAGGGAACTCCTCGGCTGCGCGCTGATGCTGGGAGGCATGATAGTGGCTCAGCTCAGGCTTCGAGCTCCCCGAACACCGTAGCGGTGAAACGGTACAATTTGGCGTCTGGCAGCAGGTAGGCTCCCGGTTCGAGCCCTGCCTTGACGCACAGCTGCTCGAGGAGTTCGTGCCTGTCCCAGCCCTGCTCCGGCGCGACCTGCGGAAGGAAGACGCCGGAACGGTAGCCCCGGACCAGATAGACGCCGTGCATGCCCGGGCTCACGTCGTCGGGAGCGCAAGGCTCGAACGGCGAGAGCACCGATATTTCCACGTCGATGCTCTCGATTTCCCTGTCGCCGACGGGCGGGAACCGTGGGTCGTCGAATGCTGCGGCAGCGGCCATCATCCTGACCGTCTTGTACAGCGGTTCAGAAGCGGTCATCCTGCCAATGCATCCACGGAGCAGCCGGCGCCCGGCCAACGATCTCTTGTTGAGGGTGACGAAGGCGCCGTACTGCCCCGAGGCGGCAGTGCCGCATTCAGGCCACCTGGGGCTGCGGCCTTCGATGCTTGATGCGATGGCTTCGCGCGCCGTTGCCAGCAATGCGGCTTTGTCATCGCTCGTCAATACGACACTCATGGAATGGCTCCTTCGTACCAGGCAAGCGCACCGTAATGCACGATCCGCTCCGAAGGCGCCCTGTTGTGTCCCCGCGAATCGAGGCGGACAAGCAGGCGGCCCCTGGCTCCCTTCATCGACTGCAGTGCCATGGTAGCCGCCATGACCACCGCTCCGACTGTCTCCCGGTGCTTGGCTACGATGCGCCAGTCGCCTGACAGGATGGAAGCGAGTAAATCGTCGGAACGTTTCCCGGCGTCGGCCGCTATCATGGATGAAGCCAGGTTCGAGGAAGCCACGACCAGGATTTTTTCCATGTCATCGCCGAAAACCATGTCGATGGCCCGCGAGACGCTTTCAACTACCCTGTCGTCGCTGCCGAGCAAGACCGGCACGAGCAGGGCATTTGGGAACATCCTGCGCATGAACGGAAGCTGGACTTCTATGGCATGGCTCTCGAGGTGCGGCAGGTCGTTGGACGAAAAAAGCGTGCTGCACGATTCAAGATCGGCGCAGGCTCCCGTGTCTACCTCGACATCGCCTATCGGCGTCTGGAAGACCGAGGCTTCAGGCAGATAAGCCGCAGTCTCGCCCGGCCGGCGGATTGGCGCCAGGATCACCACCCTGTCGATCTGCCGTGCCCTGGCGGCAGCCCAGGCCGCGGCCTGGACCGCGCCTGAATAGGCGAAAGCGGCGTGCGGTGACAGTATCGCCAGCGGCCGGGCGTCTACCGAGTCGCCTTGTACCGCAGCTGCGTTCCTGATCGCTTCGTCAACCGCGTCCATGAGGAAAGAGCTGTCGTCGGAATAGAATATGCCCGCCATGATCGCTTCCCGGACCCTGCGGTTTACTCCGTATATCGCCATGCGCTAGAGTATAGTGTCACCTCTCTGGTCAATACAAATTTCTTCACTCGTATGAGGGAAAACGGTATGCGCATAATAGTCGCCGACGACGAACCGAACCTGCTTTCGTCCATGGGCACCTTTCTCGAGGCTGAATCGATAGAGGCCGTACTGTCACCCGACGGAGCCAAGGCAAAGACCTTCCTGTCCGACGAATCGTTCGATGCCGCCGTGCTCGACATCCGCATGCCCCGGCTCGACGGCATATCCCTCCTGAGATGGATCAAGGACGAGGGGCTGACGCTTCCGGTGATAATGATGAGCGCTCACGGCGATGTCAGGGACGCGGTCGAGGCGATGCGGCTCGGAGCCTGCGACTACCTCGTCAAGCCCTTCGACCCCGACGAGCTCTTGATGCGGCTACGGAAAGCAGTACGCGACAGGCGGCTGAGCGCCGACCATGAGGTCGCGCGCAGGCCGGCTGGCGAGCGCCTGCGGATGATAGGAAGCAGTCCGGCCGTCGTCGAGGCGCTCAGGCTCATCGACCGGGCAGGGCCGACTCCGTCCACGGTGCTCATCACCGGCGAAAGCGGTTCAGGCAAGGAGGTAGCCGCCCGTCTCGTACACGAGCGTTCAGGCAGGCCGGGGTCATTCGTCGCCGTCAACCTTGGCGCCATACCGGATACCCTTCTCGAAAGCGAGCTGTTCGGCTACGAGAAAGGTGCTTTCACCGGGGCAGCCGACCGCAAACTGGGGCTTTTCGAGCTGGCGGACGGCGGCACGCTTTTTCTCGACGAGCTAGGAGAGATGCCTCAGAATATGCAGGTAAAGATCCTGCGGGCCATTCAGGAACGCAAGGTGACACGGCTTGGCGGCACGAAGGGTGTACCCGTCGATGTCAGGATAGTCGCCGCGACGAACAGGGACCTCGAGGCTATGGTCGCCGAAGGAACATTCCGGGAGGATCTCTATTACCGCATCAACGTGGTAAGGATACACTTGCCACCGCTCAGGGAGCGGCCTGGTGACGCCGCCACGCTGGCAATGCATTTCGTCGAAGCCTTGTCGCCGCTCTTGGGCAGGAAAGGGGCGACCCTGGCACCGGACGCGCTGGGCTTGATAGCCGCCTATCCGTTTCCGGGGAACGTCCGCGAGCTGTCGAACGCGGTGGAGCGCGCCCTCATCCTGGCTGACGGCGATCAGTTGCACGCCGCCGATTTTCAGCTCGGTTCGGGGCCACGAGGCTTGCCGCCGGCACAGCCGTCGCATGCAGTATCCGCGCCCGGCTGCGCGGACCCGTTCGTCGACAAGGACGGCAATCCCTATCGGCTGGCTGAACTCGAACGCCTTGCCATACTGGCTTCGATAGGGCGGAATCAGGGGAAACGCGAAACGAGCGCCATCGAGCTCGGCATAACGAGGAGGACCCTGTTCAACAAGCTCAGCGGCTACGGATACCGTGACTGAAGGACGCGTATCGTAGCGTCCGGGACCTGGAACCTGCCCGCTTCTCCGCTTGAAGGCGCTTCGTCCTTGCGGAAGCGAAGGGTGAAGCGCTCTCCGCCCGCCTCCATGACGCAATCCACCGCGTCACCGGCGAAGTCAGCGCGCAGGCACTTCGCCTCAAAGGTTCCGGCAGCGCTCGGTATAGCGGCACTTCTTTCGAAGAACAGGAACGCTCCTTCCTCCATTGCGCTATCTGCCACATTCTCCGCCATTCTGAAGCTTCCGGTCGAGGTGATGGCGCAGGCGAAACCTCCAACACGCTCGAAGCGCAGTATCGGCAGGCAGGGGCCGCTGCCCATGAACCGCGCCACCTCCACGCCGGCCGGATTCTCCCAAAGCTCGCGGGGAGGGGCGCACTGCATGACCTTGCCATCATCCATCACGGCAAGGGTGTCTCCGATGGCCATGGCCTCTTCGAGGTCGTGCGTAACGTAGACGGCGGTAAAACCGAGCCGCCGTTGCTCGTCTACGATATCGGCCCTCAGCCGCTTGCGGAGCGCGGCGTCGAGCGACGATAGCGGTTCGTCGAACAGCACGACCGAGGGTTCCACCGCGAGCGTCCGGGCCAGCGCGACGCGCTGCCGCTCGCCGCCGGACAGCTCGTGGGGTTTACGGCGCTCGTATCCGGCAAGGCCGACAGCGGCGAGCAGCTTATCAACCCTGGCGCGCAGTTCTGCGCGTCCCAAGCGGCGGAGGCGAAGCCCGTACGCAACGTTGCCGTAGACGTTCAGGTGCGGGAACAACGCATAATCCTGGAACACCATGCCAATGCCGCGACCGCTCGGTTCCGTGCCGCTTACATCGCGGCCGCCAACGATGACCCTGCCGGAGTCAGGCCGTTCAAGGCCCGCAACCATCCTCAGCATCGTGGTCTTGCCGCAACCAGAGGGCCCGGCAACGGCGAGGACCTTGCCTGCCTCTGCCGAAAGAGAGACGTCCACCGTCTCGTCAGGCCATGCCTTGGTGAGCCCTACGAGTTCAAGCGATACCATCACGCACATCCTTCAGAAAGAATATGAAACCGGTGACCATGGCGAGGACAACGGCGGCTGCGCATGCCTCGTTCAGGCGGTACGCACCGGCAAGCCTGTAGAGCATGAGGGCGATAGTCTCGAAGCCCCCGACTGGCGCTGCTATGATAGCATTGGCGTCGCCTGCGCTCATGGCGAAGGCCAGCGCGAATCCCGAGGCAAGCGACGGAGCGGCCATTGGCAGCCGTACCCTGAGCGCCGAACCGAGCCGCGTGGAGCCGAGCGTGCGTGCCGCTTCGACATAGCGCTCATCGGACAGCCCGACAGACGACTGGATAGCCCTGAGGACGAAAGGGTAGGCCGAGACTGCCTGTACCGCGGCCAGCGCGAAAACCGAGGGCCTGCCAAGCGCCGCATTCCAGCCATAGGCCATCACGACGCTCGAGACGCCGAGCGGCAGCAGCGGCAGAACCTTCGAGGCCAGCGTAGACGTTGTCCGTTTGAGCCCGACCGAAAAGGCAAAACCGGTCGCAGCGGCAATCGTCGCGCTGGACAGGCCCAGCGCAATCGTATTGAGCGCTGCCGCCGCAAAGCCCCGCCTGGCGAACAGCGAGACGTAGTTTCCCAAACCGAAAGAGGATGCGCCGCGTGAGGCCGTCCTGAGCCTGAGCGACTCCACGAGTATCGACCCAAGCGGGCCCACGAAGCACAGGACGATGAATGCGCCGTACAGCAAGGCTGCCGCGACGCCAAGTCGGCTTGCGAAACCAGCTGATGCGGCGCGCTCGGCCTCACGCCGGTCAAGCCCGGCGTGCCGCTCGAATGTTCCGTAGACCGCAAGGGCGAGCATCGCTACCAGCGTCTCGACAAGCGCAAACGCGCTCGCCAAGGGCCTGTCGAACTCGAATCGTGCCGCGCGGTACAACTCGACTTCAGGCGTTCCCACACCGGGGCCGCCGAACAGCAGCACGATGACGAAACTGTAAAAACACATGAGGAACACCAGCGACAGCGCGGCCCCGATGGCCGGCATTATGGACGGCAGCGTCACCGTCAAGAAGACCCGCCTCTCGGAAGCGCCCAATAGCCTCGCGGCGTCCTCGTGCCGTTTCGGCGACGAGGCCCAGGCGTCGCCGACGAAGCTCATGACGACCGGAAAATTGTAGAAGCCGTGGGCCATTACGACGCCGGCGAACGAGTACAGGAAGCGGATCGGCGGTTCGTCGAGCCCCAGCATCGACATGAGCGCCTGGTTCAGAAAACCTTCCCGTCCATAATACAGCACGAAGCCTATGGCGATTATCAAAGGCGGGACGCAGAACGGCACGGCGGACAGCGCGGACAGGATGCGTTTGCCGGGAAACCGCCGCTTTGCGAGCAGGAAGGCGCCAGGCAGGCCGATGACTGCGGCCAGGGCTGCGCTGGCGGCGGCCTGAGACAGTCCGTAGGAAAACGACCTCGCGAAACGAGGCTCGGAGAATGCCCTGACAAGGTTGGGGATGGCTCCTCCGTCGAAGAGCGGCGCGAAAGCCGCGAAAAGCGGGACAAGCAGGAGAGCCGCGAACGCCGGTAGCAGTACGGCGCCGGGATGAAAAGCCTGCCTGGCTCGCTCCGTCTTCATCGAGATCAGGGCGTCTGGAGCGCGTCGAGGGCGGTCTTGACGGCCGCGTCGAGGGCGGCGGCATCAACCGGTAGAGTATTCGCGGGTTTTGGAGAATAGGCGTAGCTTGCAGGCAGCTCGACGCCCGGTACGACGGGATACATCCAGTTGGTCAAAGGCAGGGCCGACTGGAATTCCGAAGTCAGCATGTAGTCGATGAACGCTTCCGCGGCCTTGCGGTGCCTGGCCTTCGCAACGATGCCAGCCCCTTCTATCTGGACCGGATGTCCCTCCGGGAATTCCAGTGCCTTGTAGCGCCCGGCGCTTTCGTACTCGGCGTGGTACGCCGCGCTCGTCGTGTACGATATCACCAGCGGGGCCTCGCCCGAGGTGAAGAGTCCGTAGCCCGAGTCCCAACCTGGCGACATGGTCAGGATCGACGGCTTGAGGCGTTTCCAGTAGTCAGCCATCCCGTCACCGTACGCCGCCTTCGTCCAGGCGACAAACCCGAGGCCCGGGGTCGACGTCCGCGGATCCATGAGAATGAGCTTTCTGGCGTATTCGGCCTTGGTCAGGTCTTCGAGCGAGGCTGGCGGGTTGGCGAGCCTTTCCGCGTCCCACATGATGGCGAAGCTGCTCCAGTCGTAGGGCGTGAGCCGCCAGAGCGGATCGAGTGCGAGTGCGGCGGGAACCGCCTCGAAACCCCT
>CAZNXK010000003.1:367-77402 GCA_964576835.1 uncultured Treponemataceae bacterium | reverse complement strand
CCGATTGGTCTTTCCGGAAATCTTTGCCATCACTATTTCTGCGAGGTAACCATGGCGGAATCAGAGCCAATCCTGAAGATGAGCGGAATATGCAAGAGCTTCCCTGGAGTGAAGGCTCTTTCAAACGTTGACTTTCGCCTTTTCAGAGGCGAGGTACATGCCGTCATGGGACAGAACGGAGCCGGCAAGTCCACCCTGGTCAAGGTGATTACAGGCGTGTACAGGCAGGATTCGGGCGAAGTTCAACTGGAGGGACGACCGATACGGCCGGATTCTCCGCTCTCGGCCCAGAAATTGGGAATAAACACCGTTTACCAGGAAATCAACCTCTGCCTCAACCTCTCGGTCGCGGAGAATATTTCCATCGGCAAGGAGCCGATGAGGCTGGGAAGTATAGACTGGCAGGCGACTACCCGGAAGGCGGAAGAGGTCCTGTCACGGCTAAACATAGAAATAGATGTCACGCGGATGTTATCGTCCTATTCCATCGCCGTGCAACAGATGGTCGCCATAGCCCGCGTCCTCGATTCTGCCGCAAAAGTCCTGATTCTCGACGAGCCGACATCCAGCCTCGACGAGAGTGAGGTGGAACAGCTTTTCAAGGTGATCGGGAAGTTGCGGGACGAAGGCATGGCGATCCTGTTCATCACGCATTTCCTCGACCAGACGTATCAGATAGCGGACAGGATAACGATCCTCAAGAACGGTTGTTCAATCGGGGAATACAGGACAGAGGAACTCCCGAAGCTGGACCTGATCATGAAAATGCTCGGCAAGGAGCTCTCCGAATTCAGCTACTCATCCGGAAGCGGCAAGGCTGGCAAAGCCAGGACTGGATCACGCGCGGAGGAGAACTCGCTCCTGCGCGTCAGGGATCTCGGGTTGCAGGGCTCGATCGCGCCTTTCAACCTGGATCTGTACTCGGGCGAGGTGCTTGGACTGGCCGGGCTCCTGGGTTCGGGCAGGACCGAAATCGCGAGGCTCCTGTTCGGAATCAACGACGCCGACGAGGGGGAGATATTCATAAAAGGAAAGAAGTCGAACATTGCTTCCCCCCGCAGCGCAATGATGGCGGGAATCGGCTTCTGCTCAGAGGACAGGAAAAGCGAGGGAATCTTCCCTGAACTCACTATTCGCGAGAACATCATCATGGCCTTCCAGGCCAAGAGAGGCGCCTTGCGATACGTCTCGGTGAAGCGACAGATGGAAATCGCGGATGCCCTGATCAAGTCTCTGAGCATCAAGGCTCCCGGCGCTGACATGCTCGTCGGAAAGCTCTCGGGCGGCAACCAGCAAAAAGTGATGCTGGCTCGCTGGCTCGCTACAAAACCTTTCATACTCATACTCGACGAACCTACCCGGGGAATAGACATCGGCGCGAAGCTCGAGATCATGGAACAAATTCTGGATTTAGGTGGAAAGGGTCTGGGCGTCATCTTCATTTCCTCAGAATTCGAAGAAGTCATACGCTGCAGCGATACGATAGCCGTCCTGAGGGACAAGGCGGTCATCGCCGAGTTACGCAGCGACGAGATGACCGAGAGCAAAATCATGCAGACCATCGCAGGAGGGAAATGAATATGTCGTGGTGGGCAACACTGACTCAAAGGAAAATTTTCTGGCCGCTCGTCGCACTCGCCATCCTTTTCGCGTTCAATATGTTCTTCACCCCCCATTTCTTCCGTGTCGAGATCAAGGATGGGCATTTATTCGGCAACGTGATCGATATCATAAAGAACGCCGCGCCAATAATGCTCCTTGCCGTCGGCCTCACGCTCGTCATCGCGACACACGGAATAGACATATCCGTCGGATCAATAGTGGCGATCTCGGCGGGCGTCGTTGCGATGCTGATCGGAGGGGATATCAAGGGCAATCCCAAGTATCCTGTCGAACTGGCCATGGCGGCGGCGCTGGCCGTTTCATTGCTGGCGGGGATGTGGAACGGCATGCTCATTTCCCGCGTCGGCATGCAACCCATCATCGCGACACTGATACTGTCAGTAGCGGGGCGCGGAATCGCGATGGTGACGACCAACGCGATGATAGTATGGCTCTACGTGAAGCCCTTCGCCATACTCGGGCAAGGCTACCTCCTCGGTTTACCGTTCTCGATTTACATCGTCGCCTTCATCGTCGTACTGACGATGCTGGCCACGAGGCGGACGGCGCTCGGCTTGTTCATAGAGGCGGTCGGCATCAATCCAACGGCCGCACGCTTTGCCGGTATCAAGGCGAAGAACCTTGTATTCTGGATCTACTCGTTCAGCGGGCTCTGCGCCGGCATTTCAGGATTGGTCGTATGCTCGACCGTCATGAGCGCAGACGGCAACAACGCGGGCCTCGGATACGAGATGAGCGCGATACTTGCGGTGGTGCTCGGCGGCACTTCGTTGAACGGCGGCAAATTCTACCTGATGGGGAGCATGGTGGGCGCATTGATTGTCCAGACCCTTACGACGACCATCTACGCCTTCGGCGTGCCTCCGGAGATCGCGAAGATAGTCATAGCCCTGGTCGTCCTTATCGTCAGCCTGCTGCAGTCGACCAAGCTCCGTTCCATGGTCGCGGACCTGTTCGGGAAAAAGGAGCTTTCGTCATGAAAAAGCGATTCTCGATCGACCAGAAGAACTTGCCTGTCCTCGTTACGCTCGGGCTGTTCATCTTCATGTTCGGAACGGGTTCGATACTCTTCTCAGGATTCTTCGCGGCGCAGAATTTCCTGAACCTGCTCATCGACAACGCGTACCTGCTCATCCTTGGTGTAGGGATGACCTTCGTCATCATCTCGGGAGGAATAGACCTCTCCGTCGGGTCCGTCCTTGCCCTGTCCACGATGGTTACTTCGAGCCTCCTTGAGAAATCACATTGGGATCCCGCGTTCGTGATTCCAGTCGTCCTCCTGATCGGAGCGGCTCTTGGCCTGCTCATGGGCGCCATTATCCAGGCTTTCGACTTGCCGCCCTTCATCATTACTCTGGCCGGCTTGTATCTCGCACGGGGCCTGTGCTACGTGGTCAGCATCGATACCATCGGGATCAACGATGTATTCTGGCAGAAGATGGCGAACAGCCAGTTCAACGTCATCGGCTCCAATTTCATCTCGCCCAGCGTAGTCATAGCGTTGGCTGTCGTCCTGGCGGGGATGTTCATCTCCCGTTCCACCAAGTTCGGGAGAACCGTGTACGCGATCGGCGGCAACGAGCAGTCGGCTCTCCTCATGGGCTTGCCGGTGGCGCGAACGAAGATCCTGATCTATGCGCTCAGCGGTTTCTGCTCGGCGCTCGCCGGAATCGTGTTCACCTTCTACACGCTTTCAGGCTATGCCCTCAACGGCGCAAACATGGAAATGGACGCGATCGCAACCGTGGTAATCGGCGGAACCCTGCTTACGGGAGGCGTGGGCAGCGTCCTGGGTACGGTATTCGGGGTGCTGGTATATGGGACCATCCAGATACTGATAGTATTCCAGGGGACTCTCAACTCGTGGTGGACGAGAATAGCCATAGGCTTCCTCGTCTTCCTGTTCTGCCTCATGCAGGGCGTCTTCGAATCGAGGCGGAGCGGCAAATCGAAACAGGCGAAACCGCTTCCGCCGGACAGCACTACGGCCAACGGCTGAGTCGCCGGGCGGAGGTTCCGGTCCGCCCCTACGGCTATCCTATTCCGGGAGATTTTCCGCGAAATACACATCGAGAGGCGCGCGCAGCTCGCGGGCTGCTGGCCGTTCCCCGAGCACGACGCTCCGGTAGAGGGCTCGAATGCCCTCGCCCGCCTGAAAGGCGGGATCCTGGGAAATGAGGGCGTCGATGCGGCCTTCGCGCAGCAAGGAAACATTCGCGGGCACAAGATCGTACCCGATGATGCGCGGGCGTGGTTCGAGCGTTCCGACGATTTCAGCCACCTGGGCATTCACGACGACAACACCGTCGAAACGGGAAAGGGAGGACTCTCTGGCGAGTTCCTCGGCGGCCGGGCGGGATCCGCCGTCCATCGAGATACGGACGAGCTCGACCCCGGCACTTCGGGAAATTGACGAGAAATACGAGGCGACGCCGTCCACGCGCCTGGAGAGATGCTCGTCGCGGAGGTGCGGGTTCACGATGGCGAAACGCCTCGTCAAGGCACCCTGCCGCGGACAGAAGGAGTCAAGCAGGCGTCCGGCGAGCAGGCCCGAGCGGAGCGGATCCTGGACGATGGCGATCATCGGTTCCGCTTTCGTTGTCTCGGCGTCGAAGAAGACGACGGGAAGCCTGGGACAGAGGCGACCAAGCGCGGGGCCCAGATCCCCGGTCTCGACCGGCGCGGCAAGCAGGCCGTCCAGGCTCTCCACGGGTATGGATTCGAGAGCCGCGACGGCCGCTCCTTTTCTATCACGATCGAATGTGACTATCTCCACGGTTACGCCGAATGACGCGATACCCGCCGCCGATTCCCGGACTCCTTCCATGGCGAGAAGCCAGTAGCCCTCGTCATTCCCGGCCCCCGGCATGAGCGCGACGAAACGGTAATCTTTCCCGAGTTTCAGGTGGCGGGCAATGGGATTGGGCCTGTATCCGTGTTCCAGGACGATGGCCTCGATGCGTTCGCGAGTAGTCCCCGATACGCGGCCCCGTCCGTGCAGGACACGGTCGACGGTCCCGATCGATACTCCCGCGAGCCCGGCGATTTCCTTTACGGTCATGTGAAGGAGCATACTCCGCTCATGCCCGTTCCTGCCCGTAGTAGGCGCTCGTTCCGTGCTTCCGCTCCCAGTGCTTGCGTATTATCCAGGGAGGAAGCATCGGTTCGCCGTTCCCCAGGCTGACAGTTATTGCCGCCATCCTGGCTACTTCCTCGAGCACGGTCGCGTTGTACACCGACGCGGCCGCGCTCCCGCCCCAGGCAAAGGGGCCGTGCCCGCCGACGAGGACCATCCCGACCTCCATCGGCGCCAGGTCGCGCGCCTTGAAGGTATCGACTATCAGCTTGCCGGTATTCTCCTCATAGTCCCCTCCAGTTGCCTTTTCATCGAGGTATTCAGTACATGGAACGGGCACGGCCAAGTGGTCCGCGTGCGTGGTTCCAAAGAGGGGAATATCGAGTCTGGCCTGGGCCCAGGACGTAGCGTAGGTCGAGTGTGTATGCGTGATCCCGCGAACGCCGGCGGCGCCGAAGGAACGGTAGAGGACGGCATGCGTCTTCATGTCGGACGAGGGCTTGAGCCCGCCTTCCACTACCCGGTATTCGAGGTCAACCACGACCATCCGATCCGGGCTGAGTTCTTCATACGCGACTCCAGAGGGCTTTATGGCGAATACGGCCCGGAGCGGATCGAAGGCGGATACGTTCCCCCACGTATAGATCGCGAGCGAACGCGCCTTGATTTCCATATTGGCTCGAAATGCCTCTTCCTGCAGATCTCCGTATCCTCCCATGGGGTCACCCGCGCCAGATGACATCGTTCGCGCGGATCTCGTTGCGGAAGGCGCGTATATCGAGGCTCTTGTCGATGACGAGGCACTCCACCTGCATCATCTCCGCCCAGTCCTCGAGGTGCTCGATGGCGAGGGCCGTGGAGTAGCCGGTGTGGTGGGCTCCACCCGCGAGTATCCATGCCTGGGCGCCGAGTTCGAGGCTGGGCTCCGGCTTCCATACCACGCGCGCCACGGGAAGCCTCGGCATGGGAGAGGGGATATCGACCGACCGCACCGCGTTGAGGATGAGCCTGAACCGACCGCCCACGTCGACGATGCTCGCGTTGAGCGCGGGACCCGTAGCGGCGTCGAAAACGAGGCGGGCGGGATCCGACTTGCCGCCTATGCCAAGTGGGTGCACCTCGAGCCTCGGCCTGTCCTTCGCGATGGAGGGACATACTTCGAGCATATGGGCTCCAAGCACGAGCCCGTTGCCCGGCTCGAAGTGATACGTGTAGTCTTCCATGAACGACGTGCCGCCGGGGAGCCCTTCGGCCATGATCTTCATGGCTCGCACGAGCGACGCCGTTTTCCAGTCCCCCTCCGCGCCGAAACCGTATCCATCGGCCATGAGCCGCTGGACGGCCAGTCCGGGCAATTGGGCGAGGCCGTGCAGATCCTCGAAGGTGGTGGTGAACGCCTTCGCGCCCGCGGCCTCGAGGATACGGCGCATGGCGATTTCGATCCTGGCCTGCCCCCGGACCGCCTCGAGCCCCGTCCCCGAATCGGCGCCAGGCGCGAAGTCGTATTCTTCCCTGTACCGTTCGACTAGATCGTTCACCGCCTTCTCGGACGCCCCGGCGACTCCTTCGGCGAGGCCGCCGAGACCGTATCCGTTGACGGCCCAGCCGAAGCGTATCTGCGCCTCGACCTTGTCACCCTCGGTCACGGCCACCTCGCGCATATTGTCCCCGAAGCGCGCGACGCGCAACCGGCGGCCATCGGCTACGGCCAGGGCGGCGCGGCTCCATGTGTCCACGCGCGCGATAGTTTCGGCGTCCTCATAGAATCCGACCACGACCTTGCGCGGCATGCGGAGGCGGGCGCATATGAAACCGAACTCGCGGTCGCCATGGGCGGATTGGTTCAGGTTCATGAAATCCATATCGATGGTCGACCACGGGATGCTTGAGTTGTACTGCGTGTGGAGGTGGAGCACCGGCTTCGACAGGGCCATGAGGCCCGCGATCCACATCTTGGCCGGGGAGAATGTGTGCATCCACATGATGAGGCCCGCGCACGTCTTCGAGGCGCTCGCCTCCTGGCAGAGGGCCTGAATTGCGTCAGGCGTAGTGAGCGTTGGCTTGCATACGACCCTGACGGGCAATTTCGTCCCGAGGAATTCGGCTATCCGGGCGGAATGCTCGGCGACCTTGCCGAGAGTCTGCTCGCCATAGAGATGCTGGCTGCCGGTTACGAACCAGAATTCGAAAGCGTCTCGTACCATGATTTCCTCCTTAGTCGCGCCCGTGGGCGGTCTTCTCCTCGAACGCCGCGAGCTTGCGATACTCCGCATAAATACCGTCGTAGACCTTGTGCCGTTTCCCGTCGGGTTTGTAGACCGTCTCCACAGGCGGGCCCATGGCTTTCTGGGCGGCGAGCACGTCCGGGTACATCGCGGCGGCCACGGACGCGAACATGGCGGCGCCGAGCGCGCATGACTGGTCGCTCTTCGTGACGCTGATATCCAGGCCCAGTACGTCCGAGAGGGTCTGCATGACGAATGAACTCTTCCTGGCGACCCCGCCGATGGCGGCTACGCGCTCGACGGCGACTCCTTCGCTCCTGCATCGCTCGACTATGGCGCGTGATCCGAAAGCGGCTGCCTCGACGAGCGCCCGGTAGACGTCCGCGGCCGTGGTACCGAGAGAGAGCCCCGTGAGTGCGCCGGTAAGCGCCTGGTCCGCGTCGGGCGTACGCCGGCCGTTCATCCAGTCGAGGGCAAGCACTCCGCGCCCGTGGGCGCCGGTGCGCCCTCCGGGAGGGAGCGCTTTGGCCTCGGCGTCGATCTTCGAGATGATATCCGCCTCGATAGTATCGAGGAGCCTCGATATGGCGGGATCGCCGCGGTCCGCCAGGTGAAGGGGAAATGACAGGATCTGCTTCCACCACGCGAATAGGTCGCCGTACGCCGACTGTCCCGCCTCATAGCCTATCAAGCCGGGAATCACGGAGCCGTCGACCTGGCCGCAGATGCCGTGTATGGGTCGCTCATCGTCCTGCGCGGCGGGCCTCGAACCCACCATGATGTCGCAGGTGCTCGTGCCCATGATGCGGAGGAAGGTTCCTGGCCTCACGCCGCCTCCCACTGCGCCCATATGCGCGTCGAAGGCGCCAACGGCAACCGTCGTCGTCGCGGCGAGGCCGAGGCGCTCCGCCCACTCAGGCGAAAGAACGCCGGCGGGGGCGTCCGACGTGAAGGTAACCCTTCCGAGACTCGCCGCAAGCTTCGGGAGATCCTTGTGGAGACGTCCGAGGAAATCGGACGAGGGGTAGCCTCCCCAGCTTTCATGCCAGAGTGACTTGTGCCCGGCCGGGCAGCGACCCCTCTTGAGCGTGTCCAGGGACGTGTTCCCGGTCAGTACGGCGGGTATCCAGTCGCAGTGCTCGACGATGGTCCTGGTGGCGGCGGCGACCTTCCTGTTGGCCCGGAGGACATGCAGGGCCTTGGCCCAGAACCATTCCGAGGAATAGACGCCGCCGGAGAATTTAGTATAGTCGATTCCGCCCCAGGAATGGGCGAGCTCATTGATGTCTGCGGCTTCCTTGATGGACGTATGATCCTTCCACAGGATGAACATGGCATCCGGTTCATCTTCGAAACCCTTGACGAGGGCGAGCGGAGTTCCCGAGCCGTCGGCCAGAACGGGCGTGGAACCGGTCGTATCGACGCCGATTCCCCTGACTCTCGCGGCGGCGCCGGGTATTCCAGCCAGGGCCGTGCTCACGGCTTTCTCCATGCTTTCCAGATAGTCGAGGGGGTGCTGACGGAATCGATTGGCTTGCGGGTCGCAATAGAGCCCGTCGGTCCAACGAGGGTAGTTCTCGACACCCCAGGACAGCTCCGTCCCGTCCGCCGCATCCACGAGCAGGGCTCGTACCGAATCGGATCCGAAGTCTAGACCCAATACGAGATCACGTTTCGTATCCATGGCAATCTCCCTTTGCGGTATCCGTTATTCAACTAGCGTTAACGTACACGCAAAGGATATATCCGGTAATCCGGGCTGTCAAGCCATGATATGGCGAGTCATTGCTTGCGGTGGTACTCCATCGCGATCTCCGAAGCGAGCCTCGCATTGTTCATGACGAGCGCGATGTTGGACTCGAGGCTGTCTCCGCCGGTCAGGTCCTTGACCCTGGCCAGGAGGAAGGGCGTGACGTCCTTGCCGCGGACTCCGGCGGACGCCGCTTCGGCGAGCGCCTGGTCGATGGCGGCGTTTATGACAGGGGCGGGCATCTCATATTCCACGGGGATGGGGTTGGCGATGACCGCGCCGCCCGAGAGCCCCAGGTCCCACTTGGTCTTGAGCATGGCCGCGATTGCGGCAACCGAATCCATGCGCAGTTCGGCGCGGAGGCCGGAGCGGCTCGTGTAGAAGGCGGGGAATTCGTCGCCGCGGAATACGACGACGGGAACGCCCTTGGTTTCCAGGTACTCGAGGGTCTTGGGTATGTCGAGGATGCTCTTGGCGCCGGCGCAGACGACGGCGACGCCGGTGCGCGCCAGCTCGTCGAGGTCGGCCGACACGTCCATGGACCGCTCGGCGCCGCGGTGGACGCCGCCTATACCGCCGGTCGCGAAAACGCGTATGCCGGCCATTTCGGCGACTATCATCGTTGCGGCGACGGTGGTGGCGCCATCCTGCCCATCGGCGACTATGCGGGCCACGTCGCGGCGGCTGACCTTGGCGACATTGTGGCCGCGTTCGCCAAGGAGCCCTATCTGGTCGGCGGTCAGGCCGGCCTTGAGCCTGCCGCCGATTATCGCTATTGTCGCCGGCACCGCTCCCGCCGCGCGCACCGCGGCCTCTACCGCCAGCGCGGTTTCGGCGTTGCGGGGATACGGCATGCCGTGGGATATGATAGTCGATTCGAGCGCCACGACAGGAGCGCCTCTTTCAAGCGCCTCCGCAACCTCGTCGCTCAGGTCAAGATATGCGTTCATTGACTGCTCCTCGTACAAGTTCTGCAAGCCTGTCGGCATTCATGCCGGTGGCGACGGCGTCCGGGCAGGACGCGCACAGCGACGCGGCGGCGACCGCGAACGACGCCTTGGAGGCGGTGTCGAGCCCCCGCACCGTGGACCACGCAAGCGCGGCAGTGGCGGCGTCACCCGCTCCGGAAACATTGAGCACCGGCATGGCAAGCGGCCTGGCGATGCCGATTCCATCCTTGCCTGCCCATAGCAGGCCAAGCGGCCCGAGCGAAACGAAGGCTTCCCGGACACCCATGGCGAGCAAGGCCAGAGCCGAACTCCTCGCGTCCGCCATGGCGTCGACGGCCGTTTCATCCACGGCGCCCACGGGCAGTCCGAGCAACGCTCTGGCCTCGTGGCGGTTGGGCTTGACGATGGAGAAGCTGCCGACGACAGAGGCGGCTTTGCCGGCTTTGGCAACCGAAACCGAATCGAGCAGCAAGGGTTTGTCCTTCCAGCGTCTGGCGGCCGCGGCAATCGTTTCGGCGGGAAGGTTGGCGTCGATGACGACGATTTTCGCCTCGTCACCCGGCTCGTAACGGGCGGCGAGCTCGGCCGGCCCGAAATGATCGATGATGTCCATCGCGGCGACTGCGCCGACGAGGCTTCCATCGACGTCGAGGATGCACACATAGCGTGAAGTCTCCATGTCCGGCAGCATCAGCGACCGACCCACCTCGACGCCGGCCGACCTGCAGCGAGCGGCCAGGTACGAGGCGGATTCGTCGCCACCGAAAACCGTGACCAGCTCGGTAGCCAGGCCCATCCTGGCCAGATTCTCCGCGATGTTGCGTCCTACCCCGCCGGCTGCCATTGCCGAAGTGCCCGGATTCGAGTCGCCCGGCCGGTAAGGCGCGCGGCACCTGGCCTGGATATCGAGATTGGCTCCGCCATAGACGGCCACCGTCGGTCTGTTGGTATGCATCGGCGTCCTTGCGCACTATGGTTGTATTGCCTCTCGGGCGGGCTTTCGTTAGAGTATACCTAGTATGTCCAGCGTGGATCAACTCTTCGACCGCTTCGGCGACCTTCTTAAATCGTGGATTCGGACGGATGCCCCGAGCGAGCGTCCTTTTGCCGACCCCGGCGGCGAGCCTCGGCGCCAGCGTTCGGGCGACCCCTTCTTCGACGAGGCCATGGAGGAGCTCGACGCATTCCTCGATGACGACAAGGAGGCCCAGGAACGGCTTCGCCGCGAGCAAGACTCCCGCAGGCGGGCCAGCGAGGCCCCTTACCGTCCAGCCCGCCCTTCTGGTCCGCCGCCCAAACTCGCCGCGGCCTACAGGATTCTGGGACTTGAGTACGGCGCGTCGTTCCTCGAGGCAAAGGCGGCGTACAAACGACTGCTCAAGGAACACCACCCCGACATGCACGGCTCGACGTCCGATGGCCAGAAAAAGGCCACCGAGACCGCCACGAAGATGAATGACGCGTTCCGCATCATCGAGACCTGGCACGAGACCGGAACACTCGGCGACGAATGAAACTGCCAAAAGCAACGGACTTTTGGAATTGGCTCTAAAGCTAGGGATTCCCGTTCCGATAGGTAAAGAAGAAGAACAGAGGAGGGGAAATCGAGATGACCCAGAATCCGCTAGCAGCCTACAGGGAAACTCGAGTGCGTACGGCTGGCCCAGGCCAGCTCGTCGTCATGTTATATGAAGAAGCAGTCAAGCAGTGTGACCGCGCCATAGACTACCTCGACACCGACCTCAAGAAGAAGCCGGCCAACATTGAAAAGGTGAACAAGGCCATCTGCAAGGTCCAGGACATCATAACCGAGCTGATGGCGAGCCTCGACTTCGAAGCGGGCGGCGACATAGCCCGTGATCTTTTTTCCTTGTACGTCTATTTCAACAGGGAACTATCCGAGTCCAACATCGTCAAGGACCTGTCCAGGGTCAAGACCATCCGCTCCATGCTTGCCGAACTGGCAGGCGCATGGGTCGTGGCCGCGACCAAGGCGCAGGGTTCGGGCGACGAGCACCGCTCCGGCGTCAACATAGCCGGCTAGGATCCTTGCGATGCCCCCAGAAGCCCGCCTGTCCAGGGAAGAGCTCGACGAAAGAGTAGCGGTTCTCAGGCGTTTCCGCGAACTCTTGGTCAGGCAGCGCGACAAATTCAAGGACTACATGGCTCTCCTCGAAAGCCAGCGCTCGGATATAGAAACGGGCGACGTAGACGCCCTTGTCGCGCACGTCGAACTGGAGCAGGGCATCGTTTCCGATATCTTCGCCGTCCAGAAGGTAATCGATCCTCTCGAGGACATGTACCGGGCAGCCTACTCCGGCGTGGAGCCCGAAGGAGTAGCCGAACTCCGGTCAACGCTCTCGGAACTCAAGGACGAGGTCATTGTCCGCAATACGGAGAACCGTGCCCTCCTCAAGCAGAGGATGGAAATGCTCCGTCACGAGATCATGAGCGTCAACAATCCGTACGCCAAGCGCAAGAGCGTCTACGCTTCGGCGGCGGAGCCCACGGCCCTCGACATCAAGGGCTGATCCCTCAAGTCCCGCTTGCCGGAACGGGGCGACAGGGCGTATCCTACGGCCCATGGAACCCCTCTTCCTCCTCGATGCCTACGGCGTCATATACAGGTCGTATTTCGCCTTCATATCGAAGCCTCTGCGCAATCCCCGGGGAGACAACGTCTCCGCCGTATTCGGCTTTTACCGCAGCCTGTTCCAGCTATGGGACCGCTACAAGCCGACAGCCTTCGCGGCGGTATTCGACTCGCGCGTGCCTACTTTCCGCCACGAAATGTTCGACGCCTACAAGGCGACCAGGGCCAAGACCCCCGAAGACCTGTTCTCCCAGATTCCGATGGTCGAAGAGATACTCGGACTCCTGGGCGTGCCTATGCTGCGCGCCGACCGATACGAGGCCGACGACCTCATAGCGACCATGGCAGCCCGCTGCCGCGCCGAGGGCAGGCAGTGCTACATCATCTCCAGCGACAAGGACCTCCTGCAGCTTGTCGGCGGCACGGTGAGGGCGCTCAGGCCGGATCGCGACCAGGGCTTCATCCTCATCGGGCCGGGCGAGGTCGAAGAGGAATGGGGCGTGCCGCCCGAACGGATACTCGACTACCTGTCGCTGACAGGCGATGCCTCCGACAATGTCCCCGGCGTGCCCGGCGTCGGCGACAAGACGGCTCTCAAGCTCCTGTCCGAGTTCGGGTCGTTCGACGCTATATGGGAACATCTGGCCGAGGTCAAACCCGACAGCCTCCGCAAGAAGCTCGAGAGCGGCAGGGGCAGCGCCATGCTGTCGCGCGAGCTCATAACGCTCGCCTACGACGCGCCCCTGTCGGTAGCCTCCCTGGACGAGCTGGTCGTGCCCCGCTTCGACCGCGACGCTGCCAGCGTCGTTTTCATGCGCGAAGGCATGAGGAGCCTGGCGACCCGCAAAGTCGCCGATGGTCTCGGCGCCGCCGATGGATCGGGGGCTCTCCAGCCTGAGCCGGGGGACCTTTTCGCGACACAACCATTGCCACCCGCGGCGCCGTCGGTAGCGCCGTCGGTAGCGCCGTCGGTAGCGCCTCCGGCTGTGCCGCAGGCAGAGATGAAGCCCAGGCCGCAGGTGCCCGAGTCGTTCTCCAGGGCCGGCACGCACGAACTCGTCCTTGACGAGGCTGGCCTCCACCGCTGGGTCGACGAGGCGACACGCGCGGGAATTTTCGCCTTCGACTGCGAGACCGATTCGCTGGACGAGATGCGCACGATGCCTGTCGGATTTTCGATAGCGGTGACGACCGACTCGGCCTGCTTCGTGCCGCTGTCGTCCCCCGACGCTGCCTGCCTGTCTTCGGAGGCCGCCAGGCGCATCATCGCACCGCTGCTGGCCCGCGCCGATATCGTCGTTGTCGGACAGAACCTCAAATTCGACATGCACGTCATGGAAAACTGGGGCGCACCCATCCTCTGCGCGCCGTGGGACACGATGATAGCCGCATGGCTCGTCGACCCGGAGCGGGATTCGCTCAAGCTGGAGAGCCTCGGGGCTTCGTACCTGGGCTTTGCCGGCACGCCGTACGCGGAGCTGGCCCCCAAGGACACGCCGTTCTCCAGGGTTCCTATAGCCAAAGCGGCACCCTATGGCGCAGAGGACGCCTTCATGGCGCTCAGGCTCAAGGTTCTGCTCCAGGCCGAGCTCGAAGAAAAGGGGCTCTCCGAGCTGTTCGCAGGAGTCGAGATGCCCGTACTGTCGCTCCTGGCCAGGATGGAGCGCCTTGGCATCCTGGTCGACGCGGCGGCTCTGTCCGCCTATGGCAAGGAGCTCGACGAGGAGCTTGCCCGGGTGCAGGCTGAGACCTGGACCATGGTCGGCCACGAATTCAACATGAACTCTCCCAAGCAGCTGCAGGAGATACTCTTCGTCGAGCGGAAGCTTTCGACCGGCAAGAAGACCAAGACCGGCTTTTCAACCGACATCTCGGTACTCGAGGAGCTGGCAAGGGAGGATCCGGTACCGGAGCGCATCCTCAGGCACCGGACCTTGCAGAAGCTCAAGAGCACCTACGTCGATGCCCTCCTCGAACTCGCCGCGGTCGATCCGCGCATAAGGACGCATTACGTGCAGACCGGGACCGCCACCGGACGCCTTTCCAGCCGCGACCCCAACCTCCAGAACATCCCGGTGCGGGAGGAGGAGGGCCGCCGCATCCGCAAGGCCTTTGTCGCCGCTCCGGGAAAGGTCCTTGTATCCGCGGACTACTCACAGATAGAACTGGTCGTATTCGCCCACCTGTCGGGCGATCCCGAGCTTGCAAAGGCCTTCCTGGACGGCTCCGACGTGCACAGGCGCACCGCCGCCCTGATTCTCGGCAAGGCCGAGGCGGAGGTCAGCCAGGCCGAGCGGCGGGCGGCCAAGACGATCAACTTCGGCGTCATCTACGGCATGGGCGCCTTCCGGCTGGCGCGGGAGCTGGGAATTCCGCGAAGCGAGGCGCAGAAATTCATCGACGCCTACTTCGAACGGTACGCAGGAATCGCCGCCTTCATCAGGGACACCGTCGAGGCCGCCAGGCGCGACGGCTACGTGACGACGCTGCTCGGCAGGCGCCGCCCGATACGCGCCATTGACAGCCGCAACGCCAACGGGCGCCAGGGAGCCGAGCGTATCGGCGGAAACACGCCGATACAGGGTTCGGCTGCCGATGTCGTCAAGCTGGCCATGCTCAAGGTCGACGCCGTCCTCCGCGAGCGCTTTCCGGCAGCCAGGCTGCTGCTGCAGGTGCACGACGAGCTTATAATCGAAGTGGACGAGGCGGATGCTCCCGCGGTCTCCCTGGCCGTCGAGGCGGCGATGACGAGCGCGGTCCAGCTGTCTGTACCGCTCCGGGTCGGCGTCGAGACCGCCAGATCGTGGGGAGACATGCATTGATACTCGGCCTGACCGGCGGCTACTGCACGGGCAAGAGCACGGCCGCGGCAATACTCCGGGCCGCCGGCTGGGCCATCGTCGATGTCGATGACTTGGGTCACCGCGCTCTCGAGCTGTCGGCGGCGGCGGTCGCTGACCTGTTCGGACAGCGGGTCCTGGGCGCCGATGGCAAGCCCGACAGGCGCGCCATCGGCGCAATCGTGTTTTCGGATCACGCCCTGCTCGAGAGCTACGAAGCCCTGGTCCACCCAGCCATGAACGCCCTGGTGGCCGAGGCCGTCGTGATGGCTGGCGAGCTGGCCTGCGTCGATGCTGCCCTGCTTTACCGTCTGCCGGTGGCGAAAGAATGCGATGCCATCATCGAGATACGGGCGGCTCTCCCGATCCGGCTCCTGCGGGCATGGCGCCGTGACGGACTGGGGCCGCGGGCCGCTCTCGCCAGGATGGCCATGCAACGCCCGCTCTGGGCGGCCGGTCGCCGGTATGATAGCCTGCGAATCATCGTTGGAAACTCGGGCAACGCGGGCAGGCTGGAGCGCGAACTTGGACGGTCCATCGGGTCAATCATTTCGGCGCGAAGGCTCAACTAGGCGGCTCCGTATTCCGATATACGAAGAGTAGCGTAGTCGAACGCTGCGCAGTGGAGGGGCTATGCCGTTGGAAACGAAGAAAGTTCTGTGGACGGTGCTATCCGTCGTCATCGTGCTCGTCGTCACATCCGGCGTCGCCCTGGCCCTGGTCTACCCGCGCGGCGCGGACTCGGGAGCGCCGGCGACGGTGGCGGCCGTGGCGCCGCCGCGTTCCGCATCGCCAGACGAGTACGTCAGGACCGTCGTACCGGCTCCCGTTCCCGTCCCGCCGGACGCTGCCACGCAGAGCGCCGGCTCCGACATCATCATCGTCTACGGCGACAAGCCCGCGCCGGCGGCGATGACCGGCACGGCCCAGCCGGCAACGACGGCCGTGGTGGCCAAGCCGTATACGCCAGCGGCATCCGCCCCGGTCGCGCCAAAACCCGCGGCAGCCCAGAGCGCCGGCTCGGCCCAGCCAAAGCTGGCGGCCAAGCCCGCGGCTCCGAGGACCGTTGCCGAATACTGGATACAGGCAGCCGCGTTCGCCAGCCGCTCGCGCGCCGACGACCTCCAGCGAGAGCTTGCGTCAAAGGGCCTTTCGACGCTCATCACCGTCAAGGATCTTGACGGGGTTACCTGGTACCGCGTGCGCATAGGCCCGTACCCGACCGAGAGCGAAGCCAAAGGCTGGCTGGAGAACATCCGCAAGGTGGCGGGCTGCGGCGAAGCCTACGTCTCGAAACAGACCGTGCAGCGATCGAGCTAGGAGGTCCGCATCATGACCGAAGAACGATACCGAGGAGCCAGCTTCGCGAGGCTCAACCTGTTTCTCCTGGGATTCATGGCGCTTTGCCTGGCGGTGGCGGCACTGAAACTCACCGCGTCGGTGTTCCTGCCCTTCATGATAGCGGTCTTGCTGACCTTCGTGCTCGAGCCGGTGGTCATCCTGCTTGAGAAAATCAAGATTCCCCGGGCGATAGGAGCCGTCATCGTCGTACTGGTCATCGGCGTAGGCGTCTATGTGGTCGGCGTCATACTCTTCAGCAGCGCCAGGACGATTCTGACATTGTACCCCAAGTACGAGGAACGCTTCACCGCCCTCTACATCGTGGTGGCCAAGGCGTTCAGCCTACCCTACAACGAACACATCAGCCTGATGCAGAACCTCTGGGGCCAGCTCGGCATCCGCGAGCGGGTCCAGGCGATAGCGCTCGCCACCTCGGAATCGTTCCTGGGCTTCCTCACCGACACGGTCATGGTGATATTGTTCGTCGTCTTCCTGCTCCTGGAGATAGGCCATTTCAGGAAGCGCATAGAACTGGCGTTCGTCGGAATCATGTCGACGAGGATACAGAAGATAGTCGCGGACGTCGTAAAGCAGGTGGCCAGGTACCTGAGCGCAAAGTTCTTCATCAGCCTGGCGACCGGCGTTCTCGTCGGGTCGCTCCTTGCCTGGATCGGGGTGGACTTCCCCATCGTCTGGGGAGTGATATCATTCATCCTCAACTTCATACCTAACATAGGGTCGATCGTTGCCGGGTTCGGCGTGACGCTATTCGCTCTCGTCCAGTTCTGGCCGACGCCGGCACCAATCATCGGGGCGGCCGCGACCATGCTCGGTGTCAACATGATACTCGGCAACATCGTCGAGCCGCGCGTGCAGGGTCAGAACCTGGGGCTGTCTCCGTTCATCATTATAGTATCGCTGTCGGCCTGGGGCTGGCTCTGGGGATTCTGGGGCCTCGTGCTCGCCGTACCGATGACGGTGATAGTCAAGATAATCTGCGAGAACGTCCCGGCGCTGGAACCGGTGTCGATCATGATGGGTTCGTACAAGGACGTGAAACACAAGCTCAAGGAATGAGCTTTCAACACAATTTTAAACATAGAGACACAGAGGGGGACAGGGTGAAGGGAATAGTTCGGGAAATCCGATTCTTCCTTTCACCCCATCTTTAATATATCCTTCTCCGTGTCTCCGTGTCTCCGTGGCACATTCTTGGTAACTCTATATAATATTTATATTTACAGCAAATGCTTCAGGATGAAGAATCCGCCGACTATCCAGGTGACCACGGAAATGTCCTTGTACTTGCCCGTAAGCGCCTTGAGCAGGATGTAGGACAGGATACCGAAGACGAGGCCCTCGGCTATGCTGTACGTCAGCGGCATCATGATCATCGTCAGGAAAGCGGGTATCGCCTCAGTGAAGTCGGTCAGGTTCAGTTCCTTGACCGGGCTCAGCATGAAGAGGCCGACGATTATGAGTGCCGGTGCGGTAGCGGCGCCCGGAACGAGCAGGAACAGCGGCGACAGGAACAGCGCGAGACCGAACAGTATGCCGGTCGTCAGCGACGTGAGGCCCGTGCGTCCGCCCTCGGCGACGCCGGAAGCGCTCTCGACGTACGAAGTCACGGTCGAGGTGCCAAGGCAGGCGCCGGCGACTGTGCCGATGGCGTCGGCGAGAAGCGCCTGCTTGACCTTCGGGATCTGGCCGTTCTTGTCGATAAGCCCAGCCTGGGTGGCCACGCCGAGCAGCGTGCCGATAGTGTCGAAGATGTCGACGAAGAGGAACGTGAACATGACGACGAAGAAGTCGAGCGTCAGCAATTTGTCGAACTGGAACTGGAAGAGTATCGGCGCCGCGGGAGCGCTTATCGGGTTCCAGCCCTGGGGAACGGTGGTGACGCCGAAGGGTATGCCTACTATCGTTGTGGCGATTATGCCGATGAGCAGGGCGCCCTTGACCTTGAACGCGAGCAGGACGCCCATGATCACGAGGCCGATGAGCGCCACGAGGGCCGGGCCCTTGGTGATGCTGCCGAGGCTGACGAGGGTGGCGTCGTTGTTGACGACGATGCCGGCGTTCTGGAAGCCGATGAACGCGATGAACAGGCCGATGCCTACCGCCACAGCCTTCTTGATGTTGGCCGGGATGGAATTGATGATGGCCTCACGGATGTTGAAGAGCGACATCAGTATGAAGATGATGCCTTCTACGAATACCGCGGTAAGGGCGAGCTGCCATGAATAGCCCATGCCGAGCACGACGGTAAACGCGAAGAACGCGTTGAGTCCCATGCCCGGGGCCAGGGCGATCGGCAGGTTGGCGATCAGGGCCATGATGATGGTCGCGATCATGGCGGAGAGCGCTGTCGCCGTGAAGACGCCGCCGGCGGGCATGCCCGTCGCGCTCAGGATGCCGGGGTTGACGGCGAGGATGTAGGCCATCGTCATGAACGTCGTGATTCCGGCCATGATCTCTGTCCGCACCGTCGTGCCGTGCGCTTTAAGCTTGAATAACTGTTCCAACTTACAGCCTCCTAAAGGTGGTTTTGGTCCGTCCTACCCCATCCTACACTGAGAATGGGGAGGATCGATGATCGTCGTGAGCGTACGCTCCCTTTTCCATTTTGGCAATGGATTTTTTTTCCTTCAATATTTGGCCCTTCGGCGGACGCAACCCGTCGGCCTCCCCGGAATTGGGTATTTGACAAAGAACAAGAATCCGGTAACAATGCCAACTACCCGGCTTCCCCGGGTTCGAAGTGACAAGAAATGCTTAAAACCGACTACATCGACGTTGCCCGGGGACGGACACCCGCGGATATCAACCTCATCGATTGCCGCATGGTGGATTTTTTTCGCGGGCGTATCGTCGACGGGGCCGTGGTGTCGGTGTACCGGGGCTACATAGTCGGCGTCAATGACGGGCTCGAGGCCAGAAGGACTCTGGACCTCGGAGGCAAGTACCTTTGCCCGGGCCTGGTCGACGCGCATGTCCACATAGAATCGAGCCTTCTGTCCCCGGTCGAATACGCGAGGATGGTCGCGCCCCGCGGTACCACGGCAATCATCGCCGACCCGCACGAGATAGCGAACGTACTCGGCCACGATGGCATCAACTGGATGCTCCGCGCTTCCGACGGCATTCCCCTGGATGTCTACATCATGGTTCCTTCCTGCGTGCCCGCGACGCACTTCGATACGGCAGGGGCTTCGCTCTTCGCCTCCGACCTGGCCCGTTTCGCGCGGGACGAGCGGGTCCTGGGCCTCGGCGAGGTGATGAACTACCCCGGCGTCCTGGCCGCCGACCCGCGTATCATGGACAAGATCTCCCTGTTCTGGGAAGCGGGCAAAGCCATTGACGGCCACGCGCCGGGGCTGTCCGGCCGCGACCTGTCGGCGTACGCCCTTTCGGGGATCCGCAGCGACCACGAAGCCACCACCCCCGAGGAAGCGCTCGCCAAACTCGGCAAGGGCATGTGGATCATGGCCCGACTCGGATCGAGCGCCCGCGACCTGGAAAACCTTATACCCGCGATGAACGGCGAGACAATCCGCCGCATGATGCTGTGCACCGACGACCGCCACCCGAACGACATAGCCACCGAAGGCCACATAGACGCCGCGCTGCGGGCGCTCGTCTCCGGCGGCGTGCCGCTACTCGACGCTCTCAGGATGGCGTGCCACAACCCCGCCCTCTACTATGGCCTCAGGCGGTCGGGAGCGATAGCGCCCGGCTACAAGGCCGACCTCGTCGCTTTTTCCGATCCAGCTGACTTCCGCGCGGACATCGTGTTCAAGGCAGGCGAAATCATCGCCAAGGGCGGAGTTCCGACTGCCGGCTACGAGAAGATGGGCGGTTCGGTACTCGTGCCTCCGCTCCGCGACTCGGTCAACATCAAATGGCTCGAGGAGAAAGACTTCCGCATCCCCGACGAGGGCGGCCTGGCAAGGGTGATAGAGGCACAGCCAGGTTCGATCATCACGGGCGCATCGCTGGAACGCCCGAAAGTAGCCGAAAGGCTTTGCGTCTCCGACACGACACGCGACATCATCAAGATTTTCGTGATAGAGCGGCATACCGGCTCGGGGTCAATCGGCAAAGGCTTCATCCGTGGCCTCAGGATGAAACGCGGAGCGATGGGTTCCACCGTCAGCCACGACTCGCACAACATGATCATCGCCGGCGTGGACGACGCGTCTATATTCAAGGCAGCACGAAGGCTCAACGCCATGAAGGGCGGTTTCGTCATCACCGACGGCGACGCGGTCCTTGCAGAACTGGCCTTGCCTGTCGCGGGCCTCATGAGCGACAGGCCGGCTGACGAAGTCATCGCCAAGCTGGCTCTATTCGAAGATTTTTTCAGGATGGAAGGCATGCCGGGAGCCTCACCCCTCATGACCCTCTCGTTCATGGCCCTGCCGGTGATCCCCTCGCTCAAGATCACCGACAAGGGTCTCGTCGACGTTGACACGTTCGAACAGGTATCACTATTTAAAATGCCTTGACGCTCTCAGGCCGAATCCGGCGGCGCCCCCGGTACTCCACCCCCGAATCAACAGACAGTCACTTCCTCATTGCCTTTGAAAGGGCTACGTCGTACAATTCCGGTATACATACCGAATACCATACGCGGCATCTGCACGTACGGGCCGCATCGGGCGGTCCGCATTTCGTCGTCGATACTGTTTCAGAAAAGGACCGGTCATGACACGAAACATCAGGTTCAGGCTCAACGAGACAGACCTCGAAATCACCGTCCGGGAGGAAGCACTGTCCCTCGACTGGATACGCAACGAGGCGGGACTCAAGGGAACCAAGGAAGGTTGCCGCGAAGGCGACTGCGGCGCATGCCTCGTCCTCCTCGGCGGCTCAGGCCCGGCAGGCGACACCGAGTGGCGATCCGTCACCTCGTGCACGCTGGCGATGGGCGAACTGGACGGCAGGCACCTGGTGACCATCGAGGGGCTCTCATCAGCCGGCCTGACGCCAGTGATGGAAGCGATGCTCGATGAAGGTGCCAGTCAGTGCGGCTTCTGCTCGCCTGGTTTCGTTCTGGCGCTGACCGGCTACCTCGTCGCGGGTGCCAGGGTCGACCCGATCGCGGCCATGGTAGCCGTCGAGGGCAACCTATGCCGCTGCACGGGCTACGGCTCGATCCGCCGCGCCGCATCCAGGCTCGCGCTCGAGTTCGCAGACCTGCCGCTCGGGCTCGGTCCGAGGCTCGCGGTCCTCGCTTCGAGGCGCGTGCTGCCCGCCGGCCTCGCGGCCGCGATGGCCAAGCCCCCGAAACCGGCCGGAAAAGCGTCCACGCCCGCTCTTGCCGCCTCCGGCCACGGCGACACTGCCGGTCCGGTGCTGGGCGGCGGCACCGATTACTTCGTACGGAATCCAGACCCCGAAGACGGGCTTGCGCCGTCGTTCACCGACTCGGGATCGGAAGCCAGAAGGATAGTCGAACTGCCGCCAGAGAGTACGCGGCCCGGCAAGTTCGCCTTCGTGAGCGTCGGGCCAGCGGCGACCGTCACCGACTTCTTCGGCTCGCCCATCGTCCGAGGAGCCGCGCCTGGCATAGAGGACAGCGAACTCTCGATAGCGTCGCCGCCGATACGCAACCGCGCTACGCTTGCCGGCAACATCGTCAACGCGTCCCCGATAGCGGACATGACGGCCATGCTGATTGCCCTCGGCGCCATAGTCGAGATGTCGGGTGGAGAAAAGGGGCGACGCTCGGTACCGCTCGAGGACTTTTTCCTTGGCTACAAGAAGATAGACCTGCGCCAGGGAGAGCGGGTGGTCGGGATAGAGTTCGAAGGCGGCTGGACCCGCTTCGCTTTCGAGAAGGCGAGCAAGAGGGAACGGCTAGACATCGCCACCGTCAATTGCGCCGTAGCCGTCCGCATGGCGGCGGACGGGACGATAGCCGCGGCCAGGTATTCCGCCGGAGGCGTGGCGGCGACCCCGTTGCGGCTCCTGGACGTGGAGAAGGCCATGGCAGGCAGGAAACCCTCGGCGGCTCTCGCCCGCGAGGTCGGCTCCCTGGCCTCCGCCGCGGGCAGCCCGATGAGCGACGTCCGCGGCTCGTCGGTGTATCGCAAGCGCCTGCTCGAAAGGCTGGCGTGGGCGGCATTCACGAGGCTGTGGCCCCGGCTCATGCTCGAGGAGGAGCTCCTCGCATGAAACGCAACCCCGATTCCGTACTCAACGTGATGGGCAAGACGACATACATCGACGACATGCCCGAGAATTCCGGCATGCTCCACGCGGCGATCGTCTGCTCGCCGTCGGCCCATGGCAGCTTCACGGGCCTCGATACGTCGGCCGCGCTGGCCTACGCGCCTGGCGTCCACGTGCTGACTGCGGCCGACGTACCCGGCGACAACCAGCTGGGCACCGCCGTGGCAGACGAGCAGATGCTCGCGACAGGCGAGTGGCACTTCCGGGGACAGGTGCTCGCCCTCGTGCTCGCCCCGTCACGGTCGGTTGCCCGACGTTCGGCCGCCCGCGTCGCCATTACCGGGAGGCAGGACCTGCCCGTCGTCGTCGACCCGCGCGTCGCGTTCAGGCGGGGCGACATCATCCTGTCGCCGCGGACCCAGGTGACAGGCGATCCTGAAGCCGCCTTCGCCTCCTGCGACGTCGTCGTATCCGGGCGCGTCGAATCGGGCGGCCAGGAACACGTCTACCTCGAGACCCAGGGCGCCATCGCCTACCCCGAGGACTCGGGCGGCGTCAGGGTATTCTCCGGAACCCAGAGTCCCTCGGGAGTGCAGTCCATCATCGCCAGGGTTCTCGGCCTGCCGAAGAATCTGGTCGAGGTGGAGACAAGGCGCCTGGGCGGCGCCTTCGGCGGCAAGGAAGACCAGGCTTCCGGCTGGGCGGCGCTCGCGTCGCTCGGTGCTGTCAAGACAGGCCTTCCCGTCAAACTCTACCTCAACCGACGCGACGACATGGTCAGCACAGGCAAGCGCCACCCGTACTCGTCGGACTACAAGATAGGCCTCAAGAAGGACGGCACCATCCTGGCATTCGAGGCGGACTATTACCAGAACGCGGGCGCCGCGACCGACCTGTCGCCCGCGATACTGCCGCGCACCCTCTTCCACGCGGCCGGCGCCTACCACATCCCCAACGTCCGCGCCACCGGGACGATGTGCCGGACAAACCTCGTGCCCTTCACCGCGTTCAGGGGTTTTGGCGGGCCACAGGGCCTCTTTGTCATCGAAAGCGCCATAGAGAAGGCAGCCAGGGCACTCGGGATGGACCCCGTGGACATACAGCGCAAGAACCTGCTGTCGGAGGGAGACATGTCCCATTACGGCATGAAGATGGAAGACGTCCGCGCCAGGGAGACATTCGATCGCTGCCTCGAGAAAGCCCGATGGAAGGAGCTCCGCGCAGGCATAGCGGCCTTCAACCGCGCGAACAAGGCGCAGAAGCGCGGAGCCGCCGTCTTCCCCCTGTGCTTCGGCATCAGTTTCACCAAAATCATGCTCAACCAGGGCGGCGCGCTCGTCCACGTGTTCAACGACGGCTCGGTGTCGGTGAGCACCGGCGCCATAGAGATGGGCCAGGGCGTCGGCAGAAAAATCGCCCTCGTCTCGGCCAGGACGCTTGGCGCGCCTATCGGGAAGGTGCGCATCGAGAGCACGAGGACGACGACCGTGGCAAACACGGTGGCGACGGCGGCCAGTTCCGGAGCGGACATCAACGCGATGGCCGCCCGCGTCGCCTGCCTCGAGATTCGCAAGCGTCTTGTCGCACTTGCGGCCGAGAAGCTCGGCGCATCCCCGGAGTCTCTGGACATCGTCGACGGCCTGGTAGTCACAAGGGGCGCCGGGTCAGGCGGGCTGACGTTCGCGGACCTGGCAGGCATGGCGTACGAGAGGCGGGTCGACCTCTCGGCCCACGGATTCTACGCGACGCCGGGCCTCCACTACGACTTGAAGGCCGAACACGGCACGCCGTTCCTGTACCACGTCTACGGATGCGCCGTCGTCACCGCGACGCTCGACGTGCTGCGCGGCAGCTACCGTTTCGACGACGCCTTCATCGTCCACGACATAGCCGAGTCGCTTGATCCGCTCGTCGACATGGGCCAGATAGAAGGCGCCTTTGCCCAGGGTCTTGGCTGGGCGGCGCTCGAGGAACTCAAGTTCGACGACGAAGGTCGGCTCCTGTCCGATACGCTGTCCACCTACAAGCTTCCGGACGCGCACTTCATGCCGGCGATGGACGTCGAATTTTTCACCCGTCCAAACCCCAAGGCTGTCGCCAATTCCAAGGCGGTAGGCGAGCCGCCACTGATGTACGGAATCGCCGGCTACTTTGCCGTGCTCGACGCGCTCAAGGCGGCCCGCCCTGAGGCGCCATCGGTGCACGACCTGCCGATGACTCCGGAGAAGGCCATGCTTTTCATGACCGAGCCGCTGCCGGCGGGAACGGATCAGGAGGCGGCCAGATGATCATCCAGAGCGGCCTCTGCGCCCTCCCTGGCCGGGACGCCCTCGAAAGGCGCGACATCCGCATCGAAGGCGAGACTATCGTCGAGATAGCCGCCTCGATCGCGGCAGCTCCGGGTGAGGACGTCATCGACGCGAGCGGCCTCGAGGTTTTCCCCGGAGCCATCGATCCCCATGTCCACTTCGACGAACCCGGCTTCACCCACCGCGAAGACTTTTATCACGGCACGATGGCGGCCGCCCGCGGTGGCGTCACCACTGTCATAGACATGCCGTGCACCAGCCTGCCTCCGGTGACCACCGCTGCCAATCTCCGTGAAAAGCTCGCGGCGATGGGCAACCACGGCGTCGTGGACTATGCGCTGTTCGGGGGCGTCTCGGGACACCGCGTCGAGGAAGCGCTCGATCGGGACATGGCCGAGCTGGCGCCTGACGTGGTCGGCTTCAAGTGCTACCTCATATCGGGCATGGATACCTTCACCGCTGTTGACACCATGGATCTCGGTCGTGCAATCGCCAAGGCATCCGGACTGGTGCGCCCGCTCCTCCTGCACGCGGAAGACCCAGCCATGGTAGTGCCCGCCACACAGGCCATGAAGGCGCGGTCAGGGGCCGAAGGCAGGCGTGCGAGCTGGGACGACTATGTCGACTCGCGGCCGGAATCCGCTGAAATCTCCGCTGTCTCCGCGGCCATAGCTTCGGCGAAGGGCCATGAAGAGAGCCTTCACGTGGTGCACGTCGGCACCGCCGAGGCGGCCCGGCTCGTGGCGGCATCGGGAGCGAGCTGCGAGACCGCTCCCCACTACCTGGCTTTCTGCCGGGACGATTTCGCAGCCAAGGGTTCGTCCCTCAAGACGGCGCCGCCTGTCAAATCCAGGGGCCAGGCCGACCAGTTGTGGAATCTCCTCGCATCGGGCTCGATACTGTACTGTGCCAGCGACCACGCCCCTGCGCCGGAGTCCGAAAAGAACACCGGTTCCATCTGGACCGACTATGGCGGCATTCCCGGGACGGGCACGCTCTTTCCCTACCTGTACGCGCGGGGCTACAAGACCGGCAGGCTGACGCTCCAGTCTTTCCTGCGGGTCTCCGGCGGAGGGGCCGCAGCCAGATTCGGGCTGTCGGGCCGCAAGGGATCGATAGCCGTCGGCATGGATGCCGACCTGGTCCTTGTCGATCCGCACGGGGACTATCTGGTCAGGGGAAGCGGGCTGTTGAGCAAGGGAAGCATTACGCCGTTCGAGGGGATGGTCCTGGCAGGCTCGATACTCCATACGTTTGTACGGGGTCGGGCTGTGTGGGACGCGCACGAAGCTGACAAGGGCGGGAACGCGGCCGCGGGCATAGTGGCCAGGGCCGGATACGGAAAACATCTTCGATGGGGGTACCGGTGAGCAAGATAATGAAGTCTCTTCCCATGAGGGAGCTTTTAACCAGGATCACAGGCGAATGGGCAGCGCGCGACAGCGCTTACGACATTCCCGGCGCCCTCGTGAGGCGCGTCCTCGAACTGGAAGCCGGGTCTCCAGGATTTCCGGTCAACGGCCTGCGGATAGGCCTGCCCGTGGGTCCGGCTGCCGGTCCGCATACGCAGATCGCGCCGAACATCGTCGCGGCCTGGCTGGCAGGCGCCCGCGTCTTCGAGCTCAAGACGGTGCAGGAGAACGACAGGCTCGACATCGCCAAGCCGTGCATCGACGCGCTTGACGAGGGCCACAACGTCGAGTGGTCAACGGAACTCCTCCTCGACGAGGCGAGGGCCGAGTATCTTCGCGCGTGGATAGCGATTCATGCGCTCCGCGCCGCTCTCGGTGAAAAGCCGGGCGCGCTGATGTTCAACATGTCGGTCGGCTACACGCTGGATGGCATCAAGGGACCGAAGATGGACGCCTTCATCGAGGGCATGCGTTCTCCCGCGGGCACGCCGATATGGGAAACGGCCATGGCAGATGCCAGGGCCGCGATCGCCGAGCCTTCGTTCGCGCGAGCCTTCGGCGCCGACGGGACTGCCCGGGCCCGCACTGCGCTGAAGGCAATCCCTTCGCGCCCGATTCACTCGGTGACGCTTTCGACGATGCATGGTTGCCCGCCCGAAGAGATAGAACGCATCGGCGCTTATTTAATAGAAGAAAAGGGCTTCGACGCCTACGTGAAGCTCAATCCCACCCTCCTGGGCTATGACGAGGTCAGGGGAATCCTTGACGAGACAGGCTGGCAGCGCATCATCGTCAAGAGGCCCACCTTCGAGCACGACCTGCAGTTCGACGCGGCGCTCGGCCTCGTCGCCTCGCTTCGGCTCAAGGCCGCGGCCAAGGGCGTCCGCTTCGGAGTCAAGCTGTCGAATACCCTCGCCAACGTCAACGACGGGGTCAGGATGCCCGGCGGCGAACGCTACATGTCTGGCCGCGCTCTGTTCCCGATAACCGCCAGGCTGGCCGCCCGCATGGCCGCGGAGATGCCCGAGCCGCCCGCATTCTCGTACTGCGGCGGCGCGAGCGCCCACAACGCATTCGACTGCATGGCCGCGGGCCTGGGGCCGCTGACCGTCGCCACCGACATACTCAAACCGGGCGGATACCTCCGCCTGGAACCGATGGCCAGGGAGGCTGTCAGGGCAGTCCTGGCAGGCGTTCCAGCCAGGCCCGACGCGGCCAGGCTCGCAAGGCTTGCCGACGCGGCCCTCCACGACGAGACCTACCGCGGCGACTGGAAGAAGGGCGAAGCCTCCATCAAGAAAAGCCTTCCGTTTACCGACTGCTTCGCCGCGCCTTGCGTCGAGGCCTGCCCGGCCGGCCAGAAGCCGCCTGCCTACATGAAGGCGCTTGCATCCGGCGACGCTAAAAAGGCCTTGTCGATAGTGCTCGCGGACAACCCCCTGCCGCACATCACCGGCGTGCTCTGCGACCACCAGTGCATGTACGCCTGTTCCCGCGTCGACTACGAAGGCCCGGTGGAGATCCGCTCCATGAAATTGGCCTGCGCCCGAGCGGCCTCAATTCCGCCCGTCAGGAAGCCGGCCATCACCGGCAAGGGCAAGGCCGCAGTGATAGGCGCGGGTCCGGCGGGCCTGTCATGCGCCCACTACCTCGCCCTTGAGGGCTACCCGGTGACCGTGTTCGACGAGGACAGGCATCCGGGAGGCGTTCCCGCCAACGTAATTCCCGCCTTCCGCATCTCGCGGGAAGACATCACCGCAGATACCGACAGGATACGGGCGCTCGGCGCCGAATTCAGCCTGGGACGCCCGGGCGTGGTCGACCGGGACGCGCTTTCCAGGGACGGCTTCACCGCCATGGTCGTGGCCACAGGCGCTCCGGTGCCCCGGGAACTGCCGCTCGAAGGTTCCGGAATCCGCGTCGTCGATGCGCTGGAATTCCTTGCGGCGGCACATGACGGAGCCTCCGACTCTGGCGGTTTCGACGGCTACAAGGCCGTGGTAGTCACCGGCGGCGGCAACACGGCCATGGACGCCGCACGCGTCGCCGCCCGGCTGCCGGGGAAACCGGCCGTCAGCATCCTGTACCGAAGGTCCCTGGTCGAAATGCCGGCTGACCGCGAGGAGTTCGAAGCCGCGCTTGCTGACGGCGCGAGCTATGCCGAGCTTTCCCTTCCAGAGCGCATGTCGCCTGCCGCGGCCGGCAGCCTTCCAGTGCTCCGCGTTCGAGAAATGACGCTCGGCGAGCCCGACGCGTCCGGCAGGCGGTCGCCAGTCCCGTCGGACCGCGTCCGCGACATGCCCTGCGATCTCGTGATTGCGGCAGTCGGCGAGAGTCCCGACCGCCGACTGTTCGAGGAACTGGGCGCAGCGATAGGCAAGAATGGTCTGCCCGTCGTCGATCCATCGTCGATGGCGACGAGCAAGCCCGGGCTCTACGCCGCTGGCGACGCCAGACGCGGGCCCGCCAGCATCATAGCGGCCGAGGCAGACGGACGACTTGCCGCCTACGCCATCCTCAGGGCCGCCGGCATCGAACCGACTATCATGCGGATGGCACCAGGTCTTCCCGACCAGGCCGAGCTGGCAAGGCGTGGCGAGCCCCTTCCGGGTCTGCCGCCCGAGCACCCCGGCTTTGTCCAGCGAGAAGCCCAGCGCTGCCTGTCGTGCGGATCAGCCTGCCTCCGCTGCGTCGAGGTGTGTCCGAACAGGGCCAACTTCGCCCTGCCGGTAGCCCCGAATGGCAGCCTGACCCAGGCCATCCAGATACTCCACGTCGACGACCTGTGCAACGAGTGCGGCAACTGCGGCTTTTTCTGCCCCTGGGACGGCAAACCCTATGCAGGCAAGCCAACGCTGTTCGGTAACGAGGCATCGCTCCGCGCAAGCGCCAACGCCGGTTTCGCCTTCACGGGCAACGCGGCAACACCGGCCCTGGTCGTGCGCAACTTTCCGGGCGCCGATGAAGCAGTCTCGACGCTCGCCTGGGCAGACTGGACCAAGTCGTCATCCGGTGCGCCGCTACTGACCATCGCGCAGACGGTCTACGATTCCCACCGCTACCTGGTAGCCGGAGGCAGGGTATGATGATCATCGAGAACGTACGCGTTCTCCATTTCCACCCCGGTTCGGTTTCCGAGCCGATGGACATAGCCATCGACGGCCGGACCATCGTCGAAACAGGCAAGAGCCTGGCGGCAAAATACCCCGGCGCCTCGCGGGAGTCTCCCGGCGGCTACGCGAGTCCCGGCCTCGTGTGCTCGCACAACCATTTCTACTCGGCTTTGGCCCGCGGCCTGTCGGTAGCCATAGCGCCGAGCAAGGATTTTGCCCAGCAGCTCGTCAACCTGTGGTGGCGGCTCGACCGCGCACTGGACGAGGGCATAGTCCGCGCGAGCGGCCTGGCCGGAGCGGCCGACGCGGCGGCCATGGGCGTCACGGCAGTCGTCGACCACCACGCCAGCCCCGAATTCATCGACGGCTCGCTCGACGTGCTGCGGGAGGGCTTCGACACGGTGGGCATCCGCGGCGTGCTGTGCTACGAGGTGACCGACCGCAACGGCCGCTCCGGGGCGGATTCAGGCGTCCGTGAGAACGTGCGCTTCGCGAACGCCGTCGATGCCGAGCGGAAGGCAGGCGGCGAGCCCATGGTCGAGGCGGCGATCGGCGCACACGCGCCATTTACTGTCGACGACAGGACCATGGCCGCTCTCTCGGCCGCGTGCAAATCGACCGGCAGGGGACTCCACATCCACGTCGCCGAGGACAAATTCGACGCCGTCGATTCCCGCTACCGCTACGGCAAGGACATATGCGTCAGGCTCGACGAGGCCGGGTTGCTTGGCCCCAGGACTATACTGGGGCACGGGCTCTTCCTGTCGGCGAGCGAAGTCGAACTGGTCAACGAACGTGACTCGTTCATAGCCCACAACGCCCGATCGAACATGAACAACTTCGTGGGTTACAATGACAAGATAGGGTTGTACAGGAACGCCGTCCTGGGCACCGACGGCATCGGCTCCGACATGCTCGAAGAAGCGAATTTCGCGTTCTTCAAACACCACGACGCTGGCGGAACGATGTGGATGGATTCCTTCCTGGCAATGCTCCAGAACGGCAACCGACTCCTGGAACGCTATTTCCCCGGCAAGCGTTTTGGCAGGATCGAAGCAGGCTACGAGGCCGACATCGCGTTCTGGGACTACGATCCGCCGACTCCGCTCGAGAGCGGCAACGTCGCGGGTCACGCGGCATTCGGCATGAGTTCGCGCATGGTCGCTTCGACCATGGTCGGCGGAAAATATATCGTCAAGAACAGGAAACCGCTCTTTGACACCAGGGCCATCGCGGCCATGGGCAGGTCCGAGACGCGCAGATTATGGCAGCGTATGGAGGAAACGAAATGAGCATGCAGAACGGCAAGGAAATCAGGGCCAAGGCCGAGTCGTACAAGGACTGGACCGCGCAGAACCTCTCGAGCATCATCAAGGTGCCGGCGATGAGCAACAAGGAAAAGGATCGCATCATGCTGCTCAAGAGCATGTGCGAGAAGGCCGGTTTCGATGAAGTCCGCATCGACGGCCTTGGAAACCTGCTCGCCCGCGTCGGGAATGGCCCGAAGAAACTCGTCATCGATGCCCATATCGACACCGTCGGCGTGGGCGATCGTTCCCAATGGAAGCGCGACCCTTTCTCAGGAGACATAGAAGGCGGCCTCATCTACGGACGCGGCACCAGCGACCAGACCGGCGGAGCGGCGGCAATGATCACCGCGGGTCGCATACTCAAGGAACTCAAGTACTCGGGCGACTACAGCGTGTGGTTCGTCTTCTCTATAATTGAAGAAGACTGCGATGGCATGTGCTGGAAGTACCTGATCGAGGAAGAAAAATTCGTCCCCGACTTCTTCGTCTCCACCGAGCCGACGACACTTCGCCTCTATCGAGGACACCGTGGACGCATGGAGATGGAAGTGCACATGAAAGGTGTTTCCTGCCATGGCTCCGCTCCCGAACGAGGAGTGTCGGCAGCTTACAAGGCTGCCAAGGCCGCGCTGGCCATCGAAAAACTGAATGCCGCGCTGAAACCGGACGATGACGGCTTCCTCGGCAAGGGCACCGTCGTCGTTTCCCAGATCAACGTACACGGCCCATCGCAGTGCGCGGTACCGGACCAGGCGATGCTCTACCTGGACCGCCGCCTGACCTGGGGAGAGACCGCCGATATGGCGATGAAGCAAGTCAAGGATGCCGTACTTGCCGCCGGTGTCGATGCCGTGGAAGTAAAGATGCCCGAATACGCCATCCCGAGCTGGACCGGCAAGGACTACCGTCAGGAGCTGTACTTCCCGACCTGGAAGTTCCCCGCCGACCATCCCTTCGTCAAGGCGGGCATAGCCGCACACGAAGCCGTGTTCGAAAAGGCACCGGTCGTCGACAAGTGGACGTTTTCGACCAACGCCGTCGCCGTCGCGGGAAGGCACGGCATACCGAGCATTGGCTTCGGCCCGGGGGACGAGAACCAGGCACATGCTCCCAATGAGACCACGCGGGTGGACGATCTCTGGAAGGCCGCCGCCTTCTATGCCGCCCTTCCCTATGCGCTAGAAGCAGCCAAACTTTAAGAGGAAGAGGCTACGGAATGAAGCGTGCCACGGAGGCACGGAGACACGGTGTGATTCGAGCAGTGCGCAGAATCACAGGGGGTATTAGGGGGGTATCCCCCCTAACGGTAGCCGCTTGGGGCTCGTACGTAAACGTACGCGATCCCCCAGAGCCCCCTTGCGGCGCTGCGAGTCTCGCGGCACACCGTGTCTCCGTGGTCTGATTTTCTTGTCTTTCTTTTCCGTAGTTCCAAGGATGCTTTAGGCGAAGGAGTAACTGGTGAGGTGGTTTTATAAATGCCCCGAGTGTGGGGCCGAGTACGATATCGAGCCGGGTCGCTACCTCTGCGACGCCTGTTCGGCAAAGCAACAGGCTGAAAGACCGCTGGAGGGCGTCCTCGAGTGCGCATGGGACGGTACGTTCGACGGGGGCCCGGATGACGTGCCCCTTCCGGTATCGAAGGAATTCCTTCCTCCCCTGCCGGTCGGCAACACGCCGATGTGGGAACCCCGGCGCCTTCGCGACGAAACAGGCTTCCCGAGGCTGTTCCTGAAGGACGACACCTGCGAGCCGACCGGTTCGTTCAAGGATCGCGCCTCCTACCTCGTGGCGGGCTTCGCCAAGGAACGCGGCATCACCGAAATCGCGCTCGCGAGCACCGGCAACGCCGCCTCGAGCATGTCCGGCGTCGGAGCCGCGGCCGGCCTCAAGATCACCGTATTCCTCCCCAAAAAAGCCCCGGTCGCCAAGCGCGTCCAGGTGCTGCAGTACGGGGCGGAACTCAGGGAGGTCGACGGAACATACGACGTCGCCTTCGACCAGTCTCTGGCCTACAGCAAGGCCACAGGAGTGCTGTCGCGGAACACAGCGTACAACCCGCTGACAATCGAGGGCAAGAAGACGGTCAGCTTCGAGATGGTGCGGGACCTTGCGCGCGCGAGGGAGGGCGAAGCCAAACGCGCCGGGCATCTTGCCGAGCTGGCGAAGAAGGACTACGTCGCTCCTGACCATGTCTTCGTGCCGGTAGGCGACGGCGTCATAATCGCCGGAGTCTACAAGGGCTTCGAGGACCTGGTCAGGCTCGGGCGCATCCAGAAGGTTCCGACCGTCTGGGCCTGCCAGGCGGAAGGCTCGAGCGCCATTGCCCGGGCGTTGGCAGCCGGCAGCTTCGGCAAGCCGGTGTCGAGCGACACTATAGCCGATTCGATAGCGGTCGACGTGCCGCGCAACGGCAGCCACGCCCTGTCCAAGCTCAGGGCTCACCAGGGCAAGGCGGTCGTCGTCACCGACGCGCAGATACTCGATGCCCAGCGGGAGCTGGCCTCCAAGGCTGGCCTCTTCTCGGAGCCGAGTTCGTGCGCGGCATGGGCAGGCTTCCAGAAGGTCAAATCCGGCCTGCGCCCCGACGAAACCATCGTCGTGATGCTTACCGGTTCGGGCCTGAAAGACGTAGCCGGCGCCATGAAAGGCTTAGGCCTGTAATGATGAATCAGACCACGGAGGCACGGAGACACGGAGATGAAGAGAGCAGAAAAATGGTAGATAAAGTATATCTTTCTCTATCCTTGCCCTCTTTCTCTTGCTCCGTGACTCCGTGCCTCCGTGGCAAATTTTTTTCTCGACTAATAAGGAGCGACACATGATCGATTTAAGGATTGACGAGAAGGCACGCAAGAAGAACATACAGCGCTGCAAGGAGAAGGGCATCATCCTTCCGACCTACGAGCAGATGCGCGACCCGTCCAAGATTCCCCAGAAATACAAGGACGAACTCAAGAGCATAGGACTGTGGGATGTACACAGCCGCAATCTGTTCCGCGTCAACTGGCACAACGAGCCCAAGGAAAAGGGTGGCACCTTTGGCGACGTCAACTACTTCGAGATTCCGCGCTCCATCACCGGCACCAAGGCCCGCATCGTCGGCCTCGTCGGCAAGTGGTTCCCCACCGGCGCTCACAAGGTCGGCGCGGCGCTGTCTTGCCTCCTCCCCGAATTGGTGACCGGCCGTTTTGATCCGACGAGCAAGAAGGCCGTCTGGCCGAGCACCGGCAATTACTGCCGTGGCGGAGCATACATCTCCCGCCTCCTGTCCTGCCCGTCGGTGGCCATCCTCCCCGCCGGCATGAGCAAGGAGCGCTTCACCTGGCTCAAGACCATGGCCGAGGAAGTCATCGCAACACCGGGCTGCGAGTCCAACGTCAAGGAAATTTTCGACAAGTGCATAGACATCGAGAAAAACCGGCCAGAATGCGTGATTTTCAACCAGTTCGACCAGCTGCCCAACCACCTGTGGCACTATAACGTCACCGGCCCTGCCATGGCCGAAGTCTTCAAGAAAATCGCCAAACCCGGCGACCATGTCGGCGGCGCAGTCTTGTCATCAGGCTCTGCGGGAACCATGGGCTCGGGCAGCTACATCCGCGACCACTTTCCCGGTTCAAAGGTCGGCGTAGCCGAGGCCCTGCAGTGCCCCACCATCCTGGAAAACGGTTTCGGCGACCACCGCATCGAAGGCATCGGCGACAAGCACATCCCGTGGATCCACAACATGCGCGAGACCGACGCAGCGATAGGCGTGGATGACGAGCTGCCGATCCGCTTTATCCGCCTGTTCAACGAACCAGCCGGCCACAAGGTACTGGCCGAGATGGGCGTCGACGCAGCAACCATCGCCCGCCTGAACCTGATGGGCATATCCGGCGTCGGCAACCTCGTCGCCGCCATTAAAATGGCCAAGTACTACGAAATGGACGAGACGGACGTGGTGTTCACCATGTTCACCGATTCCATGGACATGTACGGCAGCCGGATCGCGGAGATGAACGCCGAGCGCGGCGCGTATACCCAGCGCCAGGCCGACAAGGACTTTGACCGCATCCAGGGCCAATCCGTCGACCATGTCATGGAATTGTCACAGGTCGACAAACGCCGGATACACCAGCTCAAGTACTTCAGCTGGGTGGAGCAGCTGGGCAAGGGCGTGGACGAACTGCGCGCCCAGTGGGACGACCACCGCAATTACTGGGGCGGACTCCGCGCCCAGGCAGCTGACCTGGACGTCATTATCAACGAATTCAACGCCGAGGTACTCAGGTGATATTGCTCAAGGACTGCTTCAGGGTGGTCCGACCTCGCTGCGGGGCAGGCGCCAATGCCGGCTCCGCAAGCGAGGACCTGGCGGGCGTCGACGTGCTGATTGAAGGCAAGCGCATCAAGAAGATCGGCAAGAACCTAGCCGTACCAGCCGGCTTGCAGGATAGCTGCGAAGTCGTCGACGCAAGCGCCCACGTCGTCATGCCCGGGCTGGTGAACACGCACCACCATTTCTACCAGACGCTGACACGGAACGTGCCGGCAGTCCAGGACGCCAAGCTCTTCGACTGGCTCGTCTACCTCTACGAAGTCTGGAAAGGCATCGACGAGGAAGCGGTCTACTGGTCAAGCATGCTCGCGATGGCGGAACTCGCCAAGACAGGCTGCACGCTGTCCACCGACCACCACTACCTGTACCCCCGCAGCTTCACTGGCGACCTGCCCGGCATCCAGTTCAAGGCGGCCGCCGAGATAGGCCTCCGATTCGCGCCGACCCGCGGCTCCATGTCGCTTTCGAAGAAGGACGGCGGTCTTCCGCCCGACAGCGTTGTGCAGGACGAGGACGAGATCCTGGCCCAGAGCGAGGAAGCCCTCCGGAAGTACCACGACCGGGCGCCTGATTCGATGCGGCGCGTTGCCCTGGCCCCATGCTCGCCGTTCTCCGTATCGGAACGCTCGATGCGCGACGCGGCCGACCTGGCGCGGAAATACGGAGCCAGGCTCCACACGCACCTCGCGGAGACCGCAGACGAGACTGACTTCTGCGTGAAAACGCTCGGCCGCAGGCCGCTCAAGGTAATGGAAGACTGCGGGTTCATTGGCCCTGACGTCTGGTACGCCCACGGCATACACTTCAACGACGAGGAACTCGACTTGCTGGCCCGCACCGGAACGGGTGTCGCCCACTGCCCTTCCTCGAACATGAGACTGGGCTCCGGCATATGCCGGGTGCGCGAAATGCTCGACCGAGGCGTCTCGGTCGGACTGGCGGTGGACGGGTCGGCTTCGAACGACGCCTCCGACATGCTCGGCGAGGCCAGACAGGCGCTGCTCCTGCAGCGTGTGCGCTACGGCTCCGCGGGCATCAACGCCCGCGAGGTGCTCGGGCTGGCGACGGTCGGCGGCGCCCGCATTCTGGGCTACGACGACGCCGGCACGATGGAGTCAGGCGCCCTCGCCGACATAGCCATGTTCGACGTAATGAAGCTCGAGTACGCGGGCGCTCTCTCCGATCCTGCCGCCGCGCTCCTGTTCTCCGGGTACAACCATGGCGTCGACCATCTGATAGTCAACGGAAAGTTCGTCGTCAAGGGCGGCCGCCTTGCGGGCGCCAACGAGGAGCGCATACGCGACGAAGCCAATCGCTGCGCCAAGCGCCTCTTAACGAAAGCGGGGATACAAGCCGCATGGTAAAAGAATATTTCAGACCGGCCAGCGTCGACGAGGCGCTTGAGTTGCTGGCTTTTCCCGGAGCAGGCGCACTTGCCGGCGGTACCTTCGCGCTCGCTTTCGACGCGCGCGACAAGCCCGAACGTATGGTGGATATTTCCCGGGCCGTGCCCTGCGCCATAGAACGGCTGGGCGGAACGCTCCGCATCGGCGCTGGCGTCCGGTTCCAGGAATTGATCGAGTCAGGATCGGTACCGGCGGTTCTCAAGGCAGCCGCCGCATCCATGGCCAACCGCAACACGCGCAACCGGGCCACGGTCGGCGGCAACCTTGGCGCGAACAAATCGTGCTCGAGCCTGGCCCCTATCCTCCTGGTACTCGGAGCATCGGTCGAATATCAGGAACGCGGGCAATCGGCCGCCTCCATCCCGCTGGTTGAATGGCTCGAGAAACCGGGTGGGCTCGTGCTTTCGGTCGCCGTGGCTCTCGGCGCCAAGCCTGCGGATGGCGCGGGCATTCGGGCGGCGAGTCTCAGGGCAAGCCGCACCGCCTGCGACATCGCCACGGCTACGGCGGCCTGCGCATTCTCACTCGATGGCGGCCGAGTGACAGGGCTCAGGGTGGCCATCGGAGGCTTCGGCCCCCACGCGTCGCTCAGGGCTGACCTGGCCGCTCTGTTCGAGGGCAAGCCGCTTCCACCGAAGGCCGACATCGAAAATGCCGCCCTACCCCTGCTGCTCGCGATCGGCGACCAGCGGGGCAGCGCCGAATACAAGTGCCTGCGCGGCGCAGCCCTCTTGGCGGATACCTTGCACTCCGCGGAGGAAATCGTATGAAGGTCAATTTCACGCTCAACCAACGCAGGGTCTCGTGGGAATGCGAGCCCGGGGAGAGCCTCCGCGACGCCCTGAGGCGAAAAGGCATCGTATCGGTACGCAACGGCTGCGACGGCGAGGGTTCATGCGGCCTCTGCTCTGTCCTCCTCGACGGGCATCTCGTCAATTCCTGCCAGGTGCTCGCGGCGCAGGCAGACGGCAGCGCGGTCCTGACGGTCGACTTCTATTCAAAAAACCGCAAGCTGTCCATAGTGCAGCAGGCCCTCATCGACGCGTCGTGCGTCCAGTGCGGTTACTGCACGCCCGCTGTCGTCCTGGCCCTGCACGAGCTCCTTGAGCGCAGCCCGAACCCTGGCCGCGTCGAAGTGCGGGACGCCTTGTCGGGAACCCTGTGCCGATGCACCGGTTACGAGCAGTTCTACGACGCAGCCAGGATCGCGGCCAGCCGACTTGCCGACCCCGCCTACGTCGAGCCGGCAGGGCCGGAATTCAGGCCGGACCTCCGCCACGTCGGCAAGGACCGCGAGAAAGTCGACGCTCCGGCTCTCGTACGCGGCGAGCGCGCCTTCGTCGAGGACCGCGTCGACGAAGGCGCCTGCCACCTCAGGCTCCTCATGTCGCCTCACGCCCACGCGTGGATACAGAGCATGGACACAGCCAAGGCTCGCTCGATGCCCGGAGTCGTGGAGATACTCACCCACGAGAATTGCCCCGACCGGGTCTATACGACCGCCGGCCAGGGCTTTCCCGAGCCAAGTCCCTACGACCAGCGAATGTTCCCGCGCAAGGTGCGGCACGTCGGCGACCGGGTGGCGGCCGTGCTCGCCGAGACGCCGGAGGAGGCCGAAGCCGCGCTCGCGGCCATCGTCGTCGAGTACGAGGTGCTGGAGCCGGTGCTGTCGATAGCCGACGCTAAGGCTCCAGGCGCGCCGATAGTCCATCACGGCGACGTGAGCTACGTCGTCGGGGAGCCACCCGCCGGCAGCTCTGTCAAGGGCGACGGCAGGGACGACCCGGTCATCTACCAGTTTCCGCTGCACGCCGATCCTCACCGCAACCTCGCGGCAAGCGTTGCCGACGGCATAGGCGACGTCGATCGGGGATTCTCGGAGGCGGATGTCGTCATCGAGCGCACCTACATAGGCACGCGGGTGCAGTGCACGCCGCTCGAACCCCACGTCGTCTACGCCAAGGTCGATTCGGGCCGCCTCATCATACACGCTTCCACCCAGGTGCCATGGCACGTGCGCCGAATCGTCTCTCGCGCGATAGGCATACCGGAGAACAAGGTCCGCGTCATAAAGGAGCGCGTCGGAGGCGGTTTCGGCGCAAAACAGGACATCGTCCTCGAGGACGTGGCCGGATACATGGCCTGGACCACGGGCAGGCCGGTATTCTTCCGCTACGACCGCCGGATGGAATTCATGACGAGCCGCACGAGGCACGGCATGGAGGTCACCGTCAAGCTAGGCGCCAGGCGCGACGGCACGCTGACCGCCATCGAGATGAAAGTCGACGCCGACACCGGTCCTTACGGCCAGCACTGCCTGACCGTGCCGATGAACGCGGTATCAAAGAGCCTGCCCCTCATCCTCTGCGACAACGCCCGTTTCGAGGTCAAGACGTATTATACCAACCTTTCGCCGGCCGGCGCCTACCAGGGCTACGGAGCGCCAAAGGGTTCCTTCGGTCTCCAGACCGCGCTTGCCGAACTGGCCGCGGAACTCGGCATTGACCAGCTCGACCTCATAGAGAAGAACCGGGTGCGCTCGGGTTCCCGCATCGAGATACTGAGGAGCCTCGGCGAGGGAAGGCCCGGAACGCCAGTCACCCTGGGCGAGTGCGGACTCGGCGAGATGATAGCCCGAGGCCGCAAGGCCTTTTCCTGGGACAAGCCAAAGCCCGCCTCGACCGGAGCGGACTGGAAGGCCGGCCGCGGCGCGGTTATTATCCAGCAGGGTTCGGGCCTGCCGGGCCTCGACTCGGCCAACGCCGAGCTCAGGCTCCTGACCGACGGAACCCTCCTCATGCTGTCGGGCGGCGCGGACCTCGGCACCGGCCTGGACACGGTAACCGCCAAGGCAGCCGCCGAGATCCTCGGGCTGGACATGGCAGATGTTACGGTCGTCTCAGGCGATACCGACGCCACTCCATTCGACAAGGGCGCCTACGCCAGCTCGGGCACGTATTTCTCGGGCAACGCCGCGGTCAGGGCGGCCGAGGACCTGCGCGACAAGTGCATCAAGGTGGCCTCGGGCATCCTGGGAGAGGCGGAAGCGGACCTGAGGATAGTCCCGCGCGGCATGGTGCGCGGCAAGTCGGGCGAGATCAGCCTGGCCAAGCTGGCGCACATGTCCACGCAGGGCGAGGGCCACGGCGACCTCGTCGGCTTCGGCAACTTCAAGACCGAGCACGCCGCCTTCCCGTATGGCGCGCACTTCGTCGAGGCGGCGGTCAACGTCCGCACGGGGGAGGTCAGGCTCAGGCGCTTCCATGCGTACCAGGACTGCGGCACGCCGATCAATCCAGGCCTGGCCATGGGCCAGATCTACGGAGGCGTGATGAAGGCGGTCGGCCATTCACTGTACGAGGAGATGCTGTACGACGGGCTGGGGCGGCCGCTCAACCTTGGCTTCACTGATTACAAAATACCGTCGATCTTCGAGGTGCCGGACGACTTCCATGTGGAATTCGTGCCGGTGGAGGACGAGGTCGGACCGTTCGGCGGCAAGAGCGTCTCGGAGATATCGCTCAACAGCGCCGCGCCGGCCATTTCAATCGCGATACACGACGCTGTCGGCGCCTGGTGCCGCGTCTGGCCCTTTACCCCCGAGCGCGTCCTTCGCGCCATGGGCAAGTTGTAACGAAAAGCAAACAAGAAAAAACGGCCCGGTGCGGGCCGCGATGAAATCGTATGGAGGTTACTGATATGGGCGTCAATGAAATCAAGGCGATGATCGACCAGTTGTCGAAGAAGAAGATCGGCATGTACCACAAGGACTTTCTCCTGACCTGGGAGAAGAGCCGCGACGAACTCGACGCGACCTTCCTCGTCGCCGACGCGCTCCGCGCAATGCGCGAGGCCAACATCAGCCCCAGGATATGGGACACCGGCATAGCCGTCTCGAACTTCAGGGACAACTCGACCCGCACGCGCTTCTCCTACGCGAGCGCGGCCGATCTCCTCGGGCTCTACGTGCAGGACCTGGACGAGGGCAAGAGCCAGATCGCCCACGGAGAGACCGTCCGCGAAACGGCCAACATGATAAGCTTCCTGTCCGAGGCCATAGGCATCCGCGACGACATGTACCTGGGCGAGGGCGACAAGTACCAGCGCGAGGTGGCCAAGTCACTGGACGAAGGCGTAGCCGCAGGCGTCCTTCCCGACAGGCCGACCGTCGTCAACCTTCAGAGCGACATCGACCATCCCACCCAGGCCATGGCCGACCTCCTGCACCTGGCTCACCATTTCGGCGGCGTCGACAAGCTCAAGGGCAAGAAACTGGCGATGACCTGGGCATACTCCCCATCCTACGGCAAGCCCCTGTCGGTACCCCAGGGCATCATCGGGCTGGCCAGCCGCTTCGGCATGGAAGTCTCCCTTGCCCACCCCGAAGGCTACGACCTGATCCCGGAAGTCGTCGAGCTGTCAAAGAGGCAGGCCAAGGAGTCAGGCGGTAGTTTCAGGCACGTCAACTCGATGGACGAGGCCTTCAAGGACGCCGACATCGTCTATCCCAAGAGCTGGGCGCCCTACGACGTCATGCTGCAGCGGGTACCCCTCCTCCACGCCGGCGACCAGGGCGGCCTCAAGGAACTTGAGAAACAGTGCCTCGCCAACAACGCCAAGTTCAAGGACTGGGAGTGCACCGAGCAGAAGATGAAGCTGACGAAGGGTGCCGCCACTAAGGTGGCGCAGGCACTGTACATGCACTGCCTGCCCGCAGACATAACCGGCGTCTCGTGCAAGGCCGGCGAAGTCGCCGATTCCGTGTTCGACCGCTACCGTGACGACACCTACCGGGAGGCCAGCTACAAGCCGTACATCATCGCCGCGATGATACTCCTGGGCAAGCGCAAGAACCCCGCCGCGACGCTCAAGGCCCTGCTCGAGCGCGGCACCATCCGCGAAGTCATGTAATGTTCTCACCTTGAGGAATGTAGAGTGCTGATGTAAAAAAAGGAGCGGGCGGAGGCAGGGACGACGGGCAATCTGCGATGGTTTCCCGTCGCCCCTGCCCTGTTCAGGGCTGGCGGCTAGACGGCGCCGGTTCCTTTCCGTTCTGCTATGCGAATCCGGCAGCCTTCAACCGCTTCCTCGGTGAGATCATAGCCGCGCAGGCACAGGATGGCTGTCACGAAGCTGGCGATGGCACCCAGTCCAAGTATCATGCCGAGCAAAACCAGAGTACTTGTTTCCTGCAAAGACAGGGACGAATCGAAGCCGCTCAAGTCGAGCAGGATCCCTATCGCGACGATGGCTACCGCCTGCGACAACTTGTACACGAGGGTAAGGGTGCCGAAGTAGACGCCTTCGTTCCTGCTTCCCCCGCCGGCCTCGTCGAGGTCGACCGTGTCCGCCACCATCGACAGGGGCAGGGTGAGCAAGGCACCTATTCCCGAACCTGCGCACAGCGCAAAGGGCATGAAGGCGAGCACGTTGTCCTGCACCGAATCGTGGATAATCACCAGGAATGAAAACCAGACGCTGCCGGCTATGCCGAGGCAGAAGCCCAGCACCAGGGCGGGCATCTTGCCGAAGCGCGTGGCCACGGCCATCCATACCGGCTGCGACAGGATGGCGAACAGGAACTGCACGGCCAGGATCGCGGCTATCCTGTCGCCCCCTAGGCCGAAGGTGTAGGTGAAGACAATCATCCCGAGGTTGGCAAGCAGGGCTGACGCGAGATTGCTGAACGTGTAGGAAAACACGACCTTGCGGAACGGCTTGTTGGCAAAGGCGTGGGACATCGATTCGCGGAAGCCTGGAGCGATGGCGCCTTCGGGGACGCGGTCACGGTCCTGGATAAGGGGCACATACTTGAGGGTCGCGAAGAAGCACGATACCGCTGCCAGCAAGACGATGATCGACGACCACAGTCCCATCGACGAATAGGCGCGGGGGTTGAGCTGGCCGACGGGAAAAGCCTCGGACGGCCTGAAAAACACGTACATGCCGGCGACCGAGACAAAGGCGAGGCCGAGGATGAAGAAGACGGACTTGATTCCCTGGATCGACGTCCGTTCGTAATAGTCGACCGACAGCTCGGCGCCCAGAGCCGTATAGGGAGTGACGTAGACCGTCATGAAGGTCTTGAAAAACAGTATATACACGGTGATCAATACTAGCTTGGCACCTGGGCTCAACGCCGGCGCAACGTTCCAGATGAGGTAGTTCGTCAACGCTATGCCGGCGGCACCGGCAATCAGGTAGGGATGGCGCCTTCCCAGGCGTTTCGAGCGGGTCCTGTCTGACACATATCCCATCACCGGGTCGGTTATGGCATCCCACAGGATGCTGACGCCCATAACCATGCCGATGAAACGGCCAGGCAGGCGAAGGATTGCCGTAGAGTAGAAAACCAGATAGGTGCCGAGTATCTGCATGGCGACACCGGTTGCAAGATTGCCGACGCCGTAGGCCATCTTGTCAGCCACCGGCACCGTGATCGCGCGCTCAACTTTCAATCGAATCTCCAATGGCAGCCCGAAGCGCGCCGCCCCCCCACACTTGCGATCAGCTACAAGAATACGTGCCACGTCCGCCCTGCGCAAGCCATCGGCCGCGGCGATGATCGTCGAAGGGGGCATTCAAGTCTCCGTCCATTTCAGGTTACTATTCGCCGGCAAGAACTCGAGCCTCTTTTGCTCGGCCAAGCTCCACGTGCATGCAGGAAACGATACGACTGCATCCTGGGGCTGGCGCCCGAGGGTACGAGGAGCATGGACGGGATACTCCAGCAGGGAAAGGCCGGCGTCGCCATGCTCGCCCAACGGGCCGGCGTTCCTGTATGGCCGCCGGCCCACTGGGGTGCGGAGGATTTCTGGAAAAACCTGAAATCCTTCAGGCGGACGCCTATCCATCTGAGGGTTGGCACTCCCTACATCATAGAACCGGCAGGATCGATGACCAGGACGGTAAGGCAGGAGGTCGCCGACGAGATCATGAGCTCGATAGCCGCCCTGATGCCGGAAAAATACCGCGGACCCTACGCCGGGTCAGCAGGCAAGGTACCTGAGCACTTGCGCCTTCTGTCATTTGACACTATTCCTGTGTCATGGCGACGGCCGCGGCTTTCCCCTCCGGCATGACGACCGGGTCCTGTCGGTTATGCCAGTGGCTCACACCCTCGAAAGCGCCATGGGACTCCTCACATGGTGATTGCGCCGCTCATCATCGAAAAACTGTACCCCGCAAGGGTCGAGCCAAGGCTTCGCGACCATCCGCTCTACAAGTTCGCCCCCACCAGGCGACTGGCCATCAAGGCATCGGGCCGCTCAGTAGCACACGCGGCCCGATTTCCCGAGCTCGTCGCGAAGGCCTGTGACGAAGAGCCGCAACGAGCCCAGGACGAGCAGACAGGTGCCTTGCGGATAAAGCAGCATCCAGCGCGCGCCCTGGAACCGTCACCGTCTGTGTCATGAACGCCTCCCCATGCGCCTCGAATCCAGCGCTTCCCGAAGCGATCCGGGGAGTGATGACCGGCTCATGGGCACTTGACTTCAGCTGGCAATCCATTTAATATCGGAACCAACTTGATGAGTATATGAAAGCTATACGAAAGTAAATTGAGGCATGAACGAAACCTTATCGTCGCGCGAACGCAAGATCATCGACTCGCTGGCTGAGGAAGGCTCGCTGTCGGTAGCCCGCCTCTCCGAGGCATTGGGAGTGTCGGCCGTGACAATACGAGGCGACCTCAAGAACCTGGAAGACCTCGGCTATCTTGAACGTACCCACGGTGGCGCAGCGCCCAGCTTCCATTCCAACGTGCTCGACCGCCTGCGGGAACGCCCCGCTGAAAAGGCCAGGATTGCCAAGGCTGCCGCCGCCCTCGTGAGGGATGGCGACCGTATCATGATCGAAGCCGGTACCACCACCGCCCTCGTGATGCGCCACCTTGGCGGCAAGCGCGACGTCCACATCGTCACCAACTCCGCTCTGGTCCTGACCTGGGCCCGCAGCAATCCCTCGCTGTCGGTGACCATGGTCGGCGGCGAATACCGCCGCCTCACCGAATCGCTGGTCGGGCCGCTGGCGCTGGACGCCATCGGCCGCTACAACGTGCGCCTGGCTTTCGTAGGTACCGATGGCCTGTCTGTGGAGCGCGGCATGACCACCCACTTGGTTGAAGGCGCAGAGATAGTCAAGGCAATGGTCGGCAGGGCCGAACGGTCGGTACTGCTGGCAGATTCATCAAAATACGGGCGTTCCGGCTTCGTGTCGGTGCTGCCGCTTTCGGACGTGGATACCGTCATCATGGATGACGGGCTCGCGCCAGGAGCCGCGGACGCGCTCCGAGCCGCTTCGATAGACCTCATACTGGTATAGGAGAGCATCCGTGGCCAAACTTGTTACCATGCCCCGCCAGGGCAACACTGTCGAATCGTGCATTCTCGTAGGATGGCGAGCCCCCGAAGGCGCGCGGCTCTCCGCGGCCGACATCCTCTGCGACGTCGAGACAGACAAGGCCGTCTTCGAGGTGCCAGCCGGCTCCGACGGCATCGTGCTGAAGCTGCTGGTTGCCGAGGGCGACGATGTCCCGGTCCTGGCTCCGATCGCCATCCTCGGCGATGCGGGTGAAGACTGGGCCTCCGCCGTCCCCGGTGGCTGCGCCGCAACCGCCGCAAGCGCTTCCAGTGCGGTTCCAGGGGTTTCACCACGCGCCAGGGACTTGGCCTTCCACGAGGCGATCGACGCGGCCGTGCTCCCCGGCTCCGGCCCTGGCGGAAGGGTGCTCGAACGCGACGTGAGGGCTGCCGTCACGGCGCGCGGCCCGCTTTCAGCCGCAGCTCGGGCCGCAGCGGCCGAAGGCGCACAAGTCCCCGCTTCTGGATCGGGCCCGGGCGGCCGCATACTTCTCGCCGATATGGAAGCCGCGGCCGGGGCTTCGGATGGCACTATCGCCACTTCTGCCTCTGTTTCCAGCGCGATGCCAGGGAGCCTCCCGGCAGGTTGTCCGGAGTTCCCCGGAGCGTTCGCCGAGACGCCGATGCGGAGCATTCGCAAGGTGATAGCCGACCGCATGCGGGAATCGCTGGCCACGACGGCGCAGTTCACGCTCCACGCATCGGCTCAGGCTGAGCGGCTGCAGGGTTTGCGCGCCCGCATGAAGGCATCTCCGGCATCGCTGGGCCTGAGCGGCGTGACCGTGGGCGACATTGTCCTGTATACCGCATCCAGGGTGCTTAAAAGCCATTCCGTCTGCAATTCGCTGAAGGTGGGCGATACGATAAAAACCTTCGAGAGGGTGCATCTCGGGCTTGCGGTCGATACACCGCGGGGTCTAATGGTGCCGGTGATACGCAACGCCGACCTGTTGTCTCTTGAACAGATATCTGCGGAAGCCAAGCGGCTCGCGGCAGCCTGTATCGAAGGCAAGGCGACCCCGGACGAGCTGTCGGGTTCGACGTTCACGGTGTCCAACCTTGGCGCGCTCGGGGTGGACTACTTCACTCCGGTAATCAACGCGCCCGAGGTCTGCGTGCTGGGAGTCGGAGCCATCCTGCCCAAACCATTCACGGCCGAGGATGGTTCGTTTGCGCTGGCGCCAGCCATAGCCCTGTCGCTGACCTCGGATCACCAAGTCGTCGATGGGGCGCCGGCGGCCCGTCTGCTCAAGGATCTGTGTACGGCCCTGGCGGACGCAGACCTGTGGATAGCCAAATAAGTACCAAGGACAGGAGACTACCATGTACGACGTGATCATCATCGGCGGCGGCCCCGCCGGCTACAGGGCCGCCGAGCATCTCGGAGGCAAGGGCCGTTCGGTGCTGCTGGTCGAAAAAGGCCTCATAGGTGGCACCTGCCTCAACGTCGGTTGCGTGCCGACCAAGACGCTTCTCAACTCGGCCAAGTACTATGTGCACGCGCTTGAAGGCGAAAAATTCGGCGTCACGGCCGAGAATGTGCGCTACGATCTGGGCGTGATGATGGCATGGAAAAACGAGGTCGTCGAGAAGCTGCGCTCAGGCATCGTGGGTTCGATGAAGAGGGCCAAGGTCACGGTGCTTGCCGGCGAAGCCCGCGTCGAAGGTCCGGGCAAGGTCGCCGTGACGGAGGCTGGCAGCTCTCCGCGTACCGAGGAAGCCAGAGCCATTCTGGTGTGCACCGGTTCGTCCCCGTCCATTCCTCCCATCCCCGGCCTGCGGGATAATCCCAAGGTGCTCGACTCCACCGGCATCCTGGAAATAACTGAAGTTCCCGAACGGCTCTGCGTCATCGGCGGCGGCGTCATCGGAGTGGAGTTCGCCAGCCTCTTTTCCAGCCTGGGCTGCAAGGTGTCAATCGTGGAGATGCTCGACGAGATCGTGCCCTTCATGGACGCCGACCAGGCGCCTGTTCTGCGCCGCGCCATGGACAAGGTCACCTGGAAGCTCGGCTGCAAGGTCACCTCGGTAACGGGAGCCACTGTGAACTACATCACCAGGGATGGCGTCGCGGAGGCCGTTGAGGCCGACCTGGTGCTGGCCGCCATAGGCCGCAAGGCCAACGTGGACGGCTGGGGCGCCGAAACAGTGAGTCTGGACCGGTCACCAAAGGGCGTCACGGTGGACGAAAGGTTGCGCACGAGCGCTCCAGGCATCTGGGCCGCGGGCGACCTTACGGGCAGGAGCCTCCTGGCGCACTCGGCCTACCGCATGGCCGAGGTGGCCGCGGCCGACATCGACGCGGTTATTTCAGGCAAGGCCGAGGGTCCCGAGCGTATGCGCTGGGACGCGATTCCATGGGCCGTCTACTCGATTCCCGAGGCCGCCGGCGTCGGGATGACCGAGAAGGATGCCAGGGCGCGGGGCCTCGAGCCTGCTTGCGTCAAGATTCCGCTGCGGGCTTCGGGGCGCTTCGCTGCAGAGAACGGATTCCTGGCCCACGGGTCGGTCAAGCTGGTCACGGACAAGGCGACCGGACTCATCCTGGGACTCCATGGCGTGGGTGCCTATGCGGCAGAGACGATATGGGGCGGCGCGGTCCTGATAGAGCAGGAGATGCGCGCGTCCGACCTGCGTGAAATGATTTTCCCCCACCCGACCGTCTGGGAACTGATAAGGGACGCCGCTTGGCAACTCAGCGAGTGACCGCATCCAGGCGACTTGCCGTCGCTCGACATCAACATCATGCGCGGGCCATGCCCGGGGAGATAGTTACATGCCCAAGTCAATAACGGTAGAACCCGCCAAAGTGCGCGCCTCCGGTACACTTGTTATCAGCGATATTCCGCTCAACGCCTACAAAGGCGAATTCGCCAAGGAAAAGGCGCGATGGGGCCAGGACCGGCTGGTCAAGGCCTGGTACGACATGGCGACGATCCGCGAGTTCGAGCTGATGCTCAATTCGTTCAAGACCCAAGGGTCGTGGAACGGCATAGAATACAACCACAAGGGTCCCGCCCACCTTTCCATAGGTCAGGAATCCGCGGCCGTCGGTCAGAGCCTGTCACTCGGGGTCGACGACTTCATCTTCGGTTCGCACCGCAGCCACGGCGAGATCCTTGCCAAGTGCTATTCGGCGGTGACCACCCTGGACGAGGGCAGGCTGGAAACCATCATGAAGGGCTTCCTGGGTGGCGAGACTCTCAGGTTAGCCGAGAAGATCCCGTACAAGAATCTCAGGGACCTGGCGGAGAATTTCGTGCTCTTCGGCACCCTGGCCGAGATTTTCGCGAGGAAAGCCGGAGTCAACCGGGGGCTTGGCGGCTCGATGCACGCGTTCTTCACGCCGTTCGGTTCGATGCCCAACAACGCCATCGTCGGCGGCTCTGCCGACATTGCGGTCGGTTCGGCGCTGTTCAAGCGCATCAACCGCAAGAGCGGCATCGTGATAGCCAACATAGGCGACGCGTCAATGGGCTGCGGACCGGTATGGGAGGCGATGTGCCTGGCATCTATGGACCAGTACCGAGGGCTGTGGCCCGAGTCGGCAGGCGGTGCGCCACCCATACTGTTCAACGTCTTCAACAACTTCTACGGTATGGGCGGTCAGACCAGCGGCGAAACCATGGGCTATAAGATCCTTGCCCGCATCGGCGCCGGCATCAATCCTGACAACATGCACGCGGAGCGCGTGGACGGCTACAATCCGCTAGCGGTCGCCGACGCCGTGGAGAGGAAACGGGATATTCTGGCGGCAGGCAAGGGTCCCGTGCTGCTCGACACCATCACCTACCGCGTGTCCGGGCATTCTCCTTCAGATGCGTCGAGCTACCGGACACCCGAAGAAATAAAGATGTGGCAGGATGCGGACGCCATAGAGGATTATGGCCGCTATCTGGTGGGCAACAAGGCCATCACGGCCGACGCTCTCGCATCGGCCCGGGCGGGTATCGTGGAAAAGCTCCAGGCTGTAGTCGCTCTCGCCGTCAACGACGAACTCTGCCCCCGTTCCAACGGCACCTTCATCGAGTCGGTGATGCTGTCAAACGCCAAGGTGGAGCGCTTTGACGCCGATACCGACTCTGGCATGGCCCGGGTGCCCGAACTGCTGCAGAGCCTGGCCGAGAACGCCAGGGTCAAGGCCATCGCCGGCAAGGCGCGCTACGCCTTCGATTCCCAGGGCAAGCCGGTTTCAAAGAACAAGCTGTACCAGTACCGCGACGCGCTGTTCGAGGCAATGGTCCACCGTTTTGCGATCGATCCGACGATGGCGGCATGGGGCGAAGAAAACCGCGACTGGGGTGGTGCATTCGCGGTGTACCGAGGCCTGACCGAGCTCCTGCCCTACAACAGGCTGTTCAACAGTTCCATTTCCGAGGCGGCCATCATAGGCGCGGGCGTGGGTTACGCGCTCTCGGGCGGCCGTGCGGTAGTCGAGCTGATGTACTGCGATTTCATGGGTCGCGCCGGGGACGAGATATTCAACCAGGCGAGCAAGTGGCAATCGATGTCGGCGGGGCTCCTGTCGATGCCGCTCGTGATGCGCGTCTCCGTGGGCAACAAGTACGGCGCCCAGCACTCCCAGGACTGGAGCGCTCTCGTGGCCCACGTTCCCGGCCTCAAGGTCTACTTCCCGGCCACGCCGTACGACGCAAAGGGCATGCTCAACCTGGCCCTGCGCGGCACCGACCCGGTGGTGTTCTTTGAAAGCCAGCTCCTGTACGACTCTGGCGAGCAGTTCGAAAAAGCGGGCGTTCCCGAAGGCTACTACGAAGTTCCGGAAGGCCAGAGCGCGGTACGCCGTTCCGGCAAGGACCTGACCATCGCGACGCTCGGCGCCACGCTGTACCGGGCCATCGAGGCCGCTATTGTCCTCGAGGAGAAATACGGCGTCTCGACCGAGGTTATAGACCTCCGCTTCATCGCGCCGCTGGACTACACGATCCTCCTGGATTCGGTCGCCAAGACCGGCCGGCTCCTGCTGGCGAGCGACGCCGCCGAACGCGGCTCGTTCCTGCACACGGTGGCATCAAACGTGCAGAGCCTGGCCTTCGACAAGCTCGACGCGCCTGTCGCGGTGGTCGGCAGCCGCAACTGGATAACGCCGGCGGCCGAGATGGAAGAGCTCTACTTCCCGCAAAAAGACTGGATCGTAGACGCGGTGCATGAGCGCATCCTGCCGCTGCCCGGCCACGCGCCGACGACAAACCAGGGCACGCTCGAGCTGGCCCGCCGAGCCAGGCTTGGCGTCTGAGCCCCGCTATGGCTGAACGCGAAAAATCGCTTGCCGCGATCATCCCCCCGGGCACGGACGGCTCGGCCCTTCCCTTCCTGGCCATAGCAGGAGATCCATGGGATTCCCGCGTGCATCGCCTCGCCGCGTTGCGTGCCATGGTCAGGAACGTTCCGGCGGAGTCGGCGGGTGGCGCCAACGTGCCCGTTCCTACGGGCGAGGTAAACAACCACATCCATACGATATACTCCTTCAGCCCGTACACGCCGGCCATGGCAGCCTGGCGCGCGAGGGCGGCCGCGCTCTCCGTGGCGGGTTCAGTGGATCATGACTCTGTAGGTGCCGCCGAGGAGATGCTGGAAGCATGCGCCATTCTGGGCCTGGGCAGCACAATCGGTTTCGAGCTCAGGGTGGCCTGCCCCGGTTCGCCCTTCGAGAACAGAAAACTCAACAATCCCGACTCAACAGGCATAGCCTACATGACCATCCAGGGTATCCCGAGGCGCAGCATCACCAAGGCGGCCGAATTCCTTGCGCCTGTCTGGGTAGCCAGGGCTGCGAGGAACCGCAAGACAACAGCCGCGGCTTCCGAACTGATGGCCGGCGCGGGTTACGGCGCGCTGGACTACGACGTGGACGTCGTGCCGCTGTCCAAGGCGGCCGAGGGGGGAAGCGTTACCGAGCGGCACATCCTGGCAGCAGTGGCAGGCTCCATACTCAGGCGGCACGGCCGTGGCCCTGACCTGGTCGGTGGCCTCTCCGGGAACCTGGGACTGCAGCCTCCGCCAACGGTCGCAGCATTGCTATCCGATCCAGCTAATCCCCATCTGTCCTACGACTTGCTGGGTTTCCTCAAGTCAGGCTTTCTGGACAAGGTCTTCGTACAACCCGGCCCCGATGAATGCGTTCCTGTCGCCACAGCCACAGCATTCGCGCGGAATATCGGGGCAATACCGGCTTACGCGTACCTGGGCGACGTTGCCGACTCTCCGACAGGCGACAAGAAAGCGGAGAAGTTCGAGGACGAGTTCCTGGACGAACTCCTGCCATGGCTGGTGGATGCGGGATTCCAGGCGGTTACCTACATGCCGCCGCGGAACACCATGATGCAGCTGGCACGAGTGAGGGGATTGTGCGAGCGCTACCGCCTCATGGAGATATCGGGCGTCGACATCAACTCGTCGCGGCAGAGCTTCAGCTGCCCCGAGGTGCTGGAGCCGTCGATGTCCCGCCTCATCGATACCACCTGGGCACTCGTCGCCCACGAAAAACTCTCGAGCCTCGATCCTGCGCTGGGCTTCTTCTCAACCGCAAGCCCGCTGGCTGCGCTGACTTTGACGGAACGCATGGATCGATACGCGGAAATCGGCCGGAACCTGGATTCCAGGAATCCTGAAGACGCGGAAACACTCGCCCGGCTTGTCCAGAACTGGAGGCCATGATGGATTTGACAGTCGCCGCGCCTTTCCTTCGCGGCCTTGCTCTGCAGGAGGCCGGCCTGGCCGGAAAAGCCCAAGCCATCGTGGCGACCGCCAGGCTCGAAGGAATTCCTCCGGCCGACGCCATCATCGTAGACCTGCCCGAAGACGCCGATGAGCAGGAAATGCAGGCAATTTTTCGTCTCGCGGCCTTCCCGGCATCCACACCGGGCCGTACCGGCGTCCTTGACCGGCTCTACGCATTGAGGCAGTCAGGAACGGGATTGCTCCTGGCCGCCGCCGCGAACCTTGACGACGCCCGGGCGATGCTGGCTGGCACCTGCAATCCGTGCAGGCAGGCCGCTACCGCCGTTGGCGGGGATTCCGCAGGCACGGCCGGCAACGACGGCGCGGCGACATTCCGCAGCATGGTCGTACGCGGCAAGACGGCTTTGGTCACTGGCGGCGCACAGGGCTTCGGAGAGGAAATCGTACGGGGTCTCGTAGCGTCAGGCGCGCTGGTCTTCATCGCCGACCTCAACCTTGCGGGTGCCGAGCGCCTTGCCGCGGAGCTTAATGCGAAGACCGGCGCGTCTTCTGCCTTCGCGTTGGCCATCGACGTCTCGAACGAAGCCTCTGTAGCCGAGGCGTTCCACTCGGTCGCCAGGACTACTGGTGGCCTTGACCTGGTCATCAGCAACGCCGGCGTGCTCAAGGCCGGCAGCGTGCTCGAACAGAGCCTGTCAGATTTCGAGCTGGTCACCAGGGTGAACTACACGGCGTTCTTCGTGGTGGCCAAGCATGCGGGGCTCATGATGAAACGCCAGCATGCGGGAGCTCCCCGCCACCATGCCGACATCGTCCAGATCAACTCCAAGTCGGGACTCGAAGGCTCGAATAAAAACGGCGCGTATGCGGGATCCAAATTCGGTGGCATAGGCCTTGTGCAGAGCTTCGCCCTCGAGCTGGTCGAATATGGCATCAAGGTGAACGCCATCTGCCCAGGCAACTTCTTCGATGGGCCGCTGTGGTCAGATCCCGACAGGGGTCTGTTCGTACAGTACCTGCAAACCGGCAAAGTACCGGGCGCAAAGAGCATATCCGACGTCAAGGCGTTCTACGAAGCCAAAGTGCCAATGGGACGCGGCTGCGAGGGGCGCGACGTGATGCAGGCTATCTATTACCTCATCGACCAGCGCTACGAGACCGGCCAGGCCCTCCCGGTGACCGGTGGCCAGGTCATGCTCAACTAGGAGGTGGCTGTGCACACCAAGATCGCGGTCATAGACATCGGCATGACCAACAAGAAAGTCTCCGTCTACGACCGCGCCTTGCATCTGCTCGACTCCATTTCGCGGAGCTTCGAACCGGTCATGGTCGACGGCCTTCCCACCCACGACCTGGCCCGCATGGAGGAATGGTTTCTTGAATCGATAGCCGCTTTCGCCAGGGTACACGCGATAGGAGCGATAGCCATCACGACCCATGGAGCCACCCTGGTCTGCGTCGGGGCTGACGGACTGCCGTGCTCGCCGTGTGTGCTGTACACCTACGAGCCCGGCGACGAATTCCAGAGGCGATTCTACGAGAAGGTCGGCGACCCGGTGGAGCTGCAGGCTTCGACCGGTACGCCCAGACTCTCGGCGATGATCAACCCTGCCAAGGCACTGATGTTCATGACAGAACACTTTCCCGGCGCCTTGGAAAGGACAGAGCAGGTCCTCAACCTGCCGCAGTACTGGGGATTCCGCTTCACGGGAGCGTACGGCGTCGAAGGCACCTACATCGCAAACCATTCGTACCTCTGGGACTGGAACAAGGACCGGTACTCGACCGTAGCCGAGCGCCTCGGTGTATCTGACAGGATGCCATACCCGCTCAGGAAATCATGGGAGGTTCTTGGCACCCTGAAACCGGAGCTCGTTTCGCGGTTGGGCTTGCGCCCGGACACCATCGTCACCATGGGCATACACGACTCCAACGCGTCGCTGCTGCCCCATCTCGCAAAACGGCAGGGCACGGACTTCATACTCAATTCCACGGGCACATGGTGCGTGCTGATGCACCCGCAGAAGCGGTTTTTCTTCGAACCCGGAGAACTCGGCAAGGTGGTGTTCTTCAACCGTTCCGCCTACCTGGGTCCAGTCAAGACAGCGATATTCCTGGGGGGACTGGAATACGAAAAATGGTCGACGCTCATCGGCAAGATCTCTGGCGCCAACCCTGCCGATCCCGGAGCGGCGTCATATCCTGCTGTATTCCGCACCCTTGATGCGTTCATCCTGCCGGAACTGGTGCCGGGCTCGGGGCAGTTCCCTGGATCAAAGGCCCGGGTCTCGGAGCGCGGTACGACATGCCTGTTCGAGGACATAGAGTCGGGAAAGGCCGTGCCTGAACTCATGAAGGATCCCAGGCGCGCGATGGCCGTGCTCAACGCGTCCCTCGTCATCCAGACCCTTGTCGCCCTGAAAAGGGCCGGGCTCGCGCTAGGCTCGGAGGTCCTCACCGAGGGCGGCTTCAGGAAAAACGGCGACTACAACAGCCTCCTCGCGTCGGCGCTGCCGGACAATCCAGTCAGGCTCACCGACATCGCCGAGGCCACTTCTTTCGGAGCCGCGATGACAGCGGTCGCGGCGCTGGAAGGCTGCGAACCGAACGCGCTTGGCGGGAGATTTGAAGTATCTTATACGGACGTAGCGCCTATGGTCGGCGCCGAAGGGTTCGCCGCATACCGCGAAGCCTGGCATCGATTGATCCGCCCGGGCCTGGCCCGAGACGGGACTGAAACACAAGGAGCATGACATGAAAACCAAGGCAGTCAGGATATACGGCGTCAACGACCTGCGGCTCGAAGAATTCGAACTGCCATCCATCAAGGACGATGAAATACTCGCCAGAGTGGTGTCCGATTCGATATGCATGTCCAGCCACAAGCTGGCAATGCAAGGCAACGCCCACAAACGCGTCAAATCCGACCTTGCCAAGCGGCCGGTAATCATCGGCCACGAGTTCTGCGGCGTCCTCGTAGAAGTGGGCAAGAAATGGGCGCATGATTTCAAGGCCGGCGACAAGTTCGCCATCCAGCCAGCCCTCAACTATGAAGGCACGCTTTGGGCGCCTGGCTACTCCTACGAATACATAGGTGGCGACGCCACCTACATCATCATCCCCAGGGAAGTGATGGAGATGGACTGCCTCCTGCCCTATGAGGCCGAAGCGTTCTTTCCCGGTTCGCTATCCGAGCCAGTCTCCTGCATAGTCGGCGCATACCATGCCCAGTACCACACCAAGGGCGGATCCTATGTCCACGATATGGGTATCAAAGAAGGCGGGTCGTTGGCGCTTCTGGCCTCGGTAGGCCCCATGGGCATGGGCGCCATCGACTACGCGATGCACGCGCCCCGAAAACCCTCAAGGGTGGTAGTCACCGACATCGACGACGCGAGACTCTCCCGCGCCGCCTCCATTTACACCGTCGCCGAGGCGAGGCGCAATGGAGTCGAACTGGTCTACGTCAACACGAAGGACATCCCGGATCCGGTAGCGAAACTCAGGGAACTGAACGGCGGCAAACTCTTCGACGACGCCTTCGTCTTCGCTCCTGTAAAGCAACTGGTGGAGATGGCTGACAAGCTACTTGGCAACGACGGCTGCCTCAACTTCTTTGCCGGCCCTACGGACACGGGTTTTTCAGCCGCGTTCAACTTCTACAACGTCCATTACGAGGCCCGCCACCTGGTCGGGACCTCCGGCGGCAATACCGACGACATCAAGGAATCGCTGGCCATGATGGCCGACGGACGTCTCAATCCCGTGACCATGGTTACCCACGTAGGCGGCCTCGACGCGGTGCCGGCCACCACCATCGAACTGGACAAGATTCCCGGCGGCAAGAAGCTCATCTACACCCACAAGAGGCTGCCGCTCGTAGCCATCGCTGATTTCGCCGAACGCGGCAAGACCGAGCCCTTCTGGGCGGAACTCGGACGCATAGCGGCGAAAAACGGAGGGTTGTGGTCCAAGGAGGCGGAAGACTATCTGCTGGCCAACGCGCCGGCGATCTAGGCAGGAATGGATGCCATGATTTTCGGCGCAGAAGGTTTCAGTCCATGTGGAAGACTTCATCCAGAACGATCGCCACGGGGGAGCCGTCCGGATTTGTCTCCATGATATCCTTCATATGAACCCACCAACTGCGCATGACAGCCTCCCGGGGGAGGTCGTCGGCTGTCGAATCGTCCGATCTCTTCTGGATGCCGAAAAGCGTCAGCGTTTCCTCATCCAGGAAAATGGAATAATCGGAAACGCCAGCGTTCGAGAGGAGAGCGGACAGTTCGGGCCATATCTCGTCATGGCGCTTGCGGTACTCCGCTTCGAAACCCTTTTTCAATTGCATCTTGAAGGCGACTCTCTGCATCACTGCACCTCCCCGGCGCCAAGGCTGGCTTTGGTACGGTATCGTTCCACTTCCCAGGTACGTATGAAATCAATCCGCTCTCTGGCCATATGGAGTGTGCCGCCGAAGCTCTCCGCATAGACGGCGACCGTACAGGCATCCAGAAGGAATGCCATGGCGGTCCCGGCGGCTCCGGGACTCGCGGCAAGAGCGAAGGCTCCGACACAAGCGATGACGACAATGCGCGGGTCGGATCCGTTCCGCTCGCGATAGTTCTTCCAGGCGGCCTCCAGGGCCGCCGGTTCTCCGACATACAGGAATTCGTGGCCGGCATATACGATGTGATCAGGGCTGAAGGACGATGAAAGCGGCTCGAAGGCCTGCCGCGAAGCAGCGAAGCGCATTATATCGACATCGGCTTTATGGATGATAAAACTTGCCGTAGCCGCGAGCGCCGCGATGCGGGTCGCTGAATCGGCGAGGATGGATACCGGCACGGCAACGGTGCCGCGGTCAGGCAAGCGCCCGAGTTCCGACTTGAGCCGCGCGACCACGCGGCCAGATATTTCATCGATGCCCTCAGGCGAAGCGGCCGCCACCAGCAGACCGTGATTCTGCATGAACATGAGGCCGGGAAGCCTGCCTTTGCGGTGGAGAAAATCCTCTGCCGCCGTCTGCACCGCCCGCGCCAGCACCAGGCCCGGATCGACATAGGAGACCCATATGCCTTCATCGCCGAAGAGCTCCCTGAAGCGCTCCTCGCCGTCCATGCCGCAGGTCAGCCCGTTGACGAGGGCCGGGTGCGTATGCACGACGTAAGCCTGCGGGAAAAGATCGTGCATGAGGGTCTCGACCGATGGCCGACCCGACTGCCCTGGAACTCTCGCTGCCATGAGGTCGGCCAGCACCGCGGATTCGCGCGCGTCGTAATCAGCCGGATATTGGCGGCTCCGCATGGCGGCGAGCCTGGTCCTGTCCATGGCGCAGAAACCGTCGGGACCGATAGTCGCCAGCGCCTTTCCGGACGCCTTTATCCATAGCGTCGAACCATCCTTGTACGACGTGTTGCCGCCTCCGGCGAGCAACCAGGACGGATCGCCTCCGTAGCGGCGCGACAGAGCAACAAGTGCGTCAATCGAAGCGCAATGCATCGAATCCCCGGTCATCGCATCAACCCCGTTTCGCCAGGACGTCTCGTCCATAGTCTCCTACGTCCATGGCGAAAGCCCTGTCGCCGGGCACGCCGGAGCGCTGGCAGTACTCTTCCCACACCGCGCCGAGCGGAAGGGTCTTGCATTCTTCCAGCAGGGCGAGCCGCCCGAATCCATCCCCGCTCTCGTCCGCGGCGAGCAGGGCCGCGCGCGGTTCCAGATACGCGGAGAGCAACGCCTTTCGCGCCGAGCGGAAACCAAGGGACCATGCGCCGATACGGTTGATCGAGGCATCGAAATAGTCGAGCCCGAAACGAATGCGCCCGAGTTGTCCCGACCGCACGAGCTCGCGGCATAGTTCCAGCAGGTCATCGTTAAGGGTAACCACATGGTCGGAATCCCAGCGGACACCGCGGCTCACATGCAAAAGGAGGCCGGGCACGAAGGGTAGAATCGAACTGATTTTGTCGGCAACGTTTTCAGTAGGATGATAGTGGCCCATGTCGAGGGTAAGGAACATGTGGCGCGTCGCGGCGTAGCCCAGGTAGAACTCATGGGAACCGGCGACGAACGACTCGCTCCCTATCCCGAACAGCTTTCCTTCTACGGCGTCCTCGATGACATGCGCCGGTATGCGTTCTGCGAATATGGCATCGAGGGATTCAAGAAGGCGGGCGCGATAGCCGGTGCGGTCGACCGGGCTGTCTTTTGCGCCGTCCGGTATCCAGAGGTTGTGCATGCATGGAGAGCCTTGCGCGCGGCCCATCGCTGCGGCTATCCGTCGCGCGCGCTCGACATGCTCGATCCAGAAGGCGCGTATCCTGTGGTCCCGATGCGCAAGGGTCCAGCCATCGCCAGCCAGCGGATGCGAGAACATGGTCGCGTTGAAGTCCAGCGGAATACCCCTGCTACGGGACCAGTCCATCCATCCGGCGAAATGGCCTGGTTCGATGGCATCGCGGTCGACGGCCTTGCCACAGAACTCGCCGTAGCTGGCATGGAGCGACAAGCGCTTGGAGCCCGGGCACAGTGAAGCGACCTTCTCGATATCGGCCCGGAGTTCTCCCGGATTCCTGGCACGGCCGGGCTGATTGCCCGTTACCTGAATTCCTCCTCCGGAAAGGGCGGCGCCTTCATGCTCGAAACCTCCGACGTCGTCTCCCTGCCAGCAATGTATCGATATAGGAAGACTGTCGACGGCGGCAAGGGCAGCCTCGACATCGACGCCGAGTTCGGCATAGCGACCAACCGAATCGGCCCAGATCGTTCCCGGCTTTTTCTGGGGCATGTTCTCTCCTCCACTCCATGTCGATCGATGCGCCACTTTCCCGAGTGGAACCCGCGCCTTTCGAGATAATAGAACCGCGATCATATGCTGTGAATGGATAATTCTCCTATGCTGATGGAAAATACTGCGGGAGCCGCGCAAACTTGACAGCAAGGATGGCCACATCTATAGTCGGCGTATATGTCGATCGGATCCTCGGACAACAAAAACGCCTTCTTCCGCTACCTGACGTGGAGCGACGAGGACGAGCGTTGGCACATCGTATGCACCGACGCCGGCTATAGCGAAATAGATCCTGGTTTCCCCTATCCGCCCCTGAAAGATGAACATCCGCTGGCCTTCAAATCGGTGGCTGAAGGACGTATGCTGAATGAGTACCAGTGCGTCTATGTGACCAAGGGGCATGGTGTCTTTGAAACGATGGGACAGCGTTTCGAGGTGCTGCCAGGGTCGATCATTCTCGTATTCCCCGGCGTCAGGCACTTCTACAAGCCAGACTTCGATACGGGCTGGACGGAATACTGGGTTGGATTCAAGGGGGACAACATCGACGCGCTCTGCCGCGACGGATTCCTGTCCACATCGAAGCCATTCTTCGCCACCGGCCTCCGGAACGGCATTCTTGCCCATTACACGCAGATATTCGACCTCGTCAGAAGCCAGGAACCGCTGTATCAGCCAAAAGCGGGAGCCCTGATCATGGGCCTCCTAGCCGAGGTACTCTCCTGCGAACGAAAATCGACACAACCGACTCAGGCGGAAAGTCTGGTGGCAAAGGCCCGGTTCCAGATGGAAGCCAACGTCGATGGCGACATCAACCTCAACGGCATTGCGGAGTCGCTCGGGGTCAGCACCTCGTACCTGAACGAAGCGTTCAAGTCCTACACCGCGATGACGCCGTACCAGTATTTTATAAGCATCAAGCTCCACAGAGCGAAGGAACTCCTCGAACACGAACTCTCCGTCAAGGAAGTAGCATGGCGCCTCGGTTTCAGCGACGAATACTATTTCTCCCGGCTTTTCAAGAACAAGACCGGCATCTCCCCGTCGCACTGGAAATTGTACACCGGACAATAATTCGACGCACACGGAAAAACCGCCCGGGAATTTTATCCCGGGCGGCACGTTCATGGATATTTTGTCAGTAGACGGTCTTCCAGTCGGCGATGTTGGACTTCTCGAACTTGAAGGGTGGCCCAAGCAGGACTTCCGTACCACCGTCCGGGGCCTTGGTGATGACGTAGTTGCCGAGCCGGCCGGCGGCGAACTTGTCGCCTATGGCTCCCTTGATGGTTCCCTTGACGAGGGCGGTGGCGGCGTATGCGCCAAGATAGCCGACGTCAATCGGATTCCACAGGAACATGTAGGGGCAGGCGCCGTTTTCGATGTAGGAAGCCATTTCCGACGGAAGCCCGAGGCCGGTTATGAAAACCTTGCCAATCAGTTTCTTGTCGGTTATGACTTTGCCGGCGGCGGCGATGCCGACGGTCGTCGGGGCGATTATGCACTTGAGGTTCGGGTATGCCTTGAGGAGGGCTTCGGTCTCGGAGACCGACTTGTCGCGGAGGTCATCGCCGTATGCGATCTTGACCAGCTTGACATTGGCATACTTGGGGAGCTTGAGCTCGGCCTTCATGTAATCGATCCAGAGGTTCTGGTTCGAGGCCTGGCTGGTCGCGGACAGGATGGCGATCTCTCCTTTTCCGCCGATCATATCGTAGGCAGCCTGGACCAAGGTCTGGCCGATCTTGACGGAGTCTGCCTGGTTGATGTGGGTCAGGCGCGCGGCCGGGTTGACCGAAGAATCGAGAGACAAGACTTTTATCCCCGCGGCGGTAGCCTTCTTGAGTACTGGCTGGAGCGCGTCGAAGTCATTGCCGACGATGCAGATAGAGGCGACCTTCTGGGCGATCAGCTGCTCGATGATCTGGATCTGGGCCTCTGCCGTGGGCTGGTCGGGAGCGCGCAGGATGGCCTCGAAACCTTGAGCCTCGATGCCGGCCTTGAAGCCTGCCATCTGCTTTTCGCCGTACGGATTGCCCGTGTTCTTGAATACGATGGCGTATTTTGCCTGGGCGCCGACGAACGACACCACGAGCATCATCATCACCATGACCAGGATTCCCTTGTTGATGAACTTTTTCATCGCATCTCCTCCTTACAGAAATAACCCGAGCTAGGCATCCGGGTGTCGAGACCGTTTCTTGAACCGGACATTGAGGGCAAGCACTGAAAGGATCAGCAGCAATCCGATTATGATCAGCAGGACCTGTGCCTGGACATTGACCAGTCCGAGCCCGTAATTCAGGAAACCGACGATGAATATCGCCAGGAGCGGGCCAATCATCGTGCCCTTGCCGCCGGAGGTGCTGACGCCTCCGAGTACTACCATCGCGATCACCTCCAGCTCGTAACCCATCGCAACGTTGGGCCGCGTGCTGCCCATGCGGGATGAAAGGAAAATGGCGGTGAAGCCAGCCATCAGCCCGGTGAGAGCGCTGACGGCAATGATTATTGAATCGGTCCGCACGCCGGAATAGCGGGCTGCCAGAAGATTGTTGCCCATGCCGAAAACCTTGCGGCCGAAGGGAGTGCCATGAAGCAGCACCGCGAACAACGCGGCGCATACGGCGAATATTATGACGATGAACGGGATCGGGCCTATGCTGCCCCAGCCCAGCCACGAAAACCATTCCGGAAATTTTCCGGCGGAGCGGTTCTCGAGGATAATGTAGGCAATACCCCGGTAGATGATCATGGTCGACAGGGTGACGATGACCGCCGAGAGCTCTTTGAACCTGGTCATGATCAGGCCGTTCAAGAGGCCGCATGCCGTGCTGACGACGAGACAGAGCGCCATCGCCGCGGGCATCGGCAGGCCGAGGTTGTAAGTCGTCGCCATGACCACTGCGGACAGCGCCACGTTCGACGCGATGGAAATGTCGATGTTGCCCAGAATTATAACGAACGTCATCGGAAGCACGAGGAAGGCCTTGTCCAAAAAACTCATGGGCATCTGGAGGAAGGTGTCGAGGTTGAGGTAATACTCGGACAGGCTGGTGTTGATGACATTGATCGCGAGGAAGATGAGTACGAGGAGCCACTCCCAGCGGAGGAAGAAGCGCCCAAGTCCGCCTTTCCTCTCGATATCGATAGTCCGTCGCCCGGACAGGTTCACGTCGGTCATAGCGCCCTCTTCCGGAGGGCCTGCCTGAGGTTGCTCCGCTTGACGAATACGTTGGTCAGGATGGCTGCCAGTATGACGAGCCCCTGGATGGCCTGCTGCCAGAACGGCGAGATATTGACGAGCGGAAGGGCGTTGTTGAGGATACCGAGGAGTATGGTGCCGAGTATGAGTCCCGATACCGTGCCCGAGCCTCCCGAGATGCTGACGCCTCCGAGCACGGCCGCGGCGATGACGTTGAGCTCGTAGCCGCTTGCGGTGTCGCCTTGAGCCGAGGCGAACTTGCTTACCCACAGGACGCCGGCGAGTCCGGACAGCGTTCCCATGACGGCATACACGAACCAGATGATCGTGCGCCTCGGAATGCCGGAGATGTCCGCAGCCTCCGGGTTGGAGCCTACAGCGTAGATTCGCCTGCCCATCCTCGTCTGGGTTATGAAGTACCAGAAACCCGCAAAGACGATGACAGCGAGTACTATGAGGTTGTTGACGCCGAGAAGCTTGCCCGTCGAGATCGACGTGAAACCCTCGGACATCTGGTAGGAGCTGACCCAGGCGCCTTTGCTGACGAGGAAGGTGACGCCCCGGACGATGTTCATTATGCCCAGGGTGGCGATGATGGGAAGCACCGCGAACCGGGCGACGAGCAAGCCTATGAGACTGCCCACCGCGAGTCCTACGAGCATTCCTTCAAGGATGGAGAGCAGCGGATGCAGCGTCGGTACGGCTGTTACCGTGAGGGCGCTTACCATGCCCGAGAGCGCGATCGTCGCGCCTATGGAGAGGTCTATGCCACGAGTCAGGATGACCATCATCATGCCGACCGACAGGATGCCGAGTATGGCGGTATTGGTCAGGAGGTCTGCGATGTTTTCCAGGCTCAGGAAGCTCTGGTTCCTGAGCTGGAACAGCGCGCACAGGATTACGATGAAGACGAGGAGGCCGAACTCCCTGAAGCGCTCGTTGAAGCGTACGATGCGCTTAGGCGACGCGCCTTCGCCGACCGGGAACGTGGTTGCGCTCATGACGCCGCTCCTGCCGTCATCGCGGCCTCGAGTATCGTTTCCTGCGTCGCAGCGGACGTAACGAGGATGGCGCTGACGCAACCTTCGCGCATCACGACGATGCGGTCGCTCATACCCAGCACTTCGGGCATCTCGGAAGACACCATGATGATACCGTAGCCCTGGCTCGCGAGGTCGGTCATGATACGGAAAATTGCCGTCTTGGCGCCTACGTCGACGCCCTTCGTCGGTTCGTCGAGAATTATCATCTTCATTTCGGTATTGAGCAGCTTTGCGACTATGACCTTCTGCTGGTTGCCTCCGGAGAGCGTCGAAGCCACGGCGAATACGCTGTGGGCCTTTACCTCGAGCTTCTCGAGCAGGCCTCCGGATACCGAGTTTTCCATCTTCCGCCGCAACAGGCCCGCTTTGCAGAATTTTTCAAGAGCCGGAAGGGTGACGTTCCTGGACAGGTCCCAGTCGAGTACGAGTCCCTGCCTGAGCCTGTCTTCAGGCAGGTAGCCGATGCCTTTGGCTATGGCCTCGTCCGGTCCCGAGACGCGGAGTTCCTCGCCCGCCAGCACGACACGCCCCGAGTCGGCGCGGGTGATTCCGTAGATCGCCTCGCATATCTCGGTGCGGCCCGCGCCGACGAGTCCGGTCAGCGCGAGTATCTCGCCCTTGTGCAGGTTGAAGGAAACATCCTTGAAAAAACCGGTCCTCGAGAGGCCTTCGACCCGCAGTATTTCGTCTCCTATCGGCACGGCCTTCTTGGGAAAGAGTTGCGTGATGGAGCGGCCGACCATGGCCGTGATGAGGTCGTCTTTGCCTATCTCGTCGGCCTTCCAGGTGCCGATGTAGCGTGAGTCGCGGAATATCGTGACGCGGCTGGCGAGGCGGTACATGTCCTCGAGGCGATGTGAAATGAAAATAATGGAAACGCCGTTGTCCCTGAGTCCTTCCGTTATCCGGTACAGATCCTCGCACTCCCGCTTGGTGAGGGGTGCGGTCGGTTCGTCCATGATGATGACGCGGGCGTTCGTGGAGAGCGCCTTGGCAATCTCGACAGTCTGCTGGCGAGCCACCGAGAGCGTGCCCATCGGGGTACGCGGATCGAAATCCGCGTCCAGGCTGTACAGGAGTTCCTCGGCCTTCGCGTGCAACTGCTTCCAGTCGATCCTGCGAGTGACGGGATTGAAGCTCTCGTGTCCGATGAAAATGTTTTCGGTAACGGAAAGGTCGGGATAACAGGTGACGTGCTGGTAGATGGCCGCGATGCCCATTCGTTGTGAATCAAGTGGAGAACGGAAATCCATCTTCTTGCCGTCAAGGACGATGTCACCGGAATCCGGTCGGTGCACACCGGTCACGATCTTGATAAGCGTGGACTTGCCCGCCCCATTCTCACCCATCAGAGCGTGTATCTCCCCCCTGCCCAGCTCGAAGTGAACGTCGTCGAGGGCACGGACGCCAGGAAAGGTCTTGGTAATGTGACTCAGTTCCAGGATGGTGTCGCTCATGCTTGCCCCCCCGCACCGCAGACTATCCTGCATTCGATTCCGAGGAGCAACGCCAGCTTCTCTATTGTAGGGGCGATGTGGCCGACGCCGATTGCGCAATGGTGCGCGGGCCCGGCCTTGGACCAAAGGTCGACGAAAGCCCGCGCCGGGATGCCGAAGCGATAGCGACTGTTGGTATTGCCTATCGCGAGGGTCGGGCCAGGTACCGACTCGGCTTCGGCGACGAGAAGGAAGGTCGAGCCGCCCTTTCCCTGCACGATAGACAGGAGGGTTACCGGACCGTTCCGGACGGCCATCTGGATGGACAAGCCCTTGCCGGGCTTGCCGTGGTAGACCGGAAGCGGCACGAGCGAGACGGCGCCCTCGGCGATGCGCGGGTGGGCAGGGCCGTCATGGCCGAGATAAACCACGTCATCATCGAAATCCATGAGGTAGAACTCGGAAAAAGAGCCGCCCGCTTCGAGGCAATCCAGTATCTTCATCGCGACGGCGTTCTTGACCTCGCACTCGCCGGCTACCGGAACATGATGGCCCGTGAGCAGGGTGTTTCCCGCGATTATCGAGATGACTATGTCTTCGTGCTCGCCACCTGGACTTCCTTCATAGTAATACGCAAGTGCGCCAAGGCGTTCCTTCTGGACAAGCTGGTCGAGCGCGCAGGACGTGCGCGCAGCCCGCTCGAGTTCCAAGGTTCCGCATTCGGGAGAAACGGAGAATTCATCGTCGAACTGGGCCAGCTTGGCAATGACCGCGGTAGGGCTTACCCCGTCGCGGAGTCCCCTCAGGGAGTCCATCTCGATGAGCGGAAAACTGCAACCGAAGACAGCGGCCAGCCGCGACACATCGGTATACACGTCGAGCATGCCTTCATAGTAATGGCCAAGTATGCCCACGCGCGAATCACGGAGTGAAGCCCGGGTATTTATCGCCTTGACCCACGCGTCGATTTCGGACCAGGCACGCTCCTCGCGCAGATATCCGGTCACGAGGTGCCAGTCGATGCCGCAGTTGTTGAAGACGTTGCCGAGTTCGGGTACCGAACAGGCCTGGCAGTGGGCCAGCCACTCGCCGGTCATGAGCCCGCGGTCGCCGAGAGCGTTGAACGCGGCGTAATCGATGGAAGAAACGGGCTGGAGATTGAGGACGATTATGGGTACGCCCAGGCGCTGGACTATGGGGAGAACGGTACTCGAGAGCGCGTACGTGGAAACGTACAGAAAAATGGCCTCGACGCCGGATTCGACGAAGAGTTTCGCGGCGGCAAGCGACTTGTCGGCGTTGTCAACGAGGCCGGCATCGACGAGATCGACGCCGCGTTCGCAAAGCCCGTCGGCTATGAGCGACTGGTACCCGAGCAACCGGGACTCCAGCCCCGTGAACTGCGGCCAGTACGTATCCAAGCCTATTCCGAACAATCCTATCCGTGCTTCCCGTCCCATGCAATCCCCTTCCGGTACGATTCATTCTTGAACGGTTCTCGGGAAACGTGAATGGAGATTTCTTTCGATTGGATGGAATAAACACGCGGCGGGAAGTCCGGATCCAGGATACCGGCCGGAATTGGACACGGCATCCCGGATCCATCAAGAACCAATCGTGCTTTCCACGAACTTCCTGAGCCTTGCTATCTCCTCGGCCGTCCTGACAGGCGCCGGTCCCCCGACCAGGTTGCGCCGCGCTACGCAGGCGGCCGGAGCGAGGTAGGTGGCAAGGTCCGCTGCCTTGATTCCCGCGCGGGAGAATGCGTCCGACGCCTTGGCCAGATCAGCGTCGCTTAAGGACGTCAGCCTGAGTCCCGCGGCGGTCGCCACGGCGACGGCGGACTTGGTGGCCGCGTAGCCGTCCCTGAACGGGACTCCCTTGACTACGAGCAACTCGGCCAGGTCGGTCGCTTCAGGGTGACCCGATTCCAGGGCCGCCGCCATCGCCGCGGGCTTCGGCACGAGGGCCTCCACGAGGGCGGCAAAAGCCGGAAGCACGCCGGCAATCGTATCGCGCAGGTCGAAGACGGCGACCTTGTCCTCCTGCAGGTCGCGGTCGTAGCCGAGCGGCAAGCCTTTCTGCAGGGTCAGGAGCGACACGAGCGAACCGAAGACTCGTCCCGTCTTGCCGCGTATCAACTCGGCAACGTCAGGGTTGCGCTTCTGCGGCATGATGCTCGAGCCTGTGGTGCACGAGTCCTTGATGTCCAGAAAGCCGAACTCCGCGCTCGACCAGAGGATGATCTCCTCGCAGAAACGCGACAGGTGCATGAGCAGTGTCGACGAAGCCGCCGCATACTCGACGCATGCGTCACGGTCTGCCGTCGCGTCCATGGCATTCCTCGAAGGCCGGGCAAAGCCGAGCGCCTTGGCCACGGCCTCGCGGTCAAGCGGCAGGCCCGAGCCCGCTACGGCCGCCGAACCCAGCGGGCACTCGTCAGCCCTGGCCGCGGCATCGGAAAAGCGTCCCAGGTCGCGTTCCAGGGCGGCGCACCACGCGAGCAGGTGGAAAGCCAGCGTCGATGGCTGGGCGCGCCGCATATGGGTGTACGACGGCATGCAGGTCTCGACGTTGGCCGAAGCCAAGTCGCAAAGCGCGCCAAGCACATCGCGTATCCCGTCGACAGCCTCGCCGAAGGCCGAGCGCAGGTAAAGCCTCATGTCGAGCGCCACCTGGTCGTTGCGGCTGCGCCCGGCATGGACCGCCTTGCCCGAGTCGCCGAGCCGCCTCGTCAATTCCTGTTCGATGAACGAGTGCACGTCCTCCGACGCCCCATCGGCCTTCAGCGCGCCTGACCCAGCCTCGGCGAGCATCGCGGCGAGCGCCTGCGTCAGCGCTTTCGAACTCGCGTCCGGTATTATGCCCTGCTTCCCTAGCATGGCGGCATGGGCGGCGGATCCCTTGAGGTCTACCTCGAGCAGCCGCGAGTCTACCGCCAGAGACGAAAGGAAAGCGTCTACACGGGGATCGAGACCCGACGGCGAGGTTTCCCAGAGCCTGAGTACGCCGGGCATCTCAGTAGGCCGCCGCGGTTTTTGGCGAGGAGAGGCTGGAGCCTCCCGAGCCATGCGCATACTTGGGCTCCTCGGTTTTCGTGGACTTGGCTTGCCCCGTACCTGCGGAAGCCGTTCCGGAAGCATGTCTCGCCATCATGATACCACGAGCCTTGACAGGAAGCGAGTACAGGTTCAGGAATCCGGTGGCGTCCCGGTGATCGAACAGCGGGCCGGTAGCGAAACTTGCGAGCGAATTGTCGTAGAGCGAGTACGGCGAGCTTGCTCCGGCGTTCGCGAGCTGGCCCTTCCACAGCTTGAGTGTGACCGTTCCGGTGACGGTGGACTGCGTGGAATCGACGAAGGCGTTGACTGCCTCCATCAAGGGAGAGAACCACTCGCCCTCGTACAGGAGTTCGGCGTAGCGCTGTGCGACCGTCAACTTGAACGACATCGACTTCCTGTCAAGGCACAGCTGCTCGAGTTTCCGGTGCGCCTCCATGATGATCGATCCAGCCGGCGTCTCGTACACGCCGCGGCTCTTCATGCCGACGACGCGGTTCTCGACCATGTCGACAATTCCTATCCCGTGCCTGCCGCCAGTCTCGTTGAGCCAGCCGATAAGCGAGACGCCGTCCATCTTCATGCCGTTGACCGAGACGGGGATGCCGTTCTCGAAGCCAAGCTCCACGTATTCAGGCGTATCGGGAGCCTGCTCGGGCGGTACGCACATCTTGAGCATACCCTCGAGCCTGGGCTCGTTGGAGGGATTTTCCAGGTCGAGCCCCTCGTGGCTCACATGCCAGAGGTTGTCGTCGCGGCTGTACGAATCACCGCTCCTGAACGGCACCGGGATGCCGCGTGCCTGGAGATACGCCACTTCCTCCTCCCTGCTGGCGATGTCCCATATCCGCCACGGCGCCAGCACCTCGAGCTCGGGAGCGAATGCCTTGATGCCCATTTCGAAGCGCACCTGGTCATTTCCCTTGCCGGTGCAGCCGTGGGCTACCGCGGTGCAACCCTCGGCCAGCGCGATCCTCGCCAGGCTCCTCGCTATCACTGGCCTGGCCGCCGCTGTGCCGAGCAGGTACACGCCTTCGTAAAGCGCACCCGCCTTGACAAGCGACCACAGCGTCTCCTCGACGAACTGCTTCTTGAGGTCGGCTACAATCAGCTTCATCGCTCCGGACGACAGGGCCTTCTTCTCGAGGCTGCCCCAGTCGCAAGCCTGTCCCACGTCGCCGCAGACGGCTATGACTTCGCAGTCGTAGTTTTCCTTGAGCCACGGAACAATGACGGTGGTATCGAGTCCGCCTGAATATGCCAGCGCTATCTTCTTCATGTCTATCTCCTCGCGGGAATGCTGATGGTCCACGCCTTTGGCGCGGAACGCACGATAAAACAATGACGAATCGAGACCCGAAAGGGACCGATCACAAAATCATGGATGCGGGGGGGTGTCGGTGGATCAGCGACGACGAAGGCGTAGACGGAGGCGGGGAGAGATGATAGCGGTGGTGAATGAAACGATTGGACTACAACACACGCCTTGCGGCGAAGCCATTACAGGTACCGATTGCATGGTACATCCTCCATCGAGCTTGTTACTCTGGACCGTAACAGCAATCGCTCGCAAACGTCAAGTACCTTCTTGACCGTTGCCGGGAAAAAAGGCAGACTGCGTTCTTCATCCTGGTTCCGGGGGTTCCGCATCAATGTCAGCACGTCAAGTCAACACCCAGAATTACCGCGACAGGTCGTACCACGAGCTTGAAAACGATCTCGATGCCCGCAGTTCCGGCGGAGCCAGCCGGGACGAGCTGTCGGCCATCATCGAGAAGGCCTTCGTCAAGCGCAACCGCACCATCAGTGATGTCGCTTTCCATCGTCTCGATCCAGCATCGGTGGAAGACGACTATCTGTACCCCCGCAAGGATCTCAACAGGTTCGCCGTGGAAAACTGGATACGGCGCATCTTCCTCGGAGGCATGGAGCGGCGGATCGTGGACAAGATCTTCGTATTCGGCCTCGGCCGGCTGTTCTCGACCTATAACGATCTGGGCGCGCAGCACGCCACCGACATAGACCTCAACATAATCGTCGAAGACAACCTGTCGGAGAAGGATGTGGCGGGGCTCTCAAGCGGCCTTGCGGACCTGCAGGGAGAGCTGCACCGGCGTTTTGGCATCGTGCTCGAGCTGCACCCGCAGTACACGCTGCAGCGGGAAGCGACGGTGCTGGGAGCGCTGCGCGACAAGGACGAGAGACGGCGCTTCGAAGCCGCCCTTTTCTACCGTACGAACGAACGCAGCATCCGCGTACTCAAGGACCACCCGGAAATACGGGAACGCGTCTTCTCCCCCGTGCGCTGCCTTCCTGACGCGGTGCTCTTCGAGCACTTCCTCGGCCTCGGCAGCGAGCACGCGACCTTCGCCAAGATACGCAGCGATGCGACGCCGCTTTCAATCGGACTCGACGGAACCTGCGACCGCGTCAAGGTCCGGACCGTCATAGGCAGCAGGTCTTTCGGGGTATTCTACCGCAAGCTGTACCCCCTGGGACTCTTCGTCTCGCCGCCTGAATGGTTCTTCTCAATGAAATACTTCGTGAACCGCGCGTACGACTATGTCTGCGCCATGCGCACCCATGGCCACAGCCTCGAAGCCATCGGCTTCGACGCTCCGAAGAAACAGGACGGCGTGGATCCCGACTTCAGGTATCTGCGCAACGCGCACAAGCTCATGCTTCATCTCCAGGGCTTGATCCAGACCCGGATAGGCGCGTACGGTTTTCTGGTGGACTATTCCTGGATGTCGGGAACGCGTTTCGGGCGCCTCGTGGAGATAGGGGGCGACAGCTTCCGAAACGACTTCGACGCCATGGTCCTCGAAGGGGGACTGCTCAAGCCCAGCGAGGCCAGACAATACCGCATGCTTCGCGAACGCATCACCGCGCACGCGACGGACAGGCTGATGGAAGGCCGCGCCCAGGACCTCGTCCTGTTTCCCAAGGATTTCCGCTACGAGACGATACACAAGGATGCCGACCGTTACCGTATCCGCGTGCCGTACGCCTGGGCTGATCTGGGCTTCTTCGCCTTCAGCGCAATAGCCTCCCACATCGCCAGGATAGTAGAAGGTCGATTGCTGCACGCCCTGCCTTCCATGGGCATGCCCGCTGCCGATTTCGCAAAGTACAGTCAAACGCTTGGATCGAACTGAAAACCAGGCCATTCAGGCTTGACCGCTTAACGCCCGTATAGTAGCATCGATCAAGAGGTCGACGTGGATACTATACGGAAGCTCGAGATTCTGTCCGATGCCGCCAAGTACGACGCGTCGTGTTCATCGTCGGGAAGCGCGCGGCCGGCGGTACCCGGCGGGCTGGGCAATGGCGCGGTCGGCGGCATATGCCATACCTGGGCAGCTGACGGCCGCTGCGTGTCGCTTCTCAAGGTGCTGCTGTCAAACGCCTGCGCATGGGACTGCGCCTATTGCGTCAACCGCCGCTCCAACGATGTGAGCCGGGCGGGTTTCGAGCCCGAGGAACTCGTCCGCCTCGTCATCGACTTCTACAAGCGCAACTACATCGAAGGCGCCTTCTTGTCTTCAGGCGTCACCGGCTGTCCGGATACGACGATGGAGCGGCTGATATCGGTCGCGCGGACGCTCCGCTTGCGCGAACGCTGGAACGGCTACCTCCACCTCAAGGCCATCCCCGGCGCTTCGCCAGAGCTCGTCACCGAGGCAGCCCGCTGGGCGGACCGCGTATCGGTGAACATCGAGCTGCCGAGCGCCGACAGCCTCGGTTCCGTGGCACCCGATAAAAGCCCCCGCGCAATATTTTCGGTGATGCGCACCCTCGCGCGAGCCGGTGGCTTCGAACCCAGGCGCCTGCTTCCGCCCGCGGGGCCGGCAAGCTCCGGTAATCTCCCCGCGGTCTACGGCGCTGCCGCCGAGCAATCGCCTGTCTACGAGGCGCGACCAGCCGTGACCGTCCGTCCGTCGGTAATGGCGGCGCGAAAGGACCGCCGCAGGAATCCTGAAGCGACTGTTTTGCCCGCGGGCCAGAGCACCCAGCTCGTCGTCGGCGCAAGCCCGGAATCGGACGCGACAATCCTCGGACTTGCCGAAAACCTGTACCTGGCGTACGACGTCCGCCGGGTGTACTACTCCGCCTTCGTACCCACCGGTTCCGACCCTCGGGTCCCCGCCCTCCCCGGCCCTCCGCTGCTCCGCGAACACCGATTGTACCAGGCCGACTGGCTGTTCCGCTTCTATGGCTTCAGGGCCGACGAGATACTCTCGGCCGACCACCCCTTCCTCGACGCCGACCTTGACCCCAAATGCGCATGGGCGCTGCGCAACCTCGACCGCTTTCCCGTCGACGTGAACAGGGCAGAGTACCTGGAACTGCTCCGTGTGCCCGGCATCGGCCCGCGCTCGGCGGCGCGTATACTACGCGCCCGGTCCGCTTCCCGCCTGAAACCCGAAGCGCTGCGGACGCTCGGCGTGGTGATGAAGCGAGCGGCCTTTTTCGTCACCTGCTCGGGGAAAGTCCCGAGGCCCTGGAGTTCGATGAAGTCGGCAAATCCCGATGCCTCCTGTGCCCGCGCCGCCCTCATAGACGGAGCCCGAGACAAACTGCGCAGCGCTCAACTCGAATTCGACTGGAATATGACTGAATAAAAAGTCAGACCACGGAGACACTGCGACACGGAGTTCAAGAGAGAGAGCAATGAAAAAAACGAATATAACTTTTCTGATCGCGTTCCAGATTCCCGGTGTCTCTGTGGTTCAAATTCCCTATACTCGGCGGTGAAGCATGCATGAAGCTGAGAGTACAGTAGCGTACGATGGAAGTTTCCCTGGATTCCTCTGCGCCTGTGCCGAGGCGCTCAACGCCAGAGTGCCCGCTCCCCGCGTTCTGGGCGCCTGCGTGGCGCCAACCCTGTTCGAGGAGCGATTCGAAGCGACGCGGGACGACGAGCGGGCAGCCGCACTGTGGGACAGGCTGTCGAAGCGGGCCGGGCCGCAGGCGATGCGCACCGTGCTGGAGGCCTTTCTTTCGGGAACAGCCGGCACGGACGCCATGCTTGCCGCGGTAGTGCGCAGGCTCTGGAACGAAGGCGCCAGGGCCCTCGACGACCTGGCGGACGGCGACGTGCTCGCGGTCGAGAAAGCAGCGCTCAAGGCCAGGCAGGAAGGCCACAAGATCTGCGGCCTCGTGCGCTTCTCGGAGCTGTCTGACGGCTCATGGTACGCCCCGCTCGAGCCGACCTGCGACGTGCTGCCGCTGATAGCCGAGCACTTCTCCGCCCGCTTTCAGTCGATGCGCTTCGCCATACACGACCTGGCGCGTGGCCAGGCCATCATCCACGAGCCTGGCCGTCCCTGCTGCCTGGTCGAGGGCTTCCGCCTCGATGCGGCAGGCGGGCAGGCGGGTGGAATGCCGGATCCCTATTCAGCCCTATCGCCGCGCGAACTGGAGATCCGCGGGTTGTGGCGGCTCTACTTCAGGACCATAGCCATAGAGCCGCGGCGCAACCCGCGGCTGCAGATGTCGCACGTGCCGAAGAAATACTGGAGCCAGCTGACCGAGATGACGACGGACTGAACCTTTACTTCGCAAGCATCGCGGCGACGACTTCGAGATTTCGTTCGTTCTCGGGCTTTTCGCCATCGTGGCTGTACGCATAGTCCAGCAAATCACGGTAAACCGTCGTAACGCGGTGGCGGACCAGCTTCATCGTCGAGTTGATGGTACCGTCTTTCTCGGAGAATTGTCCGGGCACTATCATGAAGGTGGCGGGGATCCAGGCAGGCTGGACTTTCTTGGCCTTGTGGTCGGTCCTGAAGCGGTAGAATTCCTCGCGCAGCAGGGCGAGAACCTCCTCCGGAGTCGCGGCGCCCCTCGCGGAGGCGAGCTTCTTTACCTTGTCATCGTCGAGGGTCACCAGGGCAACCGTGTATTTACGCTGCTCGTTCCAGGCCATGATGGCGCTGAAGGCGTCGGTCGAGCAGCCCACAGCTTCCTCGATCTCCTCGGGGCTGTACTTCTCGCCGTCCTCCGCGATGAGCAAGGCCTTCTCCCTGCCTACGACGACGAGGAATCCGTCCCCGTCCATGTACGCGAGGTCGCCGGTCCACAGCCAGCCGTCGCGCAGGGCCCTGGCTGACGCCTCGGGGTTGCGGTAGTAGCCCTTCATCACGTTGCCGCCGCGAATGACTATCTCCCCGGTCGTACCGGTCGGGCATATCGACCCGTCGGGTTTCCGAATCGTGCATTCCACCGAAGCAGCGACGCGGCCGGAGGTGCCGAACTTGTACGACAACGGCGAGTTGGAGCTTATGATCGGGGCGGCCTCGGTCAGTCCATAGCCCTGGAAAATGGGCACGCCGAACGACGCGAAGAACTCTTGCTGCTTGACGTCGAGGAGGGCCCCGCCGCCGACGCAGAACTCGATGTTCCTGCCGAACACCATGGTCCTGACCTTGTCGAAGATGAGGGTCTTGGCAAGGGCGTGGACAGGTCCGTAGCGTAGCATCCTGCCTGGGCCGGCCTTGTGGAATCCGTCGCCGTTAAGTTCGACGCCCGCCCGTATGCCGGCCTTGAACAGCCGCTCTATGAAGCCGCCCTTCTCCTCGACGCCGGCGATTATCTTCTTCATGAAGTTTCCAGACAGGGCAGGCACCGTCAAAAGGAATTTCGGCTCGGCCTCGCGCAGGTTGATGGGAATGTTGCGGAGGATTCCCATGCCGCCCCCGCGCGCGTCGACGAAGTAGAGGGCCAGGCCGCAGACTAAGCCGGCGTAGATGCCGACGGTGTGCGCGAATGAATGGTCGAGCGGCAGTATGATGAGCGTCGAATAATGGTATATGTCGCCGAACAACTCCACGCCATCGTGGCAGTTGACGTAGTAGTTGCGGTGTGTAAGCATGATTCCCTTGGGGTCGCCCGTGGTACCGCTCGTGTAGCTGATGGTCACCACGTCGTCGTCGCTTACGGAGGCGGCCATCGCGTCGAGTTCTGTACCGCGGCTGGACCCGGGAGCGGCGATTGCGGCAGCGCCTTCGGACAGTGCGTCGCGCAGGAGCACCGCTTTGCCGCGGGGATAGCCGACCGCCGCGCAGGCGGCCGAGAGTCCCGGCTCGTCGTCATCGAGCAGCACGACCAGAGGCTTGAGCGACGCGCTCATGAGCGCCGAGAACACCTTGTCCAGCTGGTTCCTGGTCGTCAGGAAGGCCACGGCTCCCGAATGTTCCACCCTGAACGGTATCTCGTCCGCGAGGAGCTTTATGGAAAGGGGTACTGAAACCAGGCCCGCGGACAGAAGCCCCAGCTCGCCGATGATCCATTCAGGGGAACCTTCCGCGAGGATCGCGGCGGTGTCACCCTTCCTGTAACCGCGCCCCAGGAGCCAGGCGCCGAAAGCCCGCGCGCGGGATCTTGTCTGGGAATACGTCACCGCTTCCCATCCAGAATCGGTTTTTCTGAGCGAATACGGCTCGTCGGCGTATGTTACGGCTGCCTTGTCGAGCATGGCGAGTACGGTGTGGCTGTCCATCATGGTTCTCCGGTTTCATGATCGGCGGCATCAAGGCCGCTGTTTCAGACAGTATATACCGGAAAAACGCTTTCTGCTCTCGATAATGAAGACCCTTCACATCGAGTAAAAATGCAATGCAGCCAGCATCCCCGAGGCTGGCCGCCTCATCGCTTTGTGGCTGCTAGACAGCGCCAGAAGCCAGCCGCTCGTTCTGTCCAATTTCAAAGGACTGTTGCGCTATGACCTTTTCCTGGTCCTTGATGAGCGCCTTGACCACGTCTCCTATCGATATGACGCCCACGACCTTGCCATTTTCCTTGATGGGAAGATGACGGAACTTGTTGGTGGTCATCAAATTCATGCAATCGGCGATGGACGATTTCGGTTCGGCCCAGGTTATCTTGGTCGTCATGATTTCCTTGACTCTGGTTTCATCACAGCTGCGTCCCTTGATGATTATCTTCCGTGCGAAATCCCTTTCGGAAAATATGCCTGCCACTTCGCCTTTCTCGTCCATGACGAGGATGGCGCCGATATTGTGCTCGGCCATGATTTCCAGCGCTTCTATTATGGTAGCCTCGGGCCCAACGCTGACGACTTCCCTTCCCTTGCTCGCGAGGATGCTCTGTACTGTTTCCATTGTTGATACCTCCTGGGTCAATTACAATGATACGCAATTGCCTGCCATTTCGCAAGCATCGAAAAAATAATCGGAATTATTATATTTGTTATATATATTTATGGAATCAGTATTTATTGATTAATTAAAAATGCACTCCGACTCTTGACTTATCGATAAAACCATCTATACTCCAGATCCATGATGACTAATCTCCTTGGTTAATAATAATATATTTATTGATACAGTAGTAGTTTCATTTGTCATAGTGCGGCAAGTTTTTCATCAAGCGGAGGGGGCGTCATTTGAAGTTCACCGAACAGCCACTTGCAGAATCAGAGCCAAGACTAAGATGCATGGCACAGGGCAAAGAGGCTTCAATCACCGAATTCTCAGGGATCCGGCATCTGGCAGTCAATTTACTGCCAGCCCATCCGTACCAGTACCCGCTCCATCATCTCATTGAAGAGATGCTGACCGCCGATACGCTAAGCTCCCTGAAGCGGGTCAACGGATTCGAGATGATTTCCTTCATCGCTGGAAAGGTCATGAAAAATGCCTATAGCACGGTATTTGCCGGGCTTGATTGCAGAGTCATCTATGCCAATGCCGAATATCCATTCAACGTTAAAAACACCGGAATCGGGGACGACGCCCAGGTTGTCGATTGGTTCAAATTCTTGACACTCGCAATCGCGACAACAGGAAAATCCTTCGAGCAGATCCCCGTCTCCATGACGACGTTCGGGAGCAAAGGCGATACGGCAAGGAAGATACTCGCAGGCGACATTCCGTTTTCCCTCTCTGAATTCGTGAAATCAACCGGCATCAACGCATCTGACTTCATTATCACCGACCATCCGTTTACAGGCAAGGTCCTATCGCCGGATATCGTATTCGACGCATACGAACCCAAGGAACTCCTGGCGTTTCCCAAAGATGGTATTGGCAAGGAATCGCTGGCCGGATTGTTCATGGGAAAATTCAAATCCGCAAACAGACGTTTCCGGAAATGCTACAATGCCACTGACCGCTACCAGAATAAACCTTGCCAGAAATGCCTCGAATGCGCCCGGGTCTGCCCAGCGCATCTGGATCCATTCCTGCTTTCAGCCATCGCATCCAAGGGCAGCCTGAAGGATGCTGTCGAGCTGGATGTCGGGGACTGCTCGGAATGCGGGCTATGCAGTTGCGTCTGTCCATCGGGAATTCCACTCATGACAAACATACTCGGCCTGAAAAAGGAGTTGTGAGATGAGAAAACCCGTATTCCAGAATGATTCGAAAGCGCTCGGGATAATACAGGCACCGTTTTTCAGGACTCCCGACAGGCAGTACATGTCCGTTCTCATCCTTGCGCTCTCTTTGGCGGCACTCTATATCCCGGCGGCGGGGAGACTCGGGCTCAAGGTTCTCGTACTGCCGCTGCTGGCCTGCTTGCTGGGCGCAGCTACTGAAATCGCCGGTTCACTCCTTTCCGGGAAAGCGCTCAATTACTTCGGGATTTCTTCATGGCTCGTCTTCCCGCTCCTCGTACCGCCGGGAATGCCAATCTGGATGTCGCTCACCGGATTCGTCTTTGGCTTGCTCGTCTGTCAAGTCCTGTTCGGCGGTTTCGGCAAACATGTTTTCCACCCCGCGGTGCTTGCGCAGCTGTTCCTGCTCATCAACTTCACGAAGCAATTCAACAGCAGTTTCCTGAAATCATTCGAGGATCCGTTTTTCGGTTTTTCTACATTCACGTCGATGTCATTCACGGACAAGAGTCTCCTCAAACAGCTTGCCGCCGGCGTTCGATTCCCCGCTGAAGACATACTCGCGGGGCCGAACATCGGCATGGCCGGTGAACTATTCCCGTATCTCGTCGTGGTTGCCGGAATACTTTATTTGCT
>CAZNXK010000003.1:0-357 GCA_964576835.1 uncultured Treponemataceae bacterium | reverse complement strand
GGCGTTCCTCGCGACTTTCTCCCTGGGTTCGATCCTGGGCAATCTTGCGGCACCCGACAAGGTATTGCCGTTGATCCCCGCTCTCCTGGGCGGCGGCACGCTCTTTTATGCTTTCTTTATTTTCTCCGACCAATGGACAAGTTCGAAAACCAGGCTCGGACGAGTGGCCGCGGGGATAACAGCTGCCTTGCTCGCCATAGTCATCAGGTCATTTTCATCCAACTCAGAAGGTTTGATGTTCGCGGCCGCCTTCAACTATTCGTTCAGCCCCTTGTATGACCAACTTGCCTTGACCTTGGCCAGAAAGGCGAGGAACGGAAAATGAGAAAGCCAAGCGAAGAATTCAGGATGTCATTT
>CAZNXK010000002.1:0-80018 GCA_964576835.1 uncultured Treponemataceae bacterium | reverse complement strand
ACCGGAGAACTTGGCTTCCGAAACGGTCTTCACCACGTTTTCGAAATACTCCGTAAGCTCGTTGCGGTCTCCTACCTGGGCGCCGGCGAACTTCTGCTGGACGCGGGTAGACAGGTAGCGGGCGATCTGTACGGGTGCGTCCATGTTGTCCATGGCCGCGATCGTGCCTTGCTTGCTCTGGCCTTCCGAATCGAGGACGATGACATACTTGCCCTTGTACTCTGCGAGCTTCTCGACGCCGCCGGGGCCGTTCTCGATATAGGCCATGACCCAGGACGGGACGCTGGCGCCAAGTGCGGTGCCCTTGTGCTCGAGGATATCCGGCACCAATACCACTTCATCCATCTTGGACGGAGCGGGCTTGGGTTCCGGCTCGCTTACGCACGATGCGATGGCGAAGACCGCCAGTACCACCAGGAGAGCGCTAAGAATCTTCTTCACGATAACCTCCTTAAAGGTCTTTCGATGATGGAGGGCGCCATGTCGGGTGCGCGCCCCGTTAATCTCTATGTCAAGGGGGAAATTCCCCGTATGACCGATCCTACAGTCCGCTGTTGAAGGTAAAAGCCTTTCCGCGGCTGTACACAAGGTAGATGTCCAGAAGTCCCGCCCTGTCCGCGGCGTCGTACATCGCGTCCTCGAGCTTGTCGCGCGACTTGAATGTATACAGCGCCAGTTTGGTTTCCGATGGAGAGTACGATACCTGCTCCACCTCGCGGACGACCTTGGCGAGCGCACGTCGGAGGTTGCTCATCTGCCTGGAGTCCGGGGTGTTCTGGATGAGCACCTCGTAGCGGATGCCGCGCGACATCGAATTCTTGACAAGCACCTTCGTCTGGTCGGTCATCTTGGGCATCGCGCTCCACACGGAGGCGGCTACGGCATTGCCGATGGCCGATTCCGTCGAGGACGTGCTCATCACCTGGGGGCTCTGGAAGGCGACGGATCCCAGCAGTTGCGCGGTCGAGGTATCGAATATCTTCATCGAGCCCTGGGCAGAAGCGTAGAACTTTCCACCGGAAGCGGAATTCGTCGAAGTGAACGACAGTTCGACGTAGACGTCGGCGTTGTATTTTTGCGCCAGGTACTGGATGAGGTCAATGGAGCCGCCTGTTTCCGCCTGGTAGGCCGTCTGCTGGTCTTTCTTGTTCTTCTCTATCTGGTCGAAGTCGACGACCGACAGGCCCAGTTTTTCGATCAGGAAGCGGTTGGCCTGGTTGACGGCGACCTTGGCCGACTTGGCGTCGATGCCGGCGGCCTCGTCGTAGTAGACCATGTACTGCAGCCTGGCCAGGTAGTTGTTGAGGAACGCCTCCTCTTCGGGCGTCATGACGCCTGGAGCGGGCGGTGGCATGTCCACGGTTTCGGCCGAAGAAGCTGCCGGACTGGCCGCAGTTCCCGCGGGAGCTGTCCCGGCCGTTGCGGAGGCGGTCCCTGTAGATGATCCGCCTCCCTGGACAAGGGCCTTGGCACGGTCCTTGGCAGCCGTGTCGGCGGATGCGGGCGCGGTCGTGGCCGGTTTGGTTTCCTGTGACGCTTCCTTGGGCGCAGGGGGAGGGGAACTGACGCATGACCCGATGAGCGCAATGAAGGCGATCGGCAGCAAAGACGGTAACTTCATATGATCCTTTCCAAGGCAGCAAACGAAAAATTTCCAGAAGCCGTCTGGCTCATGAAAAATCCTTCATCATCGACAAAGTACTATAGCGCGACCCGCGCTGTAAAAAACAAGGCGGATTACATTTTCCGACATCTCCCGCAGAAAAACAAGTGAGAACCGGCATCAGTCGCTGGTGCCGGCAATTCCATTCTGAGCCGGCTGCATGCCGAGCGTATTCCTTGAATCGGTGGATCCGTTCGCGATCGACCCGGAGCCGGAACCAGCGGTCGCCAGGGGTGTCGTGAACGCTGTAGCCGTCACTTTCGAAATGACGGCAGGTCCCGGGCCATTCGTCGATATCTGCCATCGCGTGTCTGCCGCAATCCCGGTATTGAAATGGATCGAGCGATCTCCCGCTCCGTACAGCCTGATTCCATCCCCGGTCACTTCCACCGCGACCACGCGGGTAGACCAGGTGGCGCCAGCCAGGTCGAAGCCGAGGAGCGTTCCGTCAAGCCTGACTGATCCGTTCGAGGCGACCGCGAGGACCGACCCGTCGGCGAGCCCGATGGATGACTCGACGTCGCCATCGAGTAGCTCGAAGGAAAGCGATGCTCCAGCGGCCGGCAGGCCCGGGGAGCCTATGGACAGCGACGAACCCGGCTGGAGCGTCAGCTTGCCGTCGCCAAGCGAGAATCCGCCGCGCAGCGACATGTTTGGCCCGAGCGTTCCGCCTTCGAAGCCGCTCGCGGCGACGAGCGAGGCGCCCTTGGCGGCTGTTTCGGAGATGTAGAAGGCCGGGTACGGACCCGGAATGATCCGCAACTCGTCGTAAATAGCGACATATCCGTTTTCTCCTGCTATGGAGCAGGCTCCGGGGCTGTCCTTGAAAAGGCTGACTGGCACCGTACCGGTCCCGACCGGCTTTTCGTCGATGTAGAACGAGATAGAGGCTCCTTCGTTCGATGGAGCGATTGAGACCGCCAGCCTCGTGACATCGGCCGGGATAAGGGCGTTTGCCGATACCCTGGCGCCGTCTGAACCGACGTACGGGTATCCGTCGGCGACGCCGATCTCGAGGTTCCGCGCCCCTTTGTCGTCATAGGCGACCAGCAGGTGGCCGGAACCCTGTTTCGGGTTCGCGCTAAGCGGAGCGAGCACGAAAACGGCGGTGAATGGCGCAACGCGGTCGCTGGATTCGATGACGGGCAGAAGGCTAGAGGCGGAGAACGCTCCTGCGCCCGCGCCCATCGCATAGCCGAAGCCTGTCGCGTAGGTGTCCAGGTACGGAAAGCCCAGCGCCAAGGGCTCAGCGTCGTGCGGTCTCGGACCCTGGTCGTCGAAGTCAGCGTCGAACGGCAATAACGACCACGCGGCTATCCGGGAAAACGGATCGCTCAACGCCGTCGATAGTGAGACTGGCATGCGGATTTCCGCCTTGACCAGGGGAGGCACGTCTGATCCGGCTGGAGGCTTGAACGGGAAAAGCTCGGCTCGCGCGATGTAGACGCCGTTTGCCGCCGGGGTTCGCCATGGAATACGGTCGGCATGGTCGGAGATGAATCCCTCCGAAAGAAGCGTACCGTCAAGTGACCAGCGTACCCAGGGATCGAGACCCTTCAGGTCGTATGCTTCGAGCTTGAGTAGAGTCGTGCCGCCGGTGACGAGCTCGCCGGGGTAGGCTGCGAGCCTGGGTGCCGGCAAGCTTCCGGAAAATACGAGTATCACCGCCGAGTAGGAAGACAGAAGCTTGCCCCCGGAGTCGCGGAGTGACACGTTGAGCTGGTAGTAGCCATCGGCCAGACCCTCCGGCAGGGTGACTGGCGGCGCAGTGACCGCCGTTCCGTCGACCGGGAATGACAGCGCCGAGGCTTCGTTTCCGTTTGCGTCAAGGAGCTGGAGGTCGAGGGACGAGGCTTCCGGAGCTCCGTCGACCGAAGTGACGCTTAGCTTGATTGGCATCGATCCGAGGATCCGGCTACCCGTGCTTATCGAAGATCCTGACTGCGACACTCCGATTTCATACATCGAGTCGAGTTCCTCGTCGGTGAACAGGGTAGTCCCGATGTCGCATGCCGAGACCGCCGCCATGATGAGGCCCAGGATTAGTATCGTGATTCGCGCCGCGACTGTCCGCATACCATGCACCACCATACAGTATAGCACCAAAGGTAGCCGGGAACAAGAAATGTCAGAAAACAAGGCTGCCGGACACGCCGTCCACGAGCAGCTCGGTGCCGAGGCGTGACGACCAGACGCGCAGGTCTTCGAGCCTTTCTTCTGCCGCGGCCGGCGGCGGCAAGGCGGGCGCGTAGGAACCGCGGCCGATGCGGAGCGGGATCACGTCCACCCTCCGCAGGCGGCCGTCCGAAACGACGAGCCTGAGCGCCGCCGTATCGTAGGTATGGCTTGCGGCCATGTCGAAGACGAAATTTCCGAGCGAATAGACGATGAGGCCATCCCCGTAGCGCTCGATGGACTGGAGGACATGCGGGTGGTGTCCGAGCACGGCGCTTGCGCCGGCGTCAATTGCCGCATGGCCGATCGCCCTCTGGGAGGCATTCGGGATGTGTTGCTGCTCGTCGCCCCAGTGTATCGACACGAAGAGGTAATCGGGATCGAGCGTGGCCCTGATCCTGCGGATGTCGGCGACGATGTCGGCTTCGGTCGCGATGGCGACGCCGGTACCCCTGTTCCATGGCGAATCGGGATTGCCCGGCGCTTTTTCCGGGGGGAGCGGGCCATGGAGCCGTTCCTCGACCCTGGTCAAGGCGCTTGCGGTCAGCGAGCCCTTGGCCCCGATGACGCTCCATATCGGTTCGGCGAAGGCGATGAAGGCGAAGCGGACGCCGTCCCTGACCACGATGGCCGGCTGTCTGGCTTCCTCGAGGTCCATCCCGGCTCCGCATCGACCGATGCCCAGGAGATCGATGAATTCGAGCGTCTCGGAGAGGGCGCGGGGACCATAGTCGTTCATGTGGTTGTTGGCCAGGGAGAGCACGTCGAAGCCGGCCCACGCTATGCCGAAGAGGGCGGCGGGATCGGCCCTGAAGGTGATGTTCTGTGGTTTGCCCGGGTAGGGTGCGCCGAGGTATGAGGCCGGCGATTCGAGATTGGCGAAGGCGATGTCGGCAGACGAGACGAGTTCCCGGACTCCTTCGAAAAGGAAACGGTAACCGAATTCCGAGGCGCGCTTGCCTGGCGTTCGGGCCAGGAGGATGTCGCCGCAGGCCAGTACCGAGAATTCCCTTCGGCTGGCAGGCGTCGCCTCGGCGGGCGCATCGTCTGCGGGCTTTATTATCATCGTCGCCATCGCCGTAGCGTCGGCGGCCTTGATGGACAAAGCGCCCGCGACAAGCCCTCCCGCGGCCAGGACCGCGAGCGCGGTGCGGACGATCGCCGCAGTCGGGCTCTTCACCGGGCCTTGGCCTCGTACACCGCGCGGGCTATCGGCATTCGTCGGCCCATCCCGAAGGCGCGCGGAGATATCTTGAGCACCGGCGCCGCCTGCCTGCGCTTGTACTCGGCGCGGGCTGTCATCGATACGATGCGGCGCACCAGAGCCTCGTCGTAGCCCCGGGAGATTATCTCGTCGGCGGACAGGTCAGCTTCGATATACAGTTCAAGGACCGCGTCGAGGAGTTCATAGGGCGGCAGCGAATCCTGGTCGACCTGGTTAGGCCGCAATTCGGCGGATGGCGGCTTGTCGATGATGGCCCTGGGCAGGATGCCTTCCCTGGCGTGGATGCGCTCGCAGAGGGCGAAGACTTCGGTCTTGAGCAGGTCGCCTATCGGCCCGATGGCGCCGCACATGTCTCCGTACAGCGTGCAGTACCCGACCGCCAGCTCGCTCTTGTTGCCGGTGGTCAGCAGCATCGAATCGAACTTGTTCGACCAGGCCATCAGTATGTCGCCGCGTATCCTCGCCTGGAGGTTCTCCTCGGTCAGCCCGAAAGGCGTGCCGGCGAAGTGGGGCTCGAGGGTCGAGAGGAAGCTGGCAAACGGAGATTCAATCGGTACGGTCTCGAGGCGGCAGCCAAGGGCGCGGGCCAGCTCGACGCTGTCGTCTATCGAACCTGACGACGAAAAGCGTGAAGGCATCATGATGCAGGTCAGGTTCTCGGGTCCTATGGCCTTGGCGGCGAGCACGGCGACGATGGCCGAGTCGATTCCGCCGGAAAGTCCCAGGTGGGCTTTCCGGAAACCGCACTTCTTCATGTAGCCGCGTATCCCCTCGACCAATGCGCGCTCGACTTCGTCCCAGCGGTCTGGGAACGCCGGGATAGCGGAAGCGTTTGCCTCGGTATCGACGACGAGGAGCCCTTCGCCGAAATCGCCGAGCGCCACCAGCGTGCCTTTGCGGTCGACCATGAAAGAGCGGCCGTCGAAGACCAGCGAGTCGTCGGCGCCAGCCATGTTGCAGTAGGCCACCGGAACCGAGCCGGCGACGGCGAGCTCCGCGCACAGACCGACCCGGAGGGCCAGCTTGTCCATCTGGTACGGTGACGACGACGGGACGATTATCAAGCCGGCTCCGGCGTCGAGCAGCTCGCGCGGAGGGTCGACGGGGTAGCGCATGCCGGGAACCGGCGCTGTCTCCCGCCAGAGGTCCTCGCATATGGCAAAGCCGATGCGTACGCCGCGGTATTCCCAGACCCGCCGCTCCCGGGCTGGCTCGAAGTATCGCGCCTCGTCGAACACGTCATAGGTCGGCAGCAGCGTTTTGGCCTGCTCGAAGACGACGGCGCCGTCGAATATCACCGAAAGCGAGTTGGTCAGCGGCCTGCCGAAACCCGAGGCGTTCCTGCCTATATGGCCGACGGCTACGGCGATGTCCTTCGGCAGCGCCTTCTGGAGCTGCCTGAACGCCGCCTCGTCCCTCTCCGCGAACGTGGGCTGGTCAAGCAAGTCCATTGGCGGGTACCCGCAGAGGCTCATCTCCGGGAAGACGACAAGCTCGGGCGACGAGGCCGAAGCCCGCTCGACCGCGGCGATAATCCTGTCGATGTTGCCCGGAAAATCGCCTACTATGGCGTCGATCTGGCATAGCGCAAGCCTCATGGTGACTCCATTCGGGGGCGCCGGCGTAAGCGCCCGCCTTGCGCCCGATCGTTTGCCATAGTACACTGCGCCCGTGAAAAAGACAACGTTGGCTGTTCCTGCCGGCTCCGAGCGCGTGGACGCGTTCGTGTCCGAGGCGAGGGTGACGGGTCGATCTACCGCCGTGCTTTCCATCGGGAGCGCCGCCTCGCCGCCGGGCGAGACCGGGACCGATATCCCGGCAATCCCCTGGAATCCCCTGTCGTTCGCTTCGGCCCGGGTCGCCATCATCGAGGCGGAGACCGCGCTCGGCGGGTCGCTGGACGAACTTGTGCTGTTCGCCGATCCACCGGAAGATCCTACGGGCATCGTCGATTTGACTCCAAAGGCCCTTGAAGGCGCAGCGCTGTCGTGGGCGGCCGGCTGGGCCGGGCTGATCCGCGAAGCCGCCAGGCGATTTGCCGAACGCGGCGGGGGCACCATCATCCTCGTCGTCGTGCAGGCGGATCGGGGACCGCTTGGCGCGATGGCGGCTGGCGCCCTCCTTGGCTTGGCGGAGGGAGTGCTCTCCGTGGGTTGCGGATCCGTACGGTTCATCGCCGTGCGCGACGAGTCGGGCCAGCCCGACCTCCTTGCCCGGCATGCCGTCAGGACTCTGGACGAGCCACCCCGCGACCAGGGCAAGGTGCAGCGATTCGGGGGGCGGTCGAACCTCTTCGGGCGAAACTAGGAGGCGGGCATGGCGACGAGCGCGGTCAAGCGATTCGGTATCCTGACGAGCGGCGGAGACTGTCCGGGCCTGAACGCGGCCATCCGGGGCGTCGCCAAGGCCGCTTCCAGCGTCTTCGGCATGGAAATAGTCGGCATCTCCAACGGTTACCGCGGACTGATCGACGGCGACGCGCGCGTGCTGTCTCCCGACGACTTTTCCGGCATCCTGACGCGGGGAGGCACGATACTCGGCTCATCGCGCGAGAAGCCGTTCAAGGGGCGCGACGACGGCATCACCTCCGACGCCGAAGTCGGCCAGGACAAACCTGAACAGATAAAGGAAACGGTCGCCAGGCTCAGGCTCGACGCCCTTGTCGTTCTCGGCGGAAACGGCACAAACACCACAGCCCACCTGCTGTCGAGGGAAGGCCTGCCGGTCATCGGCCTTCCAAAAACGATAGACAACGATATCTGGGGAACCGACGTGACGTTCGGCTTCCATTCGGCCGTCGACATAGCCACGGAGTCGATAGACCGCCTGCATTCGACCGCCCATTCGCATAACCGGGTGATGGTGATAGAGCTGATGGGGCACAAGGCCGGCTGGTTGGCATTGTACGCAGGCATTGCCGGAGGCGGCGACGTCATCCTGATACCCGAGATTCCCTATGACTCCGCTGCCGTAGCCCGCGACATCGAGAAGCGCCGTTCCGAGGGCAAACAATTTTCGATCGTGGTCGTCGCTGAAGGCGCGCTTTCCAGGGAAGAAGCCGCCTTGCCAAAAAAGGAGCGCAAGAGGCTCCGCGAGAAGATGACCTACCCGAGCATCGGCTACCGCGTCGCCGCGGAAATTCAGTCTTTGACCGGCATGGAGACGCGCGTCACCGTGCTCGGCTACCTGCAGCGTGGTGGAACGCCGAGCCCGTATGACCGCGTGCTCGCGACGACTTTCGGGACCGCGGCCGCCGAACTCCTGTCCCGCGGCCGTTTTGGCAGGATGGTCGCGATGAAGGATGCCTCGGTCACGTCGATTCCCCTGTCGGAGGTAGCCGACCGTACGAAGACCATACCGTCGGACCATTACATGCTGGACACCGCCAGGTTGGTGGGTACGTGCTTCGGAGACGAGATTTAGCCACATCCATCGCGCCAAGGCGCGATGGTATTTTCACGAGCGCCCGACGCAATTTCCCGGTTCAGGCCTTTCAAAACATTTCCCGGCCCGACTCATGCGTCATACCAATTCTACCTGCGTATAACCACAGCGCGATGGGCATGGTACGGCGCAGGGTGAACAGCGGGTTGCCGCGTCCCGCGCGCCTCACCGTTTATGGCTTTGCCGAGGAATACTCTCGGCGGCGCGGGGATTGACAGCTCGTTCTTTTCGAAGGTAGCTGTCACGGCATGCTGACTGGTGAAAACTGACGGCATTCCTTGATTCCAGAATCAGCTCTTCGCAGTACCTGAAAGGCACGTCCGCGCCGCCTCGGGATGCTTTCGGAAAGGCCAGCTCCGTAAATGTGCGTGGGGCGACCGGCAAAAACGGACTCGCGCAGCGAGCCTGTTTTTGTCGAGGCGGGCCCCCGCGCGAATTCACTTCTGGCCATTGCTGAAAGCCCTTTTTCGGGGTAGCGGCGCGGACGTGGCGCTTGAGTCTAGCGCTTCTTCAGTTTCTTTCTGGCGCTCTGGATCTTCGCACGTTCAACCTCAGCGGCCGCAAGGAGCAACGACTGCGACTTCGAGATGCGCCAGCGGATCGCGATGAAGCCGAGTCCTCCCACTATCATCAGGAAGCAGAGCAGCTGACCCATCGAGAAATTGAGGGGCGTCGTGTAGAGATGGATCGACGCGGCCGGGTCTCCGAGCCTGATGATGTAGCCGAGGTCGGCGTCGGGCTCCCTGAAGTATTCCAGCACGAAGCGGACCATTCCGTAACCGGTGACATAGGCGCCGACGGCGAAACCCTTGAACGGCATGCGCGGCCTGACCAGGAACCACAGAACCAGCCACAGGACAATTCCTTCAAACAAGGCCTCGTACAACTGCGACGGGTGCCGCGGCAGGTTGACGAGCGTTCCTTCGATGGCGATGCCGGCCCGTTCCGCGATGTCGCGGACCCAGGCTGCGCTTGCGGGAAAACGCTTGGCTCCCGGAAAGACCATCGCCCAGGGCGCGGCGCTGACCTTGCCCCACAGCTCCCCGTTGATGAAGTTGCCGAGTCTGCCGAAGGTGTAACCCAAGGGTACCGAAACCGCGAGCATGTCAGCCCATGCAAGGAAATCCAGCTTCAGCCGTTTCGAATACATCATGACACCGATGACGAGGCCAATGAAGCCGCCGTGGAACGACATGCCCATGAACCCGGTAAAGCGCCCGCCTTCGCCGAACGGCCAGAATATCAGCCAGGGTTTGCGCCAGTAGATGCCGGTGGGATCGTACAGCAGGGTACCCAGCAGCCTGGCGCCGATTATCAGCCCGACGATGCCCGCGAGGAAAAATCCCGAGATGTCGTCATCGGAATAGTCAAGCTTGCGTTTCCTGACCTGGTACTTGAAGAGGAGATAGGTAATGCCGAAGCCGACGAGGTACATGAGGCCGTACCAGCGAAGCGGCAACTGCGGGAAGAACGGCAGTATCTCGGGGTGGATCCACGAGGGGAACTGTATTGCGGCGAGCATGGCTACCTCCGGTCATCGAATCCTGATTTTATTTGAGGGGTCGCTCCACGATCCGCCCCAGTTGTGGGTCGAACGAGAACGCCACCTTCTGCTTTGTCTGACGGAGTTCGTGGAAGCGGTTGTGGCTTTCGAGGACTACGCCCGCGAACGCCGAACCCCGTACGACAAGCTCGCCGGGGAAATGCTCTTCGAATTTTTCACGGAGCTCGAAGACGCGCATCGAGCGCTTTTCGAGGATCTTCACGAGCTTGAGCTTGTCCTGGCGGATGGCGTCCAGGTTGGAACCGAGCTTCTCCTGCTCCCGCATCGACTTGTCGGCCTGGAGTATCATCGTCTTGACGCGCTCGATCTCCTTCTCCTCCGCTTCGATGGCATCCTTGACCAGATAGTCCTGTCCGAAAGAGACCTGGGTTCTTGCGCCATTCTCCGAGCCGAGGTTCTGTACTTCTATGCCTTTTCTGGCCCTGCACAGGCCTCCGATAAGGTGGCCCTTGTCGCCAAGCAGCGAGAGCTTGCCGTTGGTCTTGATGTTGCACAGCAGGGCGGAATTCTTGAGTACGATGTCCTGGACGCCAAGGAGCATTGCCTGCTCCGCGAACGATGCTTCTATGGTCGCGCTGGCCCTGATCATCCCGCGCTTCGCGCCTTTGATGCCCTCGGTGATCTTGACCGTCCCATCAGCGGTAACGAGGGCGGCTTCCACCGACCCGGCGACGAGTATGTCGCCGCCGGCGACAAGTGCGTAGCCAGTGAGCACGGTACCCGAGACGGTGACAGGACCAGGGAACCGGATGTTGCCGGTCGCCGGTCCGACATCCCCGTTGATCTTCCAGGATTGGTCTATGGCAAGGGCGTTTTTCTCGAAGCGGAGCTCCCCGCTCCTGCCGGCCTTGAGGAGGCGGTCGCCATTTTCCCGCTTTTCCTCAAGTATGGACGAGTCGAAGGTCGGGGGTTCGCCGACATTCGGATCCTTGGGCGCAGGCACGGCGCTTCCAAGTACGTCCAGGCCGTCCTGTCCCTCTACGCCTATGGCGAGCAGTTCGATGATGGGCTGGCCTTCGACGACTATTGTCGCCCTGTCCTGGTTCTTGTAATCGGCGGAACCGTCCGACCGGACGGTGACCGCGGCCCCGCTGGCTATCCTCGTGATCCAGTTGATCCAGTACCCGCCGGCGGGTACTGGATCCTTTCCGCGGGCAACCTGACGGCCGCTGGCCTGCTTGCCGCCGCGCGCCTCGGCCAGAGCCGAGGCAAGCGCCTTGACGTCGATGCCGGCCACGACTCCTGACTGCTTCAAGGCTTCCTGTGCCGACTCGAGCGTCAGTTCCCTTCCCAGACCGTAGCTACGCTCCACGTCCACGCGCGCGGACATCGCGTCCCCAGCGACGGTGACCGAGATCCTGGCGTCCCTATACGGGAGGACCCTGGCCAGCGTCTGGCTACCATTCTCCGCTACCAGGAGCAAACCGTCATCCTCGCTCTCCATCGAATCCGGGGAAACTTTGAGGTTCTCGAAAACCTTGACCGCGGGATCGTTGCCGTAGGCCGCGGGTATCGCCGTACCGTACACGTCCGTCCCTGCCTGTCCGGGAGAAGGAGGGCTGAATCGGGCAACTTCCTGGCCCTTCTTGACGAGGGCTATCCGGGTAGCGGCGGCAACAGGAAACTCGTCGAGGCTCCTGGCAACGCGCGACAACCCGGGGGCCGCCTGGGCGACCGACGCGTACTCCTCGCCCTGCGCTTCCGGCAGGAACGCGACCCCGAACATGATCGTGCGGTCCTTGCCCTTGACGGGATCCTTGCCTTCCGCCAGCGGATACCGGAAAAGTTCCGTTTCCTTGCCTTTGAAAAAGGCAAGGACGTCCGCCTTGAGTTTGTCGACCTTGACGCCCTTCAGTCGATGCCCGGACAGGGCCGCGCTGACCATGGACAGCTCGAGCGGCTTGCCCTTGCCCCTGCCCTTCATCACGCTGAGCGTCGCCTTGAGCTTGTCAGGCGATATTTCCACGGTCGCGGCGGCGTCACGGTCGCCGGAGAGGCTGTAGCCGGTCAGCGCCTGCCCGCTTCTCGTCGCCTTGAGCAACGCTGATGCCGTTTCTTCTATGCCGATGAGGCTTTCTACTGACTGACCGAGTTCGACCGCTTCCTGGAGTATGGCGGCGGCATCGGGCGGCGGGAGCCGCTTGTCGCCCGGGCTGTAGTCGAGGAGCACGGTGGAGTTGTCGCCCGACAGACGTATGGCATAGTCGCCTGAGTGGAAGGGGACAATGTCGGCCCACCTGGCCCCGACGCGCACGAAGCCGGCTTCGGCCGAGACTATGTCTCCTTTTTCGCGTGACAGGCCCGTGCCGATGTGGAAATTGGCATCTTCATCCCTGCCAGGCGGGATGGGTTTGCCCTGGACGCTCTTGCCTGGCTTGCCGGGGCGCGCCGGGGCGGTCCTGGCGACCAGGGTTCCCTTCGGCACCCAGAACGAACGAATGACCCTGGTATCGACGACGACAGGTTCGCGGACTTCGACCTTCTCGTACTCGACCGTTTTTTCTTCCCTCGAGGGCATGAAGGGAAACGCTCCGGCCTTTTTTACGGTGCGTTCCCTGGCGACGCGTTCGATACGTACGCGGTACAGCTCGGGTCCAGCCGCGCCCGCTATGGATTCCGCCTCGAACGGCTTGTATTCAGGTGGCGTCTCGAGGTCATTCCATTCGGCTTCCTCGGGCAGGCCCGCCTCGGGAGCCTGGCCTTTCGCCACGATCTCGGTCACCGGCGCCTTTGCCGGCGCGAACGATCGAAGAACCTCTTCGAGGCGGCGCGAGCTGACGCCCGAAACCCGTGCTTCCGCAAGCAGCCGTGCGAGCCCGTCCGCCGTCCATTCGGCGCCGCCTGATGACGGCGAAAAGCGGAATGCGGCCTCGAGACCGAGTTCGTCGACGAGCAGGGTCATGTCACCCTTGACGCTGGTTCCGGCCATATCCTGGTCCTAGACCTTGAAACCCTGGGACAGGGCCTTGGCCATCTTCGACTTGAGGAACTGGTTTTCCTTGCGCAGCTGGCTGATCTCGTACTGCTGCATGCGCACCGTCTCGACAAGATCCCCCTGGGTCAGCGCGCCGCTGGAGAGCAGTTCTTCGACGTAGTCCATCTTGGCTTCGAAATCGACGTTGGCCTCGGTGTCCGCGGCGCCGTAGCTGTCGTCCAGATATTCCGGGTCGAGGAAGGCATCTTCCTCACCCTCCGATGAGACAAGCTTGTCCGCTATCCGGTAGATGGCCTGCGAAAGCACCGATTGGGGCTTGTACCTGATGATGGGGATGCGGCTGCCGAGCGCCACGTCCTGGAGGTCGTCGCGGTAGATGATGCCGAGGTGCTCGAGGTCCATCCCCAGGTATTCCAGGCACGAGCGCCTGATCTTCTGCGCCTTGTCGGCGTCCTTGGGATCCTCAAGCATGTTGAGGATGAGGCGGGGCTGGAATTTGGACATGCGCATGTCGAAGGCGGAGCGGCTGGCCGGGTCGATCTCGGTCACGCGGCCGAGTATTTCAGGGATGTATGCCCGCTGGAGCGACGCTCCGTCTTTCTTCAGCGACTCCAGCAAGGCGCGGGCTTTCGAGCGGGGTTTGAAGCTGTCCCACATCAGCCTGAAGACCGCGTTCTTGAGGAACAGGTATGCGTTGAGCGTGGCCGGCAGCGTCGGTGCCGTGACGAGGAGCCCTCTGCCGGACAGAAGGAAGAAGTCGAGGATGTTCGAGCCGGTACCGGCGCCGAGGTCGAGCACCAGGTAGTCGGTGTCTTCGATGGCGATGAGATGCCTGGCCAGCTGGGTCTTCTGCCTGTAGGAGATATTGGCGAGCCCTGGTATTTCCGCGTCTCCGGGTATGAACCGCAGGTTCTGGTAATCGGTATCGTAGATGATGTCGTCGAAGCGCACCTTGGCCCCCGACAGGTAGGTTCCGAGCCCGTGCCTTGGAACGTTGAAGCCGAGCATCAGGTGCAGGTTCGATGAGCCCAGGTCGAGGTCGGCAAGCACGACCCGCTTGCCGGCCTGTGCCAGGGCTATCGACAGGTTGGCGCAGACGAGCGACTTTCCGACACCGCCCTTGCCGCTGGCGACCGGTAATATCCGCATGTCAGTCGAGCTCCACGAGTTCCGGTTCGCTCGCGGCAGGCTGTCCCTCGGCCGGCGCCGCGCCGCCGGCGGGAGTCGGGCGGCGCTTGAACCAGAGAATCGCCACCGATGCCGCGTCCCATACGGCGATGCCGAGTATCGTGAAGGTCGCGGCCATGGATGGCTCGGGCGAACCGCCGAGGCCGAACAGCCGCGGAAGGGCCATGATGCCTGAAAACAGGACGACCAGCTTGCCCACTATCAGCAGGGGTCGGTACGAGTCGTATCTATCGCCGTCGAAGCCGAGGAAGAAGAAGGCGACGGCGAACAGGGCGTTCGGCGACGCGACGAGGCGGAGCACCTGGGGTGCCGACGGCGAAGCTGCCGCGAAAGATCCGGCAGCCTGGACAAGCGAGAAGTATCGGGCGAGCTCGATGCCCGCGCATATGAAATACAGTGGTATACGCCTCATGATCGAAAGGAAGTGTACTCGCGGGCTTGCGCGGTAGTCAAGGAAGAGCTCGATTTGGCATGAATTACCAAGTTTATGGAATATACTAATTTTCATGAATGAAGATATGCTGCGTGTCCGAGTCAAGGGAGTGGCCATGCCATCCGAGGAAGCCGCCCCTGTCGTCATCCTCGAGGAAGAATGCGGACCCGGCGAATGCTGCATCGCCGTCGGAGCGGCGGAGGCCGGTGCCATCCTTCTTGAACTCGAGGGGATCTCGACACCCAGACCACTGACCCACGACCTCATGGCGCAGGTTTTAAGGGAGCAAGGCCTGTCTATACGCCGCGTCGAACTCTACGGTCTGTATGGAACCGACGAGGATGGCTTCCTGGCCAGGATGGAATACGGCAAGGGCCTGCGGACCTGGACGCGCGATGTCCGGCCATCGGACGCGCTTGCGCTGGCCGTAGCGACAGGCGCTCCTGTCTATGCGCACCGGTCCCTTTTGACCGGTGCCGCTCGTGCCGGATTTTACCGTGGCGAGGCGGGGCGCGGCGACGACTACCTGTTCATGGAAGCGAAAAGGGCGTAGCCTTGCCCGGCGCTTGCTCCTGCGGCCTTCCTGACATAGAATAAACGCCAATGGGCATCCTTCAAGCCGTGATAGGCTTTTTCCGCGGACTCCTCGGCTTCGACGTTGGCGCAAAAGGCGAACTCAAGCGCATTTATTCCATCGTCGCGCATATAAAGCCGCCGTATTACCGCTTCAAGAACAACCTCGTCATGCCGGGCTTCGCGCAGGATCTGTACCTTTTCTGCCAGGCGCTGAAACCGCTCATGGACCTGGCCGACAGGACGCTCGCGCACCCCGACCTGCGTGTTTCCCGACGGTACTTCGATTATCTCATCGACCTGGAGTTGCCTGCCGACGAACTGGTCAGGAAGGAAAGCTTCGTCTACGACGGAATGAAGGCACGGATAGAGAATGCCGTCAAGGAAGACGAGGAGCAGGAGGCCATCGGCCGCGATTTCCTGCGTTTCCTCAAGAGTGTCGATTATCTGTCGAACGGGACTCTGAACATAGACCTCCACGAGGTCAGCCGATTCATCGAGGTATGCAGGCATGACTGGGAGCGTATGCTCGGTTTCTTCGATCCTGGCGCCAGCATCGACGATTCGCGCTACAGACCGGATTTCCAGGCCTGCGACGGCGAGCAGGTTCTCCCGGAACTCATAGACGCATATTACCTTCTCATCGGATTCTCGTTCTCGGAACCGCTGTTGGCCAAGACGATGCGCGTCTTCGAGCGGCATGCTCCTGCCACCGCGGCCAGCCAGGCGGGGAAGATCACCAAGCTCTTTTCGACACTCAACAAGATCCTCCTCTACCGGCTGTCGAGCGACAACCTGCTTGCCCTCATCCGCCTGACCAAGCGCGATCCCATCCACGAACCGGACCTGCGCCGTGAACGAGTCGACTATATCGACGAATACCGCAAACGCCTGGTCACGCAGTACGAGCGCGACCGCGAGCGCCTCCTGCGGGAGCGGCACGAGAATGCCGTCTCGATGGACATACAGGACTTGTTCGGCGGAACCGAGGTGCTGGCGCTCGATGGATACAACGAGGACAATGACTCGTACCTCAGGCGCGAGAGTCCCAGCGGATTTACCCACGTCAAGCCCATGGGAATACTCAAGACCTTCGTCAGGGGCGTTTTCGAAACGCAGATCAAGGAAACCGTAAAGAAGATCCTGGTCGAGGGCTATTTCGACAGCAAGAATTTCCAGAACAGCCTCGCGAACATCCTGTACCAGTGCGACAGGACCGGAGGCCGCATCGATTCATTCGAGGAAGGCCTCAAGGGCAATACCCGGGTAAGCGTGCCCGCGGTCAGGCGCTATGTCGAGGAGATGAGACACGGGAAGGACATCATGCCGTTCCTGTCCAAGATAGTGGACGAGATCAATTACAAGGCGCGCGAGATCTGCGAGGACGAGACGGGCTTGTTCCAGATGCTGTCCGAGACGCTCGGAGAACTCCTGGCGGATTACAAAAAGCCGAGCCCGGAACTCGTGACCAACATCAGAAGCCTTGGAGGCGTCCGCAACAAGGAAATTCTCGCGACGCTGAATGAAAGCCGCCGCAAGACCGACACCTTCGTGCGTATCATGAAAAACTTCGCGTTCATCAAGCCGGCCGACTCGGTGGCCGCGCCGCCGATGGCGGACGCTCCCGGGTATCCGGCCGCACCGGGCGCAGCGCTGGATGAGGCCGCGGACGTCGAACCGCTGATATAGTCTCCGTCGTCTCCGGTCACCCGCCGGCGACCGTCAGCGTGCGGGCCAGGCTTTCGCGAGCTCACGGGAGAACCAGCTGTACACGGCTTCGGCCCGGTTGCCGAAAGACGATTCCAGTTTTGCCCTGATACCGGGCAATACCGCGGCCTTTGCGCTCGAAATTGTGTAGAATATCAGCCCCTCGTCGACATCGATGACGAGGAGTCGTACGTTTACCACGCCGGGCGCGGCTACCGGCACTATGCCATAGCGCATGCCCGTCAGGTTGGTCGAGTGCTGGGCGGTGTAGCCTGGCCCGGTCGACAGCGATACCCTGTAGATGTTGTCGCCGAACGACAGGTCCTTCTGCCTCGCGAAGAGGGTTTCGGCATTCGCCGGCAATGCCGGAAGTCGCGTGTCACGGACCGGCGTCGGGTCATCCAGCCCGGCGATCAGGCTCGAATATTCGTACAGCAGCCTCATACGACCCCTGCTTGCGGACCAGTATTCCAGGCCCTGCAGGCTGCCAACAGCCCTGAGTACGTTGTAGACAGCGAGCGCCCCTGCCGCGGTTTCGACTGCGCGCGGCTTTTTCCACAGGAACAGAGCCTCGACTATCACGTCCGGGGCTTCTGCCGCGAGGGCGGCGCCCGCGCTGGCGGCGGAAGGGTGCCTGGGCGCAAGTGAAGGCGCCGCCGACCTGCCCGCAGACGATGCCCGCATCGCTTCGCCGGCGAGAAGCCTGGCGGCGATGGCCGGGTCGATCCAGGAGGCAAGCGGCGCGGAGGCCGATGGAGTCGCGGTAGCCGGGACCGTGGCCATGACAGCCGCGAGAGCCACCGTGGTGAACAAGGCAAATCGATTGAAATTCATGCCTCGAGTATACCGCGTCCCGGCGTCAAACAGACAGGCTCGCATACGGTCTTTCCAACTTCGGCGATTCTGCGCTATAAGGTAGCCAATGAAAACCGCACTGATACTGATAGAACTCGTCGGCTCGCTGGGGCTGTTCCTGTACGGCATGAAGATATTGTCGGACGGGATACAGCGCGCCGCCGGAGACGGACTGAAGCGCACACTCAACCTGATGACCGGTAATACGTTCAAGGCACTGTTGACGGGTCTGGGCATAACCGCGATCATCCAGTCGTCGTCTGCCACCACCGTCATGGTCGTGTCCTTCGTCAATGCCGGCCTCCTGACTGTCGTCCAGTCAGCGGGCGTGATTTTCGGAGCCAACATCGGCACGACGGTCACCGCGTGGATAGTGTCGCTCATCGGCTTCAAATTCCAGATCTCGGCGCTGGCGCTGCCTATGATAGGGCTCGGCTTCATCATGATGATGAGCTCCAGCCAGAAATCGCGACTGCGGGACTACGGCGAGACGGCTATCGGTTTCGGGCTCCTGTTCCTGGGCCTGGATTTCCTTGCCCACGCGATCCCCAGGCCATCCGCGGATATCGTCCGTTTTCTGGCCAGCGTATCGGATCTAGGAATCCTTTCAATCCTGATCGCCGTGGCGACCGGTACCATCCTGACCGTTCTGGTGCACTCGTCGAGCGCATCGACCGCAATCGTCATTACGCTCGCGGTGGAAGGCGTCATCGGTTTCGAGATGGCAGCCGGCCTGGTGCTCGGCTGCAATATCGGCACGACCATCGACGCGTTCCTCGCGTCCATCGGCGCGAGGACGAATGCCAGACGCGCCGCATGGATACACATCCTCTTCAATGTTTTCGGTTCAGTGTGGGCGGTGATCCTGTTCAAACCCTTCCTGTCGCTGGTCAACCTGCTCGCGGGCGGTTCGACAATAGCCCAGCACATCGCGATGATGCATACGGTCTTCAACCTTGTCAACGCGATGCTGTTCGCTCCCTTCACTGCACGTTTCGCCGGCTTGGTATCGCATTTCATCAAGCCGAGGCCGGGCGAAGACGCCTTGCCACACAAGCTCGAATACATCGCGGCTCCCCTGATGAACAGCCCGGAGCTCAACCTGATGCGCGCGCAGAAGGAAATATCCGACATGGCAGGGCTTTGCAATACCATGTTCGGCCGCTGGCGGGAATTACTCAGGCTCAGGCCTGATGACCTGACGGAGGAGGTGGAGTCGTTCACGTCGATGGAAGACTACGCCGACCAGATGCGCGACGAGCTGTCGCGGTTCCTGCTTGACTGCGCGGGCCACGATCTGAGCGCCAACAGCCAGCGCGAGATAGGCATCATGCTGCGCATGGTCGTCGACCTCGAGGACGTTACCGATGACTGTTTCAGCCTCGTGCTGCTCCTGGAAAAGGCCACGACGCGCAAGCTCGCGCTCGACAAGGCCGAGATAGACAGCCTCGTACCCTACACGCTGCTCGTCGAGGATTTCCTCCGTTTTGTCCAGGAGAACATCAACCGGAACATCAGCGAGGAAGAGCTGGCGGTAGCCGGGGAGCTTGAGGACAAGATAGACGACTTCCGCAGCACCCTCAGGAAAAAGTCGAGGAAGCGCCTGCAGACCGGCGCCGACGTCAAGTCGGAACTCCTGTTCATGGACGTTGTCAGACATATCGAAAAGATCGGCGACCATGCCTATGGTGTAGCGCACGCCCTCCGGGAGCTCAAATAGGCAAATGCGGACCCTTGGGGCCGCATTTGCCGACCCGAATTCAAGCGGTCTCGCGCTACGCGCTCGCCGCTTAACTTCGGGCTTACGGACCCTTTCGGGTCCTGTTCGAGGGGGGCATCGGGGACTTCCTTGATTTCACGGGATCGAAGAGGTTTCCTGCGGTGCGGCCAGAATGCATAAACGCCTATTTCGCGGCGGATCGATGCAATGAAGCGAGTGCGGCTGGTAGAGCGTATACATCTTCTACACCGTCGACGAGGATTGCGCCCATGCCGATTTCCAGAGGCACGGCAAGGTCGACGTCGTAGCGGTCGCCAATAGAGACGCATGAGGCTGGATCGAGCCCGGCGACGGAGGCGGCCAGCAGGTACGGTTCCGGCGCCGGCTTGGACAGCATGGTATCGTCGAGGCCGATGACGCGCAGGAAGAGGTCGCGGACGCCGAGCGCTTCCAGCGTGGCCTCGCCGACCGAGCGGGGATTGTTGGTGACCGCGAGAAGCGAGGCCGTATTCCCTGCGCCTGAGGGATCCGCGGCGAGGGCGGCAAGCGCCCGGCGAAGCTCGGGGTCGGCCGAAAGGAAACTGGACGGATCTATCAGCCGGCGCCGCAATTCGACGCTGGCGGCTATGTCGATTCCGAGGGACGCCATCGAGTTGCCAAGGCTGGTCGCCGCGCCGCCGTGCGCAACGGCGTACCCGGCCCGGACGCGCTCCACCTCCGCGGCCGCCGATTCGTACGGCACGCCGCGGATCCGCGCCAGTTCGGCGATCAGGATTTCCGACTGGAATCGTACGTACGCGTCATTCGTGTACATCGTGCCGTCAATATCCAGGAGAAAAGCGCCTATACGCTCCGGTAGCCGGTAGAGGGTCACGTTCAGAGCGGGAGGGACGGCTGGTGCGCGTGGGTAGCCTGCGCGGCCATCGTCTTGTTTATCTTCTTGGCGATGATCGCGCGGTTGTCGAGCATCGGCGACAGGCTGCGGCTATGGTGCAGGAGGGATATGATCTGCGCGAACAGCGTGGTCACGTCGGCCTCGATGTACCATTCCTTCTTGAGCAATTCGTTGTGGTGTACCGCGTTGGTGCCGATGATCCTGAAGAACAATCCCTCGCGGTACGCCTTGTCGAAGTCGTCGATGGCGGTCGCCGAAAACAGGGGCAGCGATACGGCGCAGATCACCTTTGTCGCGCCCTGGTCCTTGAGGTAGCTCATCGCCTTGAGGAGGGTGCCTCCGGTGCCGAGCATGTCGTCGGCCATGAAGACCATCTTGCCGCGGATGTCGCCGAGCAACTTCATTTCCGTGATGTTCGAGTCGTTGGCGTCCTTGGTCACCTTGGAGTAGTCGCGCTCCTTGTACAGCAGGGCAAGCGGTTTCTGTAGCGTGCTCGCATAGAACTTGTTACGGTCGACCGCTCCCGTGTCAGGGGACAGCACGACGAGGTTCTCGTCGCTGACGTCTATGATGCCGGCGAGCTTCTCTATGACCTGGTACGAGGCGTGCAGGTTTTCGAGGCGCAGCTTGTTGAAGCAGTTCTCTATTTCACGCGAGTGAATGTCGAGGGTGATGATGCGGGAGATGCCGTAATTCTCGAAAATCTGTCCGAGCCTGGCAGCCGTCAGCCCTTCGCGGCCTTTTTTCTTGTGCTGCCTCGAATAGGGATAGGCGGGCATCACGAGGGTGATGCGCTCGGCGCCTGCCTGGATAGCGGCATCGACTGTGACGAGCAGGTTGAAGATATGGTCGTTGACCGACAGGATGCGTTCGTCCCGTCCGTCGTTGAACTTGCACGGCTGGCGGTTCTCGACGTCCTGGAAGATGTACAGGTCTTTGCCGCGCACCGAATCGAGTATCTCGGCTTTCACCTCTCCGTTGGGGAACCAGGTATAGTGAGCGTTGACCTTGAACCGCGGCGCCCGGTACTCGTTGACGTTCCCGGGGATGGTCAGGAGAGACGAATGAACATCATTGGCGAAGTTGATCTTGCGGGTGACCAGTTCCCTGGAAATGTGGTAGCGGTCGGCCATCACCTGGACCTTGCGCTCGAAACGATGCCGGTAGATGGTGGCGAGGCGACGGACGACTTGTTCCGCGAAACGCTCGCCTCCTGGGCAGGCCAAGAGACCTAGCTTCGTCGGGTCTGAATAATTCATCGCGTGCGCCTTTGATGGGAGGAGTAAAGGCAGGATACCCGCAGCACGGCATTTGGTCAAGATAAGGATGTATCCATAGGAAAGACAGGCCATAAATGAAAAGACGTCCCGGATGCCTGTCGGCAACCGGGACGTCCAAGCGCGGGGCTTTGCCCGGGATCCGCTTACCAGCGGCCCGTGCCACTGCGGTCGAAACCACCGCGGCCGCCCATCATGCCACTGCGGCCGCCCATCATGCCGCCTGTGAACTCCGACAGGTCATAGCTCTTCGCTCCTATCCCCAGCGTGGTGACGCGGAAGAAGTAGCTGTTGACTGCGTAGGGGATGGCGAGCTCGTAGCCCGAGAGCTTGACGGAAGCGCCTTCCTTGAGGCCGTCGATGAAGCCGTACAGCTGCATCGGCAACTGCACGAAATAGGTCTTGTCCTTGAGGACCATGGCCGGGTGGCCCTGTACGAGCGACAGCTTGCCTTCGATCGTCGAAACGACCTGCGGAACCTGCGACTGGAACGCCTGCTGACCCTGTCCCATCGGCCCGAAGCCGCCTCCGAAACCCTGTGCCGATACTGCCGCGACCGCGGCCAGCGCGACGATGAATACGATTGCGATTCGCTTCATGATAGACTCCTCTAGATCCACTGTATCGTCGCCCTGAATGGCGACGGCCGCATTTAGTCGGCATCTATTACTATGCAGGGATCGTGCCAAATGAAAAATATTTGCCTAAAAGAGAATATGAATTTTTAATTTGATATACGCCAATCAATTAGACACGCTGGTCGATAGGGAGCGTGAAGCGCTGTTCTTGCCCGGTGATGGCAATTGTGAAAAATATTCTCATTCCTTGGAGCCGGAAACGGGAAAATCAAGCACAAACCGGCTGCCCTGACCCAAGTGGCTCTCCACACGCATCGTTCCACCCATGGCCTCGACGAACAGCTTGCTTATGGCCAGGCCGAATCCCTTGCCCTGCTCATCGGCAGTACCGAGCGTGAGGATGGTTCTCCCCGGCATGAACAACGCGGCCAGTTGCTCCGGCTTCATACCGACACCATCGTCCTCGACGACGACGGTAAGGCGCTGGCCATCGTGTGGCTCGCATTTCTGTTCAATCACCGTCCGTACCGACGAACCTTCCTTCGAATATTTGACCGCGTTGGAAAGGAGGTTCCTGAACACGGTCGCCAAGGCGCGCCTGTCCCCCGCGATGATGCCATCGCCTGTCGGCGCTTCGATCGATACGCGTTTGACGGCGGCCACCGACCCGAGATCCGTTGCCGCTTCCGCTATCAGTTCTCCTGCCGAGATGGGGCTGGACTCCAGTTTCATCCGCCCGGAGGCGCAGAGAGCCCATTCCAGCAACGAATCGAGCAGCCCCGAGATTCTTTCGAGGCCTTCGGCGAGGGTTTCGATTTTCTCGCGCTTGGAGTTAAGGTCGCCGTCGAAATCGACGAGGTGGCTGCGGACATAGTGCGCGGCGCTCCAGGCCGGTGCACGCAGGTCGTGCCCAATGACGGCGATCAGCGCGTCCTTGGTTGCGACCGTCTCGACCAGCTCGTCGTTGTGCTGCCTGATTTCCGCTTCCCGGGCTTCGAGTTCCTGCCCGGCCTTCGCCGACGACAGCAGGAAGTATCCGAACAGGTTGAAGAAAGCGACAATGAGCCCGACCATGTATTCGACCGCGCCCATCGCCCCGGTTTCCGATATGGTCAGCGGCAGCCTTCCCAGAACCGCGCCTGTCGCTCTGGAGAACCCTACAAGCGATGTTATAATGAAAGGAATGGACGCTATCCTGTAAACGCTGGCGAACGGAACGTTGCGCCAGGCCAGGAGCATCGCCGCGACCGAGCCTGAGAGCACACAAAGGCTACCTGAAAAGGCCAAGACCTGAAATCCTGTCGTGGTCCCGGCACGGGCATACCATGCGATGATGCCCAGGGGTATCACCGCATACATCCAGAAAGGGAATCCGCCACCGAAGCGGAACAACCAGATCGCGTTGCCCATGACAACGACGCTGGCCAGCAGGGCGACGTTCGATACTCCCAGCGTCGAATATGGCAGCCCGAGCGACTGCATCGTGACGCCCAGCGCGCCTGTCGTCAGCAGGAACTGGCCGAGGATCCAGAGCCTGGCGCCGGGAAACGAGCGGTGATACGCGAATAGCAGGCAGGCGAACAAGGCACTGCCAAGGTGCACTATGGTCAGGGCCAGGCTGAGCGTCGGAATATCGAAACTGGCAGGTACGGCTATCCCCATGATGGCAATTGTTTATTCGTCGAGGCGTTTCTCGTTGAGGCCGTACTGCTCCTCGTGCTCGCCCCCGCCGGCCGGCTCCACATGGACCACGATATCATAGACTCCGAAAATGCGATCCTTGATGGCGACCTCGACCGCCTGGGCAATTTCGTGCGCTTCGCGGACGGTCATGCGCCCGTCGATCTCGATGTCAAGGTCGATGTCATACAGGGATGCCAGTTTCCGAACGCGTGCGCGGTGGGGATTTCCTGCGCCAGGTACCATCCTGACGGCCTCGAATATGGCCCGGTACAGGGCTGGATCAGCCTTGCCGTCCATTATCTCGTCGTTCGCCTCGCTGAATATGCCGACTGCGGATTTCATGACCCAGACGCCGACGAACAGCGCGACTATCGAATCCGCTACCGGGGCACGGAGGATCTGCGTCAGCGCCAGGCCGACCAATACGCTGGCGGAAATGATCACGTCGTTGCGCATGTTCTTCGCGTTGGCCTGGAGCATGGTCGAACCGGTTTTCTTCCCGGCGCTCTCCTGCGACCACGCAAGCAGCAGCTTGCCGATGATGGAGCCGAGGGTCACCCAGATTGCGAACGTGCCGGGAATTTCCCTGACGGCACCTTCCCGCAGCGTATGGATAGTCGACAGGAAGAGCTGGGCTCCTGCGAAGAATATGAAGAAGGCCAGGATGGTCGTCGCTGTGGTTTCCGCCCTGGCGTGTCCGTATGGGTGTTCCTTGTCCGATGGCTTGGAAATGATTGTCGATGCGGCCAGGGCGACGATGGATATCACTACGTCGGTAGACGAGTCGATGCCATCGCCGACGACCGCGAGTGAACCTGCCAGGAATCCGACTACTATCTTGCTTGAAGCCAGGATGGCGTTTCCGACAAGGCTGAAGCCGGCTGCCTGCCTGATGATGTTGTTTCGATCCATCGGACGAGTATACGCAAGCGTGGCGGCAGCATCAAGGAAGAGCGCTCCTCCTTCGCGCCGTTTGTTGCCAAAAGCGTTACCTTAGGCTAGGATGCTTGAACGATTCCCGCAGAGTGAGTCGTGGGAGTGACGGAAATGACGTATAAGCTGGACGGTGCGAAATTTCCGTCCCTGGACGAGCTTGTCGAGGCGCTGTATCCCCTGTACGCAGATACCATGTCCGAAGAGGAATTCAGGAAATATGCGGAAGAACACGCGGAGAAAAGCTAGGATTACAGCATCATGAACGGAAAAGACGACGACGTGCGGGCACGGTTCCGCCACGAGGCGAGGACCATACTCAATCATGTCGTCGGGTTCGGGGAGTTGCTGGCCGGCGATTCGGGCACGCTGACGGCACCGGAACTCAGCGCAAGCTTCAGGGCCATAGGCGCGGCCGCGATAGCCCTCCGGCAACCGGTGCTGGCGTACCTGGCCTCGATCCTCGACGGTTCGGAACCATCCAATGCGCTCCGCATGCAGGTCTACGAGCACATCTATGAACTCGTCTCGCTTGTCCAGTCGGCAAGGCGCGTATCGCCCGCCGGCACCAAGGCGCTCGAGGACATCCACAAGGTCCACGAAGCGGCAAACGCGCTTTCAGACCTGTTCGAAGGCGCCGACGCCTTCTCGACCATCGATACCGATCCGTCTTCCTTGAGCCGTGCCGCCAGCCAGCCGGAAGTCCGCCGCGTCTCCGGGCGCATTCTCGTCGTGGACGACGACCCGTTCAACCGGGAGATTCTTTCGAGGCATCTCGAACGGCAGGGACACGTCGTCTGCCAGGCGGCCAACGGCAACGAGGCCTTCTCGATACTGTCCGAGGCGCCGTTCGACATCGTCGTCCTCGACGTGATGATGCCCGGCATGAACGGCTACCAGTTCCTCGAGGCCATCCATGACGACCCGAGGCTCCGCGACATGTCGACCATCGTGGTTTCAGCGCTCGACGACCCCGCTTCCATGGCCCGTTGCCTCGAGCTCGGCGCCGAGGATTACATGCCGCGGGACTTCAATCCCCTGATACTCAAGGCCCGCATCGACAGCCTCCTCGAAAAGAAGGCGTACAAGCGCGAGAATGACGAGGCGCTCCGCCGTCTCATCGAGACCCAGCAACGCCTGGCCGGCGAACTGCGCGATGCCGCAGAGTATGTCAGGAGCCTACTGCCCAAGCGGCTCCGCTGGCAGGGCGTGGCCGCCGATTGGGAATTCATACCATCCCTGAGCCTCGGGGGAGATTGCTTCTTCTACCACGCCATCGACGACAAGCGACTTGCGCTGTACCTTCTCGACGTCAGCGGGCACGGAATCCAGGCCGCGCTGCTGTCCGTGACCATCATGAACATGCTGCGCAGCCTGTCGCTCGGCGGGGTCGACTACTCGTCGCCGTCGTCGGTGCTCTCGAAGCTCAACAGGTCGTTCCGCATCGAGGACCAGAACAACATGTTCTTCACGATATGGTACGGCGTGTACGACTCGTCCACGAGGCAGCTCCGCTACGCGAGCGCAGGAAGCCCGCCCGCCATCCTTGTCGGGGCAGGCGGCTCGGTCATCGAGCTTGCTGGCGACGGACCGGTGATAGGCGTCGACGAGGCGGCGAGCTTCGGCGAATTCGATCAGCTGATCGATCCCGATTCCAACCTGTACCTTTTCAGCGATGGACTCTTCGAGGTCAGGACCAAGGCGGGAACCATACTGGCCTGGGAGGAATTCATGACTCTCCTCGAGGCGCATCACCGCGAGTGCCTGGTATCGCCAGCCTGCCTGTCGCCGATAAAACGCATCGTCGACTCGGTGCGCGGACTGTCGTCCAAAGCCCTGTTCGACGACGACGTTTCCATCGTGGAGTTTGCCTTCGGTGGCTGATCTCGTGATACGCCTTCCAGACGATTTCCATGTCCACATGCGCCAGGGACCGGCCATGGCGGCCTACGTGGCGAGGACAGCAGCGCATTTCGGCCGCTTCCTCGCGATGCCCAACGTCGTTCCGCCGCTTGCCACAGCTGCCTCGATGGACGACTACCGACGGGCGCTGGTCGCGGCCGTGGCCGCGTCGGGCCTGGTTGCCGAGCCGGTGATGAGCTTCAAGCTGGTCCCCGGCATGGGGCGCGACGCCGTATTCGCCTGCGCGGCGGCGGGAGCCAAGGCGGGCAAGTACTATCCGGCCGGTGCGACGACGAACTCCTCGGACGGCATTCCCGACCCGGGCAGCGTCGCCGTCGAACTCGTCGCGATGGAGGCTGCGGGCCTCGTGCTGTCGGTGCATGCCGAGGATCCGCTGGTTCCGGCGCTGGAGCGCGAGACGGCCTTCCTGCCGACCGTGGACAGGTTGCTTGCGAGTCATCCAGGGATCAGGATAGTGGTAGAACACCTGTCGACGGCAACCGCGGTGGACGCGGTCCTGGGTTGGCCCGAACGGGTCGCCGCGACCATCAGCGCCCATCATCTGTCGTACACCATCGACGACATGATCGGTGACAGGCTGGATCCATCGTATTTCTGCAGGCCTGTGCTGAAAAGCGCCAGGGACCGCGAGGCGCTTGTCCTGGCCGCGGGCTCGCCCCGCTTCTTCTTCGGCAGCGACAGCGCACCGCATCCGCCCGCGGCCAAGGCAGGCGGCGCCGCTGGCTGCTATTCAGCGCCCGTCGCCATGAGCCTGCTCGCCGCCGCCTTCGAGGACGCCGGGCGGCTCGACCGCCTCGAGGCCTTCGTGTCGGAGAACGGCGCGCGGTTCTACGGCCTGCCGTACAACCAGGGGCGGCTCGCCTTGTCGCGCACGCCATGGACCGTGCCGGCAGCGCTGGACGGCGTCACGCCGCTCGCCGCCGGCAGGACCCTTGCCTGGACTGCGGCGCGGCTGTAGCCAGGCCATGAATCAACCCAGTTCGACTATCCTCGCGTGCGTCAGCACTTCCGCGCCGGACTCGGTGATGAGCACGTCGTCCTCGAGGCGGACGCCGCCGGCCGAAGGATCGTAGAGTCCCGGTTCTATCGTGATGATGTGGCCAGGTGCGAGCACCCAATCGTTGTCCTCGCGATTGCGCACCGCCGGAGCCTCGTGCGCCTCGAGGCCCACGCCGTGGCCGAGCGCGTGCGGCATCGCATAGCCCTTCGCGGCGAAGATGGCGTCGGCGATGGCTGCCACGTCCATGCTCCTGGCGCCTGGGCGGCATGCGGCGATGGCTTCCCGGTGCGCCTGCTTGACCAGGCCTATCATCTCGGCGCGCTTGCCCGCCACGGGTCCCCGGACGAAGGTCATCGTGACGTCTGAGGTGTAACCCTTGTAGCAAAGGCCGAAATCGAGGATGGACATGCCCTCGGTCGCGAAGGCGGCTGCGGTGTAGGCTGGAAACGCGTGAATGCCGAAGCTCCTTGACGGGCCGGCGGCGAGCGTCTCGAAGCCGGCTGCTTCGCAACCATGTTCCCTTAGGAAACGCTCGATGAAAAGAGCCACATCGGTCTCTGTGGCCAGGCGACCGGAGCGAACCCCTGCTTCAATCTCGTCCATGGCCGTGTCGGTGATGGACGAGACGGCGCGGTAGACGGCCAATTCGTCGGCGTCCTTGACCGCGCGCATCGAAGAGGCGAACTTCGCCTCGCCGTCTTCGGTACAGCGGAAATCGTGGTCAGGGCAGGCTTCGACATAGTCCACGTACATGGGGTAGGGCGTGACCGAGGGCAGGTCGATGACAGAGCCGGCCTCTATTCCCAACCGCTCTATGGCTCCGGCCATGGCGGCGAACGGGCTTCGCTTGAAATCGGTGTACGCGACCGTGTCATCGACATCGGCCATCGTCGCGGCCATGTTCACGTCCCATGGGACGAGGAGGGAGCGGCCGTCGGCGGCGATGAAAAGCAGCGCGTCGCCTGGGTGGCCCGTGAAATAGCGTATTGAAGGATCCCGTCGTCCTTCAGTGTCCTCGAACATGGCCATCGCGATGCGACCCGAAGCAAGCGAGGCGGCCAGGGTGTGGCGGCGGGTTTTGAGGCTGCTCACTGGAGGGCTTTCTGCGCGGCGCTCGCAAGCGTGAGCACGCCGCCCGACCAGCCTGAGTTGATCAGCACGGTCTGGATCGCCGGGGCCAGTTCCTTGCTTGCGTTGATCGCGGCGTTCTGCAAGGCGGCGCGCATCAGCGCGTTCCTGGTCTCGTCGACGACTCCCGCGAGCTGGGCCGAGTTGAGGTCGAGGATGATGTCGCGCAGCGCCAGCGCCGAGGGGGCGGTCCTGTCGGCGCCCATCGCCTTGAGCGCGACGAGGCGCTCGTCGGTCGGCCCTATTCGGTAAGCCTCGGTAAAGTTCGATGCCAGCGAGCCGTCGCCCGGTCCCATTGCGGCGAGCGCGTTCATGGCCATCACACGCAGCTCGGAAAGCTGGTTCGCTTCGGTCTTGAACCTTGGCAATGACGCTATGCCGCGCGCAAGAGCCATGGACGCGACCCGGCGCTTGCCGGCCGCGGGTGCCGCAGAGCGAAGCTCGAGCGCGAGAGCCCTGATCATCCGCGGCGGTGTCTCCACCGACAGGATCGCGATGACCGCATCGCTCGGGTCCTCGAGTATCAGCGGAAGGCTCCGTTCTGCCTGGTCGCGGACGCGCTTTGAGTACCAGCCCTCGCTGGCGAAGAAAAGCGGCGAGAATCCCACGGGAGAGCGCATCCGTTCAAGTGCCAGCACGCAGCCGTAGGCTATCTTCTCGCCGGCGTCACGATCGGCCGCAGGATCGTTGTTCATGTCGCGGAGCAGGAGCGAGACCCGTTCGGCATACTCCACGGCACGCATCGAGCCCAGGGCTATCAGCGCTTCCGCCTTGGTCAGCGGATCGGGCGAATCATCGACGGCCCTCATGACAGAAGACGCCGCATTCGTGTAGCGCCAATCGCCAAGCAACTTGAGCAGTGTCCTTGAAAGACGTTCGTAAATTTCCCGTTCGGGGCCGGTCTTGCTGGAGCCGCGGGTCGCGAGAGCCCAATCAAGGGCATCGGCGACGTACCGGGCCGCGTCGGGATCGTTGAGCGCGGCAATGCTCGTCGCGATGGCGTATTTCTGCTCTACCGTCCCGGCTTCTGCCAGGACGCGGCCGTAGGTCCTGACGGCGTCGTCGGCAAAGGCAGACGATGCCGCGAACAGCAACGCCGCGGCTAGTATGGTAGTCCTGTATTTGCTCATATTCTTCCTTTTTGCGGGACAACGCCCCTGGGGCAACGTCCTCTATTCGTAGTATTCGATGATGCGCGTATCGATGCGGTACGCGTTTTCATAAACGACAGTCTCGCGCGCCTGGCCAGAGGAGTCGGCCAGGGTTCTCCTCACGAGGGCGCCATCGGGGCCGTACTCGTAGGACAGGCGGCGCTCGAGACGGCCGTCTGCGCGGTACACGCTCTCCTGTGCGATCAGACCATCCTTCAGCGAGTATTCGATGCGGCCATCCAGCCCGCCTGCCGCGTCCAGATACTTGACAGCCAGGAGCGTGTCGCCTTCGCCGTAGACGTATTCTATCGTTCCTTTGGAGTTGCCTGCGCCGCCGAGCAGTTTTGCGCTGGCGAGCGAATCGCCTTCGTAGAAGTAATCGGTCCTGGCGAGCGCCAGACCGGTGGCCGACAGGACGCGCCAGGAAGACTTGCGTCCGCCATCCCAGGTCCATTCCGAGGATGACTGGACCGTACCCTTGCCGTCGAGAATAATCTCGCGGACGAGGTGACCATCGAGGTAGGAGTAGTCGCTCTTCGAAGACAGGGCGCCGTCGGGGTCGAACGTGGACTTGCCGACGAGTACGCCGTCACGATAGTCGTACGTGACGCGCTCGATGGGATCCATCAAAGAAGGCTTCCTGGCAACCGTCGACAGCAAGTGCCTGTACCCGTCGTCATACGAGTACGACACGACCCTGTCGACGAGTCCGTCGGCGAAGCGGACGGTTTCCTTCAGGACAACCGGCGTCTTGTATTCCTCGACGCGTTCCTTGCGGACCTTCTCCCAGGTCGTGGCCGACGAGTCCGCATCCACCGTTTCCCCGACCGTTTCCGACGGGACAGGTTGCGATACGCACGACACCACGAGTGCCGCCATCGCCGCGAGCGTTGCTGCAGCTACGGAAATCCATGTTCGTTTCATGCTTGCCTCCTGGGAAATGCCGGACTGGGACTGGTGGAAGTCAGCGTCATAGCCTCCGCAGACGATACCACAGGCTGATGACCTTGAACCGCATCGCCGTGAAGACCCGGAACGCTATCCATGGTCTGCTCTTTATGTAGTATAGCCATTCGAGACCCCGTGCGAACAGCGCCGCCGGGGGTCTGCTCTTGCGCTCCGCGAAGACATCGAAGACGTCGGAACACCAGAGCTGGATTCCCGAGTTGAAATGCTTCATATTGCGCGGAATCCATCGTTCGGCGCCGGGAACGCCCTTGCCGAGCAGCAAAAGGGTCGGCGTCGCTTTCCTGATGGCTTCGACGATCTTGGGGTGGAAGTTCTTGGGGAACCTTGCTGAATGGCCACCGACGACGTGAAGCCCGGGGAAGGTCGACTTGATGTTTTTCGACGCCTTGGCGAGCCCTTTGGGGTTGCCTCCGAAGAGGTAGGCTGATTTTCCCCACCGCTCCAGAATGGACAGAACCTGCACGATGAAGTCGAAGGGCTCGTAGCGGACAGGGATGGGCCGCTTGAGGAACCGGGCGGCCTTTACTATCGATAGCGATATCGGGATGACGAGGCTGGCTCCGGCGACCATCGTCCTGAACTCGCCGGACCGCCGTGCCCTCATCAGATCGGTTGCCGAAAGCAGGACGATCTGATGGTTTTTCCCGTCGGTGTACATCGCCTTGATGACTTCTTCGAGGTCATCCGGCGCCACGACGTCGACTGGCACCTTGAGGACGCTTATTCTCTTGACTCGGTCATTGACCATGAGGAACGCTCCAGGCAGACGATGCGCAGCGAAGCAACGGCGAAAACGGCGGCCGTCTCGGCGCGCAGAACCGTCGGTCCGAGCCATGCGGGCTTGAATCCGCCCGCCATGAGGGCGCTGATCTCGCGTTCGTCGAAACCCCCTTCGGGACCCACGCACGCGATGATTTCGTCCGGTATTCCGGTACAATAGCGATGGATCGAAGCCTGCGCAAGGGGAGCCTCGTGGAAGAACAGGCCTATCCGCCGTCCGTCGCCGGGCGGGAATGCGGAGATCAGCTCCGGGATGGTGAGAGGGTCGACTATCCGCGTCGGAGCTGCTGATCCTGATTGCCCCCTGGCCTCGGCGACGATGCGCCGCAGGCGGTCGAGTCTGCCGCCCGCGTGTCCGGCGGGGACCGACCTGGCGGTGACGAGCGGCAGTATCACCGAGACGCCGGCCTCGGTGGCGGCCCGCGCCACGTCGTCGAGCCTGGAGCCCTTGAGGATGGCCACGGCGAGGATGAGCCGGGGCATGGCGCGGAGCTCCGGCGAGGCTCCAGCCGCCTGGACCGCGCAACCAGCCGCTGCGGCGCTGACTCGGGTGGCCCTGATGTCCGGCATGTAGCCGTTCGCCTGCCTGTCCGCGGACTGTACGGACAGGGTGACCGAATCGCGGCCGGCGGCCACTATGGTACAGGAATACGGCGACCCGTCCGCGCCGACTGCCGGAAACCCGTCGCCCGGAGACAAGCGGAGGACCGAGCTCAGCCTCCGCGCCTCGCGACCGGACAGCTCGCAGGACGGACCGCCGTCCCACGAGCCTGGCAACACGAACTGCCGCACGTTCCGCCTGGCGCTTATTTGCCGGAAGCCGAGGTTACCGCCTTGTCGGCGGGTATCTTTTCGGCGAGCGCCGTCTGCAGATCCTTGACCGACGGCGCTTCGGAGATGAGCGACGGAAATTGTTCGTCGGCAAGGACCTTGATCGCCGCGTTCAGCTGCAGGTCATAGTCCAGATCGAATATCGGGCCAATAGAGGTGCGCTCGAGCTGGTTGCGCAGCATTTTCTTGAGCACCCGCGCGGAAACCGGCGAGCCGGCCGAGCGGAGTCCCGTCACGTACTGGTCAATCTGTTGCGGCGAGGCGTTGGGATTGGCGGCCGCGAAGGCTCCGAACACGTCCCGCTCGATAAGGCTCGACAGCGACGCTTCTTCATCGGGCGTCAGTTCCGGTTCCTTGACGGAAAGGTCAGGCGCTATGCCGACCTTGTCGATGTTCGCGTCGCTTGGCGTGTAGTACCTGGACATCGTCAGCTTGAAGCCTGTGTCCCCAAGCGGCAGCACCTGCTGTACCGATCCCTTGCCATAGCTCTTTTCGCCTACCAGGTAAGCCCGCTTCTGGTCCTTGAGCGCCCCGGCGAGGATCTCCGACGCGCTGGCCGAACCACGGTTTATCATGACCACCACGCGCATTCCGGCGGGCACGAGCAAATCGGGCTTGGCCTGGTAGACCGCGTTTTCGTAGCGGTTTCTCGACTTCGTCGACACGATGACGCCCTGCTCCAGGAACAGGTCCGCCACCTGTATGACCGACTGCAAAAGACCGCCCGGGTTGTTCCGGAGGTCCACGATCAGCGACTTGTAGCGCTGCGCTGCGAACCAGTCGATAGACTCCCTGACCCTGGAAATTGTCTGCGGGGTAAATTCTATTATACGAAGGTAGCCGACACCGTTTGGCAGCATCGCGCGCTTGACCGTCGGCACTTCTATCATCGCCCTGGTGACCTTCTCGTCGAAGACCAGCCCCGTCCCCCTCAGTATCGTTATGGTCACCGTCGAACCAGGTTCGCCGCGGAGCCGCTTGAGTACTTCGTCCATCGACAGCGGTTCGGTGGTCTCCCCGTCTATGTGGGTTATCTGGTCACCGGGCATGATGCCCGCCCGCCAGCCCGGAGTATCTTCTATCGGGGAGACTATCTCGACGTACAGACGGCGCTCAGGCAGTTTGGGGTCGGGCAGTGGCTTGGATATGTACAGTCCGATGCCGCCAAAACGTCCGGTCGTCGTGTCGTTCAGGTCGTTCATCATCGCGTCAGTGAGGAAGACCGAGTACGGATCCCCGAGCGAGTCGAACATTCCCTGCATCGCGCCTTCGTACAGCGCTTTCGGGTCGACGGTGTCGACGTAGTTCTCCAGAATGAAGTTGAAGGCGCTCTGGAATATCGAGAAATAGCGCTGGCTTTCAGCCTTGGCGTCCTGCGCATAGGCGGCGGGTACGCTGAACGAGAGCGCCGCGCAGAACACGGTAATCAGTGCTACGACGCTCCATGCTGTGCGGTCACGACCGCGATCGTTATGATCAATCATATCAATACTATCCTCATTGCCGAGCCGACCGTCAACTATCCGGCCCCTGCCTTCTATTGACAGTGGAGAATTCGGGGCACTAGACTTCTTTCGGGTGGAGTGTGGCTCATGCTCCTAAAAAAATGCTGTGCGGAGAGGCGGACGAATGGCCGATTTTTTAGCGGATTCCGATTTCGAACTCTACCGCAAGCTCATCTATGATGAAAGCGGCATACACTTCTCCGCAACCAACCGGTCGATACTGGAAAGCCGGCTACGCGAACGCCTCCGGGACAAGAAACTCCAGACACCTCAGGAATATTTTGCCATTCTCATAAGGGACAAGGAAGAGCTCAAGGTCCTGCTCGACTCGGTCACCACAAACCTGACGCGCTTCTTCCGCAACCAGGCGCATTTCGACGCCATAGAGCACTTCGTCGTGCCTGAACTCCTCAAACTGAGGCATGCGGAACGCAAGGTGCGCGTCTGGAGCGCTGGCTGCTCGACCGGGGAGGAGCCCTACACCATTGCGATGCTGCTCAAGGAAATACTTCCCATGGGGTGGAACGCGGAGCTGACGGCGAGCGACATCAGCCTCAAGTCGCTCATGGTCGGCAAGGAGGGTTTCTACCCGGAGACCCGCATACAAGGCATCCCCGATTCGTACCTGCCGAAATATTTCGAAAAGCGCCCGAACGGCTACCAGATCAAGGATGACATCAAGAAGACCATACGGTTTGACTACCACAACCTCAAGAATGATTCAGGACAAAGGAACCTTGACGTGGTATTCTGCCGGAATGTACTGATCTACTTTGATGAAGCGGCCCAGAAGGCGACGATCGAGCGATTCTGGGAAGCCATGGCTCCCAAGTCCTTCCTTTTCATCGGGCATTCCGAATCGCTTTTCGGCATGAATACGAAGTTCGAGTTCGTCAAGACCGATTGGGCCTGCTTCTACAAGAAATCCATCTGATCGAAGCGGAGGAATGACGTGCCCGATCCAATCTCTGTGCTCGTAGTCGACGATTCCGCCTTGATGCGAAACCTGATCTCCAGGATCATCGACTCCACACCCGGTCTCAAGACAGCCGACAAGGCCATGAACGGGGTGTTCGCACTGCAGAAGATCCCGCGATGCCAGCCCGATGTCATCGTGCTTGACATAGAGATGCCGGAGATGAACGGCATCGAATTCCTCAAGGAGCGGAAGCGCCTCGGCATAGAAATACCGGTGGTCATCCTGTCGAGCGTAGCCAAGCGCGGCGCGCAGGTGACGATGGAAGCGCTGTCGCTCGGAGCGTCTGACTTTATCACCAAGCCATCAGGTTCGGTATCGTCGGACATCCATATGGTCGCTGGCGAGCTGTCCAGGATGCTCGCGGCCTACGGTTCCCAGTATCAGCGCGAAAAGGGCAAGGAACCGCAGCGCTACAGCTTCGAGACCCCTGAACGGATGTTCGAACCTGTCCGTGATGAACCCAGGGCAGTCCCCAGGGACGAAGCGAGGGCTGTCCCTATCCGGCCAGTCCGCTCGCCGGGTCGTACCGAGCTAGTCGTCATCGGCATCTCCACTGGCGGCCCGAATGCCCTCCGCGAGGTGTTTGCGAAGATATCACCCGAGCTGGGCCGGCCCGTCGTCGTCGTACAGCACATGCCGGCCGGCTTTACCGAGGAATTTGCCGCCAGTCTTGACCGCATCTGCCCCCTCGAAGTCAAGGAAGCTGCCGACGGAGACATCCTCAAGCCAGGCCGGGTGCTCATCGCCCCGGGTGACTGGCATATCGTAGTCGAGAGGCGGCCCCTGGCGAGCGTGGTCCGTGTCAACCAGGAACCCACCGAAAATGGCCACAGGCCAAGCGCCGATGTACTGTTCAGGAGCGTCGCCAGGGAGTACGGCAACAACGCGCTGGCGGTCATCATGACGGGAATGGGCAAGGATGGCGCCCGGGAACTGGGTTCGATCTATCGCGAGGGCGGCCTGACGCTGGGCCAGGATGAAAGGTCGAGCGTCGTCTACGGCATGCCCAAGGTGGCGTTCGAAATGGGAAATGTCATGGAGCAGGTTTCTCTCGGGCGCATGGCCGAGCGCATCTCCACGCTTGCCATGGAGAAGCGCTAGTAACGGTATTCTCTTTGTCTGCTTGTCTATGGTCCAGGCATCTATTACCTTATTGGTAGTATTCAAGGAGGTTCATATGGCAACAAAGGAGAAGGCTGGAACAGATCCCAGGAACACGCTTGAAAAGGATCGTGATCGAAAGAGCGAGACCCTGCCTCCCTGCGACAAACCTCATGTCGCCGAAGCGGCGAGGAACAGGGACTCGGACGAGGCCTGCGATGACGGGATACGCTGAAAAGGGCTCTGGCGACTGAAAGCGGAAGCGGGGAAGCCGGGCCTGGCCGGTTTTCCCGTATGCTTTCAGCCCTGGACGACCTCGGTAACCTCTGGAACCACTTTTTTTAGATAAGCCTCGACGCCCTGCTTGAGCGTCATGATGGCCATCGGGCAGGAGCCGCACGCGCCCTTGAGCCTGACCGTTACTTTTCCGTCTTCCGAAACCGAAACAAGTTCTATATCGCCACCGTCGGCCTGCAGTGAAGGCCGAACATCCTGTATGGCTTTCTGAACGCTCGCTAGATCTGGCATGGATTCTCCTCTGTCTTATAAATGTAATGGCCTGTGGCTTCCCGGGTCAAGGCATTCATCGGGACTGGATTCTATAGAAAACTTACTATATTTAGGTATATATAGATTTCGACCTTGACGCAGGCAATGGAAGACGGCACAATCGCAATGTCCAAAATCTGCAATCATGGAATCTCGTGTTGCCTGCCAGATTGGCGGGACGGCGAGTAGACTCCGATGCCGGCGAACGACGACGCGCCGGTCCATGACACGGCTCAAGGAGAACATATGGCCGAGACCAAGAAGATACTGATACTCGGGGGCGGCTACGGCGGCGTCTGGGCGGGGAAGATCCTTGAAAAGCATTTCAGGAAGGACCGGAACGTAGAGATTACCCTGGTCGACAGGAAGCCTTTCCATACGCTCATGACCGAGCTCCACGAGGTCGCCGGATGGCGCACCGAGCCGGAATCGGTGCAGGTCAATTTCAGGAAGATTTTCGGGGCCAAGCGGATAGACGTCGTGCTCGACGACATCCAGTCAGTCGATTTCAAGGCCAGGAAGGCCGTCGGAAAGGCCCGCGGCTACGATTTCGACTACATCATCGTCGGAGCCGGCGGAGAGCCCGAGTACTTCAACATTCCCGGGGTCAAGGACAACTCGTTCAGCCTCTGGTCGTTCGACGACGCGATGAGGATCCGCCACCACGTCGAGGATATATTCGCTCGCGCCGCCGAGGAGACCGATCCCGCAGCCCGCAAGAGGATGCTCACCTTCACCGTCGCCGGTGCAGGATTCACCGGCATCGAGATGATAGGCGAACTTCTCGAGTTCCGCGACGCGATGTGCCGCAAGCACTACATCGACCGTGCCGAGACCCGCGTCGTCAACATCGAGGCCCTGCCGTCCATCCTCCCCATACTCGAAGAGCCGCTCAGGGTGAAAGCCGAAGAATACCTTTCCAGGAAGGGTTGCGAGGTCCTGCTCAACGCTTCCATCACCGGAGCCGAGCCCGGCAAGGTCATGCTCAAGGACGGCACGGTCGTCGAGACCGACACCTTCATCTGGACCTGCGGCGTCAAGGGCAGTTCGTTTGCCGCGGGCCTTGAAGTGACCAAGGGCGAGAGGGGCCGCGGCCGGCTCCAGGTCGACGCGGAGATGAAGAGCCCCGACTACCCCTTCCTCTACGTGGTCGGCGACAACTCCTTCTTCCTCGAGAACGGCAAACCCGTTCCGCAGATAGTGGAAGGCGCGCACCAGACCGCCGAAGTCGCCGCCAGGAACATCATCGCTGATATTGAAGGCAGCGCGGAGCGCCACCAGTTCAAGTCCAATTTCCACGGTTTCATGGTGTCGATAGGCGGACGCTACGGCGTGGCCAACGCCGGCGGCATGAAGAGCAGCGGTTTCATCGCGCTTGCGATGAAACACATGATCAACGTGTGGTACCTCCTGAACATCGCGGGCATCAACCAGGTCTGGGAGTACATCAAGCACGAGTTCCTCGACATCAAGGACCGCCGTTCGTTCATCGGAGGCTTCGCTACCTGGAAGGTCAGGGGCTACTGGCCGCTCCTCCTGCGCATGTGGCTCGGCCTCATGTGGGTGATGGAAGGCGTGAACAAGATAGGCGAGGGATGGCTCGCATGGTCTGCCGGCTCCAAGAGCGGGTGGATGTTCAGTTCAGGCGTGACCCAGGCTGGCATGAAGGCTGTAGAAGCGGTAAGCGCGGCCAGCGCCGAGGGCGACTGGGGCGCCGCAGCTGAAACCGTGACAGAGGCTGTCAGTGCCGCTTCCGGCGATTGGGCAGAACCAGTCGCGGAGGCCGCTACCGCCGTGGCCGACACCGCTACCCGCGCATTCGGCAAGATATGGGACCTGACAAAGCCGATATTCGATTTCAACGGCGTCATCAGCACCTGGTTCCGCACGACCTTCATGGACGGTATTTTCGCCTACCTCCCGTATCAGGGTTTCCAGGCGATGATCGTTGTAATGGAGATCGGCATCGGACTTGCGCTGTTCGGAGGGTTCTTCACCTGGTGGGCGGCCATGGCGAGCATGGCGATGTGCGTCATCTTCACGCTGTCAGGCATGTTTGCCTGGGACCAGCTCTGGTTCGTGTTCGCCGGCATCCTGATGCTCGGCGGCGCCGGACGCTCGTTCGGCATGGACTACTGGAGCGTGCCGATGTTCAAGAAGTGGTGGAACGGAACGAAGGTTGCCCGCAAGTGGCACTTCTACGCCGACGACCCGACGAAGTAATCGAAAGCATAACTAGCACAGGAATTATTGCCACGGAGGCACGGAGACACGGAGCAATGCGCAGAAGAGACAATAGACAGAGAAGATGAAAGATGTATGAGTTATGGTGGTCTGTGCACTACCCCCAGACATCCATTCCTTCCATTTTTGTATTTCTCCGTGCCTCCGTGTCTCCGTGGTTCGCCTTTTGGTAGTGACTTGCGAACCAAGACCAGTGAAACGAGCCGAATAGACGATGACAGATTTCTGGAACGGCATCCCCGATATCCCGGCAAGGCTTGACGCGGTCCGCGGACGCATGAAGTCCGTGGTCGGCTCGGATCGATTCCCGCTTGCCGCAGCGGTTGAGCGACTCATCGACGCCAACGGCAAGATGCTCAGGCCAGCCTTCCTCATCATGGCGGGACGATTCGGCAAGCGTCCCAGGGACCTCACGGACCTCGCCGCCGCCATAGAGCTCCTGCACATCGCGACACTCATCCACGATGACGTCATCGACGAGGCGGATACCAGGCGCGGCATCCCGACGATACATTCCCTGTATTCGCCGAAAGAGGCGGTCCTCGCGGGCGACTGGCTGTTCTCGCGCTGCTTCAGGCTCGCTTCTGACAGTTCCAGCCCCGGCAACGCGAGACTCCTGGCAGCCCTGATAGGCGCCTTGTGCTCGGAAGAGATACATCAGGACCTTGATCGGTTCAAGTGGCCAAGGAGCAAACGTAATTACCTGCGCAAGATCGCAGGCAAGACCGCAGCGCTGTTCTCGCTGGCCCTTCGCGCCGGCGCCGTGGAGACCAGGGCCTCCCCCGCCAATATCGCGGCCTTGACCCGGGCGGGATACGCCGCAGGCATGGCCTTTCAGATCATGGACGACGTGCTGGATTATGAGTCAAATCCATGCGACATGCGAAAGCCAGTGGCCAAGGATGTACGCGAGGGGCTCTGCACGTTGCCGCTGATCCTTGCGATGCGAGCGGACCCTGCGCGCATCCTGCTACGTCTGGGAGCGACCAAGCCTGATGACGAAGCGGTAGCGGCGATAGTCGAGGCTGTCAGGGAATCAGGCGCACTGGATTCAGCCAAGGCCCTGGCGTCAGCGTATACCGGTCGGGCTATGAGGGAACTCTCCAGGTTGCCGAAGGGAAGCGCCCGCGACGACCTGCACACCACGGTAGAACGACTCTTGTCGCGCAAATCCTGAGGCGGATCACGCCTTGAATGCCGGGCAGAACTGGCCTGCTGCATCACCCTTGCAGGAATCGACCCGAAAATCCTCCTCGACCGCCTCTTGGGTTACATAAAAAATACCAGAAAATAATGAAAGAGAGACACGGAGAAGAAGTGCAAAGATTGAGAGAATGAAAGTTCAGGATCAGAACTACTTCATCATGCTCGAATTCCTTCATCCACTCTCCATGCATGTCCTGACTCCGTGCCTCCACGGTCTTATTTCGTATCAGGACAAGCCGATGATGCGGCCGGTGTCGGTGTCTATGTCCATGCCCATGTACCCCGGCTTGCTTGACAGGCCTGGCATGGTGTTGATTTCCCCCGACAGCGGGTAGATGAAGCCGGCGCCCGCCGCGATGCGCACGTCGTTGACCGGGAAGATGAAGCCCTTCGGCGCTCCCTTGACCGCCGGATCGTGCGACAGCGAGTATTGCGTCTTGGCCATGCATATCGGCAGGCGTTCGAACCCGAGTTCACCGAATTTGTCTATCGCCTTGTCGGCTTCGGCGGAGTACGCGACGTGTTCCGCTCCGTAGACCTCGCGCGCGATTCTCTCGATCTTTTCCTTGATGGACAGGTCAAGCGGATAAAAGGGCTCGACGCTGCTCGGCCGCTCGGCAGCCTTTACGACGGCTTCGGCAAGCTCTACCGCGCCGTCTCCGCCCTCTGCCCAGTTCCTGGTGACGACGGCAGCGGTCGCGCCTGCCTTGATGGCGGCTTCCTTGATGACGCCCCATTCGGCTTCGGTATCCGTCGGGAAGGCGTTTATCGCGACGACCGACGGTACCCCGAATTTCCTGACTATGCCGAGGTGGGCGATCATGTTCGGCAGCCCTTGCTTGACCAATTCGACGTTCTCTTCGACGTACGCTTTCGCGAGCGGCTTGCCAGGCGATACCTTCGGTCCTCCGCCGTGCATCTTGAGCGCCCTGACCGTAACGACGATGACAGCCGCGTCGGGGAAGAGGCCGCTCGTCCGGCACTTGATGTCGACGAATTTCTCGAAACCCATGTCGGCGCCGAAGCCGCTTTCGGTGACGACGTAATCGCCTATCTTGGTAGCGATGATGTCGGCAACAACCGACGAGTTTCCGTGCGCTATGTTGGCGAACGGACCGGCATGGACGAATGCCAGCTGTTCCTCCAGCGTCTGCAGGATGTTCGGCTTGATGGCGTCCTTGAGCAGGATGGTCATCGCCCCGGCAATGCCCAGGTCCTCGGTGGTTACCGCCTTGCCCTGCCTGTCTATCGCGAGGATTATCTTTCCCATGCGCGCCCGGAGATCGCCAAGGTCCTTGGCGAGCGCCAGGATGGCCATCACTTCGCTGGCTACTGCTATGTCGAAGCCGCTCTGGCGGAGTGGGCCGTTGTCGACGCCTCCGACTCCAAGAACGATGTTGCGGAGCGGCCTGTCGTTCATGTCGACGACGCGGCGCCACAGCACCTGGTACGGATCGATGTCGAGTTTTTTCATTCCCTGTTTCTCGAAGAAGGAATCAGACCAGCGGCCTTCATGGTACATCCTGGCGTCGAGTCCGGCCGCGCAGAGGTTGTGCGCGGCGGCGACGGCATGAATGTCGCCGGTAAGGTGCAAGTTGAAATCCTCCATCGGGACGATCTGGCTGTAGCCGCCGCCCGCGGCGCCGCCCTTGATGCCGAAGGTTGGTCCCATGGACGGCTGGCGGATGGCGGCTATGGCTAGTTTGCCCAAGCGGCCAAGGCCCTGGGTCAGTCCCACGGTCGTGGTCGTCTTGCCCTCGCCCAGCGGAGTCGGGGTAATTGCCGTGACATCGATGTATTTTGCCCGTTTTGGCAGGTTTTCGTTTTTTTTAAGGAACTCGAGGCGTACCTTGGCTTTGTACTTGCCGAAGTGATCGATGCAGTCTTCTTCTATTCCATACTTCGCGGCTACCTGGACGATCGGGCGTATTGTCGCGGCCTGTGCGATCTCGATATCACTTGGAACCGGTTTCACTCTCTGTATCGACATGGAGCCTCCTTGTGGCTTGGGGCCGCGCGCGCCGGTGCACATGCCCGTCCGACAAAGGTAGTGCCCAATGAGTTCCGGGTCAAACGGCTTCGACCAGGCGGCCGCATCGCGTACGGCGTTGACGACAATCGACGGCCCCGATAGGATGCCATCATGTACCAATACCGTATCGAAGGTGGTCATCCGCTCAAGGGCAGGATCCGCGCGAGCGGCAACAAGAATGCCGCATTGCCGTGCATCGCGGCTTCCCTCCTTTCGGAAGAGCCGGTTACCCTGCGGAACATTCCCGAGATCGAGGATGTCCTCGTGATGCTCGACATATGCCGCGCCCTGGGCGCTGGCGTCGAGAGGCTGGACCGGAATGCCTGGAGGATCGACGGCTCAGGCGTCAAGGGGGCGGACATACCCGCCGGGCTCGCGGCCAAGGTCCGCGCTTCGATATTGTTCGCAGGGCCGCTCCTGGCCAGGTTCGGCAAGGTGACGCTGCCTCCGCCCGGTGGCGACGTGATAGGCCGCCGACGCCTTGACACCCATTTCCTGGCGCTCGAGGAGTTAGGCGCGCGCATCGAGGTCGATGGCGCCTTCCAGTTCACGGCCAACAAGCTCAAGGGCTCCGATATTTTCCTCGACGAGGCGTCGGTGACGGCTACGGAGAACGCGGTGATGGCCGCGTCGATTGCGGAAGGCCGTACCGTCATAGGCAACGCTGCGAGCGAGCCGCACGTCCAGGACGTCTGCAGGCTGCTCAACGCCATGGGAGCCGGCATTTCCGGCATTGGCTCCAATATCCTGGCGGTAGAAGGAGCACAGTCGCTCCATGGGGCGGATTTCACGATAGGTCCCGATTACATGGAGATAGGCTCGTTCATAGGACTTGCCGCCGTGACGCGAGGCGATCTGGTGGTGGAAGGCGTAATTCCCGCGGACCTCCGAATGATGAAGCTCGCCTTCGGCCGGCTCGGCATAGCCTGGAGCCTGGAAGGAAGCGACCTGTCGGTGCATCCCGGCCAGACGATGCGCGTCGTCTCGGACCTCGGTGGCCAGATCCCGAAGATAGATGACGCCCCCTGGCCCGGCTTCCCTCCTGACCTTACCTCCATCATGACCGTCGTCGCGACGCAGGTAGAAGGCACGATACTCATCCACGAGAAGATGTTCGAATCGAGGATGTTCTGGGTGGACAAGCTCATCGGAATGGGCGCGCGGATAGTGCTGTGCGATCCGCACCGTGCCGTGGTTTCTGGCCCGGCCAGGCTGCAGGGTGACTCGCTGACGTCGCCCGACGTCAGGGCTGGCATGGCCCTCGTGATCGCGGCTCTGTGCGCGGAAGGCGTCAGCACCATCAAGAACGTCTACCAGATAGAACGAGGTTACGAGCGCATCGCCGAGCGACTCCAGGTTCTCGGCGCAAGGATCGAGCGGCTCGACGAATAGCCGGCGACTGGAGCCGCTCAGCGCGACGAGCCGGCGATGCGCGCGGCGACGAGCAGGCTGGCCGCGACGCACAGGCCCAGGAAACCCAGCCAGGCAGGCAGGAGCATTGAGCCGGGAACGAGCGCCGCGACGCCGCGGGCAGCGATCAACGCAACGCCGGCGACCATGCGGAGCGGCCCGATGGCGAGCGCCACGAGGATCGGCGCGGTCAGGTACTTCATGGTGGCGCCAGGCTTCTCGGTAGGCTTGAACCTGACGCCCAGGCCTGCGCCGATGAGCGCCAGCATCAGGACCGAGAACGGGTAGGCCGCGCGGCTGGCCAGTTCCGTCCGCAGCGGCTCGGCTTCCAGGCCGAAGCGCTCCGCGTCGTCGATACCTGTCGCCAGCAGCGCCAGCGGCACATCCGCCGGATCGCCGGACAGTCTCAGGACGGTGGCTGCGTCGTTCTGGTCGAACGGAAGCCTCTGCGCGTTGCCGGGCGCGCCCGAATCGTATCTCGGGCTGCCAAGAATTCTGGCGTCGAGCCTGTTGACCGCCTTGAGCACCAGCAGGTTTCCGTGCAGCCTGGCAAACGGGGCGCTGACAGTCAGCGGCTCTGCGCCGCTCCTCGTCAAGACCAAGTCCCTGAAATAGACTGCATCGTCCGAGATGGCGGCTCGTGATGCGCTGAGCCGCACGGTCCAGTCTCCCGAACCGGATACCGCCATCGAGAATGCCCGCTCGTCCGAACGTGAGAACGCGTGCTCGTCCTCCTCGATGAAGAAGGCGATGGTCGACAACGCGTCAGCGCTCCTGGCAAGCCAGGTCTTGGCATCGACGTCATCACGGTCTTCGAGCGCCAGCTCGGAATAGATCCGGTATGCTTCCAGGTAATCACCTTCCTGGAAGCGCGTGTATCCTTCAAGCTTGCGACCGTAATACGCGGCCGCGTTGAGTTCTTCCGCGGACGGGCTTAACTGTCCGAGCGCGCGCCAGGTTTCATCGACGAGCCGTTTGACTTCCGGGCGCTTTGAATAGATGGCGAACGACCGCTTGGCGAGATAATGGGCATCGAAGACGCGGCCTTCATCCCTGGCTTTGAGCGCTTCAAGGTAGAAACGGTTGCCTGTGGCCCAGGACGAAGCGGTTTCACGTGCCTGCCCCAGAGCCAGTCGCGCGGCGGCATCCGCTTCCGCTGCGTCAGCCTTGACCAGCGCCGACTGCACGCGGTCGTTGAGCGCCATGTACCGCTCGTCACGCGCGTCGATCGCAGCGCATGCCCGCAGGTTCCGCTCGGCCGCATCGAGGGCACCAGAGCGCAGCGCGGTCTCGGCGAGCTCGAGTGAAACGGTAAAAAGGGCGCTCTGGCTCTCGTAGCGATTCGAGTTCTCCTGGAGACGCGGCACGACGAGAAGATAGAAAATGGAGATTATGGTTGCTAGAACCAGTGCAGGCGTCAGCACTCCATAGGCCGCCTCGGAGAAGCCGTCGACGGCATCGGACGACTCCATCGCTATCGCGGACGCCACGAGCAGGATGGCAGGGGCCCAGGCCGCCAGGTACAGCAACGCGCGGGTCGATTCCCACGGTATGGCGAACCTGTAGAGTACTCCCGATTTTCCTATGGAGGCGAGGGCTACGGCGAACCCTCCCAAATATGCCAGCGCAAGCAGGGAGACTGCGACTCCCATGAAACCCGTTTTTCGCTCAGCCATGGAGACGGCCCCCCTCTGGCTTCCTGGCTATCAACGCATCCGCGATGATGAGGGCCAGCGCGCTTGCGGCGGCGAGCGCGGCTGTCGACAAGACGCGCGGCAAGGAGAGTCCGGCTAGCGAGAACGCCGCGTCCGCCGGGCCGGAGAGGTAGATTGAAAACAGGTACAGGACTGCCAACACGCCATTTGGAGCAAGAAAGGCTCCCATGATGGGCCTGCTCCTCGAGAGGCGCGTGATTCCCCAGAATGCGGACGATAAAGCGGCGAATGAGGCCAGCCCGGCAGCGAACTCGGGCCAGGGCGCTCGCGCCGTTTCATTGAACCAGGCCGCGACCGGGCGGTAGGCAAGCGGCAACGCTTCGGCCCGGAGGGACTGCGGCAGATCGATGAAACGCACGATGAGGGCGGGGCCGCCAAGTGCCAGCAGCGCAAGCGAAATGATGACGGGGTATCCAAAGAGACGCGAGGAATAAAGCCTGTTCATGATAAAAAACAGCAAGAATACCGCAACGACGACCGCTGCCGGTATCGCAGCAACGGCGAGTCCGAGAATTGCCGGTATGAAGCTGGTTTCATGACTGCCGAGCAGCGCTTCCGTCATCCAGACTGCAGAAATGCATATTCCCGCGACAAGGAAGGTGGAGATGAAACGGACGATTACCCGGGGCAGATTTTTCATCGGTCAAACAGTAGCACGCGATATGGCACTTGACAAGCCAGATGGCATAACCTCTCGTCATTCATTTCTTTTTGCACAAGTTGTCCACATGAGCATGTTGATTCCGTCACTGTCGTTTTTTGAGCTTTTGGAGCTTCGGTGAGCCATGTTCTAAAATAATTCCATATTCGAAAATGCAAATACTTATATCAAAAAGAAATAAAATGAGTTGTCGAAATTTGTGCCAAAAGTATACAGATATGTGCCTTTTTTTATACGATCTTTTTCGTTCAGTGCAAAGTCGTCACAAACAATGAACAGGTTATCCACAGTCTTGGACAAGAACCAGTAAAGTCTGGAATGTCAACTAATAAATCGGTATCCGCCATGTTCGCAACGGAGCCTGTCAGCCATTTCCGGGGCGCCAACCTCGCGCAGCAGCGAGCGCAGCCTGGCTATGCGCATGTCTATGGCCCTGCCGCCCGCCGGAACCGGTTCGGCTACCGCGGCGATGGCAGCCCTGGGCACTGAATGGCCCCTGTTTCCTGACAACAGGACCAGCATTCCGCGCATTGAGCCGGAAAGACGTGCCGAACCGCGGGGGCCGTACAGTCGTCCCTTGTCGACGATCAGCAGTCCCCGTTCAAGCTCGAGCCGGCTTCCAGAGTGAGCCAGGACCCGGGCCTGTAGTTCAGCCTCAGTCCATGGCTCCCTGATGTAGTCATCACAGCCTGAATCGAAGCATTCCCACGCCATGCCGGCAGGGCCGCTGGCTATGACCATGCCTGGGGCCAGATCCTCGGGCCATGACAGGAACCGGAGGGCGGGTACGATGGTAGCGTCGAAGTCACGGCCGGAACCGGACGGAGGGCGTTCGCAAAAGAAAAGGGAGAACGGCGATCCGTCCTCCCTGCTTGTTGCCGCCTTGTCGTATTCCTCTTCGTCACCAACGAAGAGGAGGCGCATTGCCTACGCCTGGCCAGCCGGTTCCGTGGATCCGTCGCCTATCATCTTGCGCTTGAGGTCTTCAAGAAGCATGTCGGCTCCGGCGCCGGATGATTCGAGCTTGGCGAATTCCTTGTCGAGCGACGAAGACTGGGACAGGTCCGCGAGTTCGGCCTGCGCGTCGGCCCGGGCTTCGAGTTCATCGACCTTCTTTGCCATGCGGTCGAAAGTATCAAAGGCGCTGGTGTTGCCCGACACGCTCGCCAGCGTCGACTGGATTTTCTGCTGGGCCTCCGCCCGTTTTGCCCGAGCCAACAGTATGTTTTTCTTGCGGGACGCTTCGTCGATTTTGTTCTGGAGCTGCCTGAGGGTGTCCTTGAGTTTCTCGACCGAGGCTTTCTGGCCCTCCCATTGCGGCTTGAGCTGGAGGTAGTACGTCTCGGCTTCCTGCTTCCGCAGCAACGCTTCCTTGGCCAGGTCGTCCCGGGCTGCCTTGACGGCGATCACCGCCTTGCGTTCCCAGTCCTCTGAAAGCCGCTTCTGCTCAACGAGATCCCGTTCCAGCTTCTTCTCGTCGGCTATCGCCATGGCGACGGCCTTCTTCGAATCGATCATCTGCTGGTTCATGTCGATGACCAGCTGGTTGAGCATCTTCTCGGGGTTTTCGGCCTTGTTGATCATATCGTTGATATTTGACGATAGAACCGTCTTCAGCCTGTCGAATACTCCCATGGTCGTAAGCCTCCTGTGGATCAGCCCCGGAACGCGCCGAGGACGTCGTAATGTCTGGACAGGGCCAGCCCTATCGAATCGAGGGCCGCTTCGAATTCCGGCTTGTCCATCGTGTCGTATTCAAGCGTATCGATGAGGACGATGTCGTTGCCGTCAAGCCCGTACGCGCCGTGCACCATGTCGGTACCGTTGAGGCGGAGCAGCTTCTCGAAAAGCTCGTTTCGCCTTGCGGAAGGGAGTACCATGACTTTGGCCCGTACGATCACTATGGGCTCGTCGAGCGTCACGGTGATGCCCGGGAGGCCCTTGGCATCGTCGTCGATGTAGAAAGCGCTCGGCGATACTTCCTGATAGGAGATGTCCAGATCCATGAGATACGACTCGATTTTGGTCATACCCGCCATTGGTTCCTCCTCGTCGCGAATTGGAGCTCTGCGTGGTGCGCTGCCCGGATCACCCCAGGAAAACCTGCCCCGAGTTGTCTATTGCCAGGATGGTCTTGCACTCCGAGCAGCGGAAACGTCCGGGCTTGGCTGCTTTCAGCTTCTTGGTGCATATCGGACACGAGAAAATCTTGGGGAAAACGGTCTGGGAACTGACCTGCGAACCCTGGTGGAAATACGCCGTGGCTTCTTCGAGATTGTCCTTGATGTTGAAGAACTGCGAGAACCCGAGGAGCTGGAATACCTCGTAGACCTTTGGCTGTATCTCGAGCAAGACGATGTCTCCGCCTCGTGGCTTGACCGCCTTAAGGAATGCCGTGAAGGAGCCTATTCCGGTAGACGATACGTAGTTGAGGCCACCGCAATTGAAGATGAGGCGTGAAAAACCGCCGTCTATGGCTTTCCCGACACGTTTCTGGAAGAAATTCGAATTGTACGTATCGATATAGCCTGTCAGGAAAAGAGCCAGGCAGTTGTCAACGTGATCGATTTTTTGGAGCCGGATTTTCAGGCTATCGTCCTTTTCGTCGTCGAAGCCAGGAACGATATCATTATTTGCCATGGTACTCCTCTTCCATTCGAGCGCACTTTTCTATAGCCAGCCGTCGATTCTAAGACGATCATAGGCTGTCGTCAATGCCTTGTCAAATCGATAGTGAAACCACAAGACGCATTTCTGCAGGCATTCGACGATATTTTCGGCTATTCCGGTCGCTTTTTAAAGTCCCATTCGGACAGTAAGCAATCATAGCGCATAGAGTCCCCGGTCGGCAACGATAATTGCGCCGTTCGAAAGATCCATGCCGCCCGAAACAAGGTATGCAGCGAGGCCGGCAATTTCTGAAACCGGGATGAGGCCGCCCCTTGGGGACGCCGTCTCGAGACGGCTTCTCGTCGACGGATCCAGGTATTCGGTATCGATGAAACCAGGGCAGAGTACGGCGCACGAGACGCCAAGCGGGCCGAATTCGACCGCTATCGACTTGGCGACGACGCCGAGCCCCGTCTTGGCCGCCGCGTAGGCCGCGTTCGACTTGAAGCCGCGGATGGCGTCAGTCCTTGTGCCTCCGAAGAGGAGTATCCGGCCAAAACCCCGTCCTGCCATGGAGACGGCCGCCGCCGAGGCGATCATGCCGGGCAGGGCCAGGCAGGCAAGCGCCGCCAGCCGCCAGTCTGCCGCCTCGGTCAAGGAGAGCGTCTTGTAGACAAAAGGCCCGTAGGCCATGACGACGACATCGCTCGACCGGGCGGCTTCGAGCAGGGCTTCCGGCGCCTCGCCACCCGACAGGTCCGCGCAAATCGTCGATACCTCGGCGCCGAGTTCCCGCAGGCTGAGCGCTTTCCTGGCCAGCCGCTCCGGGTCATGCCCGTGCAGCGTGACTATGGCATTGGCGGTAGCGGCGGCCCTCGCAATAGCGTAGCCGATGCCGCCCGAGCCTCCGACTATCAGCGAACGGAGTCCGGCGAGTCCGTGGCTTGCGAGCGTTTCCGTGTTGTTCTCCATGGCGCCATACACTATAGTCGCACCGTCGCGCCGAGTAAACCTCGCCGTCGGAGACGGCCGATACGGAGGACCGCAGTATGGGTGATGATACCGCGCCTGGAGCAGTAGCGGTCGTACTCTGTCGCGTCGAAGGTTCCATCAACGTCGGCTCTGCCTGCAGGGCCATGAAAGCCATGGGTTTCACCAGGTTGGTGCTTGCCGACTGCCCCTGTTACGACGATGTCGCCGTCAGGACCCACGCGCTCCAGGCCTGGGACGTGTTCGAATCGGCTGAGCGCCACACGACATTGCGGTCAGCGCTCGCGGGTTTTTCGCTGGCAGCCGGATTCACCCGCCGCGTCGGACAGCGCCGCAAGGAAAACGTAGCTCTGGAAGGTTTTTCGGCGATGCTCGCCGGGCGCGGTTGCGCTCCTGCCGCGCTGGTGTTCGGCAACGAGCGCGACGGACTCTCGGACGCCGAACTGGAGCTGTGCGACGAAGCCGTCGGCATAGCCACTTCCGGCTTGTTCCCGTCGCTCAACCTCTCGCACGCCGTGCAGATTGCCTGCTGGGAAGTCCGCAAGGCCCTGCTTGCCGGGGAACCGGCTGCCGTGTCAAGGCTGGCCGCGCCTCGCTCTTCTACCCAGCGGGCGGCCAGGGATATAGCGGACGCGCTGCAGGCGGCTGGCTTCTACAAGATGGCAGGGCGGCCGGAGGCCGAATCCTTCATACGGAGCGTCGCGGCGCGGGCGGCGCTGTCGGAATCCGAGCTGGAACGCTTTTCGTCGCTCTTCCTCAAGCTTGGCTCATTGCCTCTTGCGGCTCCTTGACCGCGACACCCGTCGATAGTACGCTTTGGGTCGAACCTTCTTCAAATAGGGTGTTGAAAAAGCCGAAAGCGGTTTTTTCAACACTACCTTAATGTTGCATTTGCTAAGAAAACCGTAGGTTTTCAAGCAATTGCCTGGCAGGATGTTGAAAAGCATCGAGTTTTTCAGCAGCTTGCCAGGGAGGCTCGACGGAGGGTTGCATGAAAAGATTGTTCTGCGCGACCGTGGTGGCTGTCGCTTTAGCATCGGCGGCGGCCGCGCAAGGAGCTCCGCTCGGAGAAAGCACCTTCGTAGGACGAATGGACCTGCGCGTCGGCATAGCCAGGCTAGCGGAGATAGCCAGCGCGGACGATCGGGCCGGCTTGGCCGAATATTCCGGCGATACCGCCGTCCTGCTGTTCGGCACGCTGTCGCACCCGACCGTCTCCAGCGATGAACCCTTTGAAGCGGTCGTGGAGTTCCTCGAAGGCGAGTGGGTCGGAACGTCGAAGATACTCCTGCACCGCGTCTATCTCGTGTTCAAGGGAAGCGTCTTCCGTGAATTCCTCGAAGGATCCTCAGGCAGGAGAACCGTAGTCATTGCCCGGGACCCATCCATTCGGATCTCGCCCGACGGAGCCAGAGACGTGTACCTGAACGTGATTTCGCTTCGCCCGATCTTCTGATCAGAACAGCGATGCTTGCCAGGGAGCCTCGGCGCCGTCGAATTCTATGTCGACGGGCCGGATCTCGTGGTTCCCGCCCGACATGACGGTGGCGCGGCAGACGGCGTTCCTGAGTTCCCTGACATTTCCCGGCCAATCCCACGCTGCCAGCTTGGACATGGCACTCCTCGTTATGCGTTTGCCAGGGCTGAATTCCTCGATGAACGACTCGGCGAGTATCGGGATGTCTTCCTTGTGGTCCCTCAGCGCAGGCATCCTGAGCACGAGCGTATTAATCCTGTGGACGAGTTCCGGCCGGAAATGCGTGCTGTCTCCGAAAAGCGGCGCGTTGGTCGCCGAGAGGATGCGGATGTCGTAGTCGACGGGATCGACTGCCCCGACGCGTGCGCCTGTGCCGGTCTCCACCGTCCGGAGGAATTTCGCCTGCACCGTCATCGACAGCTCCCCTATCTCGTCGAGGAATACCGTTCCGCCGCAGGCCGACTCGAATACTCCCTTCGAATCGAGCGCTCCGGTGAATGCGCCTTTCACAGTGCCGAACAAGTGGCTTTCCGCGAGCGTCTCCGGTATGGCGGCGCAGTCCACCGGGAGGAACCTGCCCGACGACCGTCTGGACGCCTGGTGTATCGCGGCGGCGGCCAGTTCCTTGCCGGTGCCGCTCTCCCCGAGTATCAGCACCGGCGCGTCGTGCGCGGCGTACAGGGCTATCCGCCGGGCCACCTCCTTGAGCGCTTCGCAGTCGCCGATGAGTCCGCCTCCCCTGGAGCTCCCGGCATGCAGGCATGATCCGTATTTATGGGACCATATGGCCTCCAGGCCGGCGGCCGATTCTGCCGAAGCCAGACGCACCGCCGCATACAGGGGTTCCGCGCGGTACGGTTTCTCGACATAGCCGGAGACTCCGCGGTGTCTGGCATAATCTATGGCGGTGCTCATCGAGGCGGTGCAGATGATCCCGGCCCTGGGCTCGATGAGGGCCGCGACTCCAAGCGGATCGTAGTTCCCGTCGATGCGGCTGCAGGCGATGTCTATGACCAGGGCGTCCGGCTTTCTTCCCCTTGCCAGCTCGATGGCATCCGCTACTGTTGCGCACGATCGGACTTCGTATCTGACCGCCAACAGGGCCATGGCGGTCTTTCGATCGTCTTCGTTCGCATCGACTATCAGCACTGTTTTCATGGGTTGAAAATTCGACCAGTTATTCTTGTATGTCAATAGAAAATTATCGACAATGGAACGAATAACTGGATGCGACGAGATTTGTTGATCCGGGTTTCGCCGCAAGGCAGTTGCGTACGATGGCCGGATAAAGTAATGTATGCAGTAACATTGATATGATTCTGAAAGTTGGAGATACACGATGGCAGGTAACGAGCTGGTCGTAGACGTAACGAAGATCAAGAAGGCGGCGCACAGCGCGATTCCGCTGACGATCACCACCTACACCCTTCCACACGAGATAGAAGTCTATATAGAAGAGGTCCTCGAGGTGTTCCTCGGCGAACTCGGGCAGGCAAGGATCAAAGACTATCTCGTCTACTGCCTTCGGGAACTGGCGGTGAACGCGAAGAAGGCCAATACCAAGCGCGTCTATTTCGAAACGAAAGGCCTCGATCTCAAGGATCCGTCCGAGTACGAGGAAGGAATGCGTTCCTTCAAGGCTGATACGATGGAGAATCTCGCCTTCTACCTGCAGAAGCAAAAAGAGAGACAGTATTATATCAAGATAATATTCCAGGCCCGTGGCTCGAACGTCATCCTCGAGGTCCGCAACAACGTCGAGTTGACGAGGACGGAATATCTGCGGATACAGGACAAGCTGGCCCACTCGCGCAAGTACGAAACCCTGGAAGAGGCGATGTCACAGGTCCTTGACGCGTCCGAAGGTGCGGGGCTGGGTCTCGTCATCCTCGTCCTCATGCTCAAGAAGATGAGCCTGGACGAAGATTGCTTCGACATCCATACCGACAACGGCGAGACCGTGGCCCGCATCAACGTGCCGGTCGCCGCTGCGAAAATCGAGAGCCTGTCGGCGCTGACCGACGAGCTTGTCAGGCAGATCACCAGCCTGCCGCATTTCCCGGACAACATACTGACAATCCAGCGCCTGATCGCCGACCCGAAGAGCGAGATGGTCGACATTGCAAGGAACATCTCGACCGACCCGGCGATGACCGCCGACCTTCTCAAGCTTGTCAACTCCGCGCAGTTCATGCTGCCAAGGCGCGTAGACAACATCGTCGATGCCGTCAAGCTCGTCGGACTCCGGGGCATCAAGAACCTGCTGTTCTCATACGGATCCCAGAAGATCCTGGCGAGCCAGCGGGGCCTCGACCAGAAGGTGCTGTGGGACCACAGCTACCGTTGCGCCTACTACGCCTACAACCTGGCCAAGAATTTCAAGCCGGGCAACAGGGCTCTCCAGGACGACGCCTACGTCGGCGGCATGCTCCACGATATGGGCAAAATCATCTTCTCGTCGGTTCACCCTGAATTGCTCGATCACATCAAGGCGTTCTGCGATGCCAAGGGTATCGAAAGGGGCACCTTCGAGGATCTGGCCGGGGGCATGAACCATTCGGAGATCGGCGCGCGGGTCGCCGAGAAGTGGAATTTTCCCGAGTCACTCGTCGCCGCAATACGTTTCCACCATGAGCCAGCGCTGATGACCACCGACTTCAAGGACGTCGTCTTTGCGGTCTACCTGGCCAACGTCTTCTGCGAGTACGAAACGGGAAGCATGGCCTGGGACCAGATAGAGTCGCTGGTGCTGCAGGATTATGGTTTCTTGAGCGACAAGCAGTTCGCCAGAACCGTCGAACAGTTCGGCGAAGGCTTCAGGCAGGAATCGATCAAGCAACGGGAAACGCCGGCGTCGAAGTACTAGCCCGATTATGCGGGCCTTGCCGCATTTTACTACAACACAATGACTTGCTATAAATTTGCGGCAAGGTGTGAGATATCCGGGCTAGCCATTCCATGTGGCGATGAAGTCCAGCAGGTAGCGCTGGACGCCTCCGAACCATACGCGCTCCAGCTCCGCTCCAGCCTTTGTAACATAGCGGTAGTGCCAGCTTTCCCAGACATAGCCGGTAATGGCCTCGCCCCCCTTGGGGTAGGAAAGGGAGAAGCCGAAGCGCCAGGCGTTGGCCGCCAGCCATTCGCCCGCCTTCGTGGCCGCGAACGCGTCGTCGATGCTGCCGAAGTCGATGGCCGTACCCAGCTGGTGCTGGGATGTTCCCGGCCTTGCCGAAAACCGCGCCGCCTCCGACTCTCCGTATTGAGCCGCGTAGCGCTTGAACAGCCCGTCCTGGTATGCCCAGGAGCGGTATGACGACGAGAACAGCAGCGAGACCCCGTCCAGACTCGCGGCTTTGCTCATCTCGAGAGCGGCGGCCATGACTGGCTTCCTGAGCCGCAGGTCCCGGCGCGATACTGCAAACGGATAGTCATTGAGCGATACAAGGTCGGCTGGTTCGAAACCCGGAGGAAGCGCACGCTCCTTGTCGACCGGGATGAGGAGGTCGCCGGCAGCCTTCGATTCATCGAGCGCTGCGCCGAGCAGCGTGAAGAACCGGTCAGGCTCGGCACGGATGGCCGCCTCGGAGCGGGCAGCGACATCGGGCGGCAAGACAGCCAGAGCCCGTAACGCCGCTGACATGCGGGCGTCGTCGCGTGCCATCGCACTCGGAGCCTCTCCCGTGTCCGCGGAACCGCCGCCGCATGCGACGAGGGTCAGACTTGTCGCGATCATCGATGCCACCATGAGCCTCTTCATGGTTCGACTCTAATCATCATCGCCCCGCTGGGCAATACCACCCGGCCGAGGGTGCCGCACCGCCTTCACAACGGAGTATCCACGTTGTATAGTGTGATTTGAATTGCATCGATACGAACCGTAGGCCTGAAAGGCACTGCGAACCATACATACGACGGGATTGCTTATGGAAAATGAAAATACTGCATTCGACGAGCGCATCAAGTCCGCGCTTGAAATGATATGCCCTGGTCAGCCGGCAAGAGTCGCGGCCGGGCTGTCGGAAAGCATCCGGACCGGCGGCGTAGTGGCCCGCGTCAAGCTCGGGGCCGCCCGCTATCCGGTGCTGATGGCCGCGATAGCGGACCGGCTCGCCGGCGAACCCGGTCTCAAGGCACTCGTCGTGGCGCCGGCCGACCGCGACGTGGCTGGACTCAAGGAAGCGTTCGACGCCGTGGGCGGACGGGCCGGCTTGAGGTGCTCGACGATAGGGCGTGACAGCGTTGCCGACGAGACCGACACCCTGATAGGTTCCATCGACGCCATCGCCTCGCGCTCGGCCGCGGGCACGCTCGACTCGCGGGGCTTCGAGCTTGTCGCGCTGAGCGACCTCGACGCCATGGCCGATGCCGCAAGCGCCGCCATGCTGCGCAGGGCGCTGGGACCTTCGACGTCGTCGCGCAGGGTCGTGGCTTTTTCCTCAGACCTCCACCCCGCCGGCCGGGCGATCGCGCGGGACCTTGCCGGCGACTTTGAAGAACTGGAACTCGAAGCCGAGGGAGAGCGTTCCAGGTCGGCACAGAGCGTGACATATCTGGTCTCCGCCGAGGACAAGCTCCGTCTGCTGCTCGGTATCATGAAGTCGAATACGACGAGGCCGCTCGCGGTTTTCTGTGATGTGCGGGGTACCGCGGAGGATGCCATGCGGCGGCTTCGGGCCGCCGGCATGCGTGTGGAATACATCCTCGGCAACCTGCCCAGGAAAAAAGCGGTCCTGGAATCGGTGAAAGCCGGCGAATTCGAGGCCCTCGTCATGACCGACGAAGGCGCCGACGGGCTGGCGGGAGGCTGGGCGGCAACAGTCGTCAACTGGGATCTCCCGCTCGAAGCCGAGCCATACCTGACCAGGCTCGGGCACCTCGACTCCTTGAAGCCGGGGGCCAGAGTCTACAATTTCGCCTGCGAGCGTTACTCGTTCGGAATCCCGGCGATAGAACGCGCGCTCGGCGCCTCGCTCGGAGCTGTCGCTCCGGACCAGTCGATGATGGCGCCCGTCGAGACGGTCTTTGCTTCCACGAGGCCGGACGACAGGAGCGTCAGGAGGAGCCCCGACTCAGGCGGGGGCGATCGCGGGAACGGCAGGCGGAACGACGATGACAGGCGCGACAGGGGCGGTCAGTATGATGGCCGCTATGCCCGTGCAATACAGGCCGACATCGCCGCGATAACCGGAGGCGGAGCCTTGAGCGACGCGAAACCCGCCTTGGAGGATCATGATGTTCCTTCCAAAAAACGTGGTCGGGGAAATCGGGCGCGGAAGGGTTCGGCTCCCAAGCCCGTGAAGACCGCGGCGAAGGGTTCGCCGAGGCAGGAAAGGCCGGAGGCGCCGAGACAGCGCGACGATGTGTCTTCCCGCGAAGCCCAGGCTTCAAAGCAAGGCAGCAGGCAGAGACGGGGTTCCAGGGGCAAGTCCGGCGGCGCCCGCCTGTCCGATCCCTATTCGGTGAGCATGGAGGAACGCCTCCGCCTGTACCGTGAACGTTACGGCTCGGGAGCAGTCAACTCGGGCAAGGCTAGTGCTGGCAAGGCAGGCAATAGCGAGGGCGGCAGGTCTCGAAACGGCCCGAGGCCCGATGGTCGCAGGAACGTGCCCCGCGATGGATCGGCCTCCGCGGTACCGCCAGGCTCAGCCCGGCCCGGATCCCCGAAAGCGCCCGATTCCGGCAACAAGCCCAAGGGGCTCGTCGGAGCCATCAGGAACCTTTTCGGGAAGAACAAGTAGGCAGCGTGACAGTTCGCGGCCTAGACGAAAGGGCCCGGCTTGCGTGTCGCCTTCCTCCGCCATCGACACCGAACAGCCAGCCGTCCGGCGCGCTTTCGGGTATACTGCGTTGTCGACCCGCGCGAACCGACGCGTAATCCTCGGCACATTGACGGAGGTGTGATACGCCCATCATCTGCATCCACAATGCCACGCTACTTACCGGGTACGCCAGGATGGAGCGTTGCGCCGTCCTCGTCGAGGATGGCAAGCTTGTCGATGTCTTTTCGGAGAAGCGTTTTGCCCAGAAGGCTTTCCCTCCGGACGCCGGGATATACGATGCCGGCGAGGCGTATCTTGCGCCAGGCTTCATCGATACGCACATCCACGGCTTCGCGGGCTACGGTACCGAGGACCTCTCGGTCGACGCCATCATGGCGATGTCGGAGCACCTCGGCGCGCGGGGCGTCACGGCATTCTGCCCGACGATATACCCGATGGAACTGGGGGACATGGAGCTGGCGATAGGCGCGTGCGTCGATGCGATGGGCCGGGAGACCGGTGCCCGGGTGATGGGTGTCCACCTCGAGGGGCCGTTCATATCCCTGGCTCGGCTCGGCGTGCAGAACCCCGACTTCGTCCGCCCTGTCGATTCCGAGGTGATGGGGCGATTGTGGCAGGCGGGCCGGGGCCATATAACCAATATGACCGTCGCGCCTGAGCTCAAGGGCATGCGGGAGCTCGCACTGTACTGCCTGTCGCGCAACATACTGCTCCAGGCAGGCCATACCGACGCGACCTATGAGAACATGATGGAGGGCATGCAGGCGGGCATCCTCCATTCGACGCACTTCTTCAACGCGATGAGCCGCCTGCACCACCGAGACCCGGGCGCGGTCGGCGCCATACTCATCAACCCGGAACTCTCCTGCGAGATAATCGCCGACGGCAGGCATGTCCACCCGGACCTTATACGGCTCCTGTTGCGGGACAAGCCGCAGAGCAAGGTCGTCCTCGTCACCGACGCGCTCAAGCCCACCGAGCAGGAACGTTGCCCGCTGTTCGCCAACCGCGAGGAGGTCGTGCTCGACGACGGGCTTTTCCACCGGAAGAGCGACGGCGTCATCGCGGGTTCGTGCCTGACGATGATAGGCGGCGTGCGCAACCTTGCTCAATGGGGCGTGCCCGTCGAGGCAGCCGTCGGGATGGCGGCGAGCAACCCCGCGCGCATCATTGGGCTCGGCAAGCGTGGCCTTCTCGTCCCCGGCTACGAGGCCGACCTGGTCGTCTTCGACAAGGAATTTTCCGTGCTCGCCACGATGATCGGCGGCAGCTTCGTCTTGAATAAGTTGGGCTAGAGGGCCTCGCGGCCCGGCCCATGAAGGGAACGAACGTGCGACTGATAATCCGCAAAGATTACGACGCGGTCTCCGAGTGGGCCGCCAATTTTGTTGCCCGACGAATACTCGCTGGCAGGCACTTCGTCCTTGGACTGCCCACCGGCTCCTCGCCGCTGGGTCTGTACGAACGTCTCGCGGCCCTGCATGCTCGTGGAGTCCTGTCCTTCCGCAATGTCGTCACCTTCAATATGGACGAATACGTGGGCTTGCCCGAGGACCACCCGCAGAGCTACCACAGCTTCATGCGTGACAGGCTCTTTTCGGGGGTAGACATACCCTCAGGCAATACCAATATCCCCAACGGCAACGCCTCCGACCTGGACGCCGAATGCGTCCGCTACGAAGCGGCGATTGCGGCTGCCGGAGGAATAGACCTCTTTGTCGGCGGTGTCGGCGAGGACGGACACATCGCGTTCAACGAGCCGGGATCGTCGCTGGCATCCAGGACGAGGGTCAAGACGCTGACCCGCGACACGCGCATGGTAAATTCCCGTTTCTTCGGCGGCAACCCCGATGCGGTGCCTCCCACCGCGCTGACCGTCGGCGTCGGCACCATCATGGACGCCCGCGAGGTGCTCATGCTGGTGTCCGGGGCCAACAAGGCCCGCGCCCTCCGTCACGCCATCGAGGAAGGCGTCAACCACCTGTGGACTTTCTCATGCCTCCAGCTGCACCCCAGGGTAGTCGTCGTCTGCGATGAACGGGCCACCGACGAACTCAAAGTCGGTACCGCGCGTTATTTCAACGAGATCGAAGCCTCGAATTTCGACAATTCCATACCCTGACGGGTCATTGACCGGGCGGAGTTGCGTCCGAGTCCCCGGTCGATTATCATTCACTGAAACGCGCCGTCCCGCAACAGCGCAATCCTCAGCTTCCTGACCGGTGGTGCCACATGAAAATCCTTACCCATACCGTAAAGCCAAAGATTCCCGAGTCGCTCGCGCCCCTTGACGAGATGGCCCACAACCTCTGGATATCGTGGAACTTCGACGCGATCATGCTTTTCATCAGGCTTGATTACGACATCTGGAGCCACTCCAGGCAGAATCCCGCCAAGATGCTCGGCATGGTGCCGCAGGAACGCTTCGATTCGGCGGCGGCCGATGATTCGTACCTGGCGGCCCTGAAGGAGGTCTACGGCAAGTTTCAGGCCTACAAGAAGGCCCAGCCGTGGTACAAGGGCGACTACAAGGACTCGGTGGCGTATTTCTCCATGGAATACGGCATGGACTCGTCGCTGCCCATCTATTCCGGCGGCCTTGGCATACTGTCCGGCGACCACATGAAGACGAGTTCCGACCTCGGCTTGCCCCTTGTCGGCGTCGGGCTGCTGTACAGGCAGGGCTACTTCATCCAGCAGCTGAACGCCGACGGCTACCAGCAGGAAGAGTACCCCGAGAACGACTGGTACAACATGCCGGTCCGCCGCTGCGAGACCAAGACGGGTGACCCCGTCAAGATAACGGTGGAAATGGCAGGCGAGCACATCGTCGCCCAGGTATGGGAAGTCAAGGTAGGCCGGTCGTCGCTGTACCTTCTCGACACCAACATCGACGAGAACGCGCCGGCCAACAGGACCATCACGGCGACGCTGTACGGAGGCGACAAGGAGACGAGGATACGCCAGGAGATACTCCTTGGCATCGGCGGGATCCGCGCCCTGCGCGCGGTGGGAGTCAACCCTGTCGTCGCCCACATGAACGAGGGTCATGCGGCGTTCCTCGGGCTGGAGCGCATCCGCGAAGTCATGGCCGAGAAGGGGCTTTCGTTCGCCCAGGCCGCCCAGGCTCTGTGGGCAACGAACATCTTCACGACGCATACGCCGGTACCGGCCGGCAACGAGCGCTTCGGCATAGACCTGATGGAGAAGTATTTCCGCCAGATGGCGGGCCAGCTCGGCTTCGACTGGAAGTTTTTCCTGGCACTTGGCAGGGAACGCGCGCACGACGATGCCGAGCTGTTCTGCATGACGGTGCTCGCGCTCAGGCTGTCTGCCTACGCCAACGGCGTCTCGGAGCTTCACGGCCACGTGTCGCGCGACATGTGGAAGGCCATCTGGCCGGGACTGACTACCGACGAGGTGCCGATAGGTTTCGTGACGAACGGCGTTCACCCCCGGACCTGGATTCCGTACACGCTGCTCGAGGTGCTCGACCGCTACATCGGGCCGCGCTTCGCCGAAGAGCCGACCAACCTGGAGACCTGGGACCTGATTGACCGAATAAGCGACGACGAGCTGTGGCGCACGCACGAGCGCAGGCGGGAACGCCTCGTCGTGTTCGCCCGCGACAGGCTCAAGAAGGAGATGCGCCGGATGGGCGTCTCGGAGAAGGGTCTGGCCCGTGCGGACGACGCGCTGTCTCCGTCCGCGCTGACCATCAGCTTCGCGCGCCGTTTCGCGACCTACAAGCGCGGCAACCTTCTCCTGTCCGACCCCGACAGGCTAATGCGCCTCCTGTCCGACAAGGACCGGCCGCTGCAGATCATTTTTGCCGGCAAGGCCCATCCCCACGACATGCCCGGCAAGGAGATCATAAAGGAACTCGTCCATTTCTCGCGTCGCGACGACGTGGCTGGCCGCATCGTCTTCCTCGAGGATTACGACATGACGATGGCACGCTACATGACTTCGGGCTCCGACGTCTGGCTCAACACGCCACGCCGACCCCTCGAGGCCTCTGGCACCAGCGGCATGAAGGCCGGCATGAACGGCGTCCTCAACTGCTCGGTGCTCGACGGATGGTGGGCGGAGGGCTATTCGCCGGCGTGCGGCTGGGCGATCGGCAAGGGCGAGGAGTACACCGATACCGAGCTGCAGGACGAGATAGAGTCCAAGGCCCTGTACGATCTCCTCGAGCGCGAGATCATCCCGACGTTCTATGAACGAGGACGCGACGGTCTGCCCCGCGACTGGATCAAGATGATGAAAGCGTCGATCCACGACGTCGGCAAGAACTTCTCGTTCCACCGGACGCTGATGGAGTACACCAACCGCTACTACCTGCCGGCGCTCGAGAACGCCCGCCTGCTCAAGACCAAGGGCTACAACGGCGCCAAGGAGACTGCCGATTACCTGGAGCTGGCGCGCAGGGAGTGGCCGAACGTGGTGGTCGAGGATGTGCGTTCGACGGCCAGGCCGGTCATGGAACGCGGCGAGACCGTGCGCGTCGATGCCAGGGTTCGCTCGGGCGCCCTGAGCCCGGATCAGATCCGCGTCGAGCTGTACCATGGTCCCGTCGGGAGTACCGGAGAAATCAACCATCCGGTCCGCGTCGAGATGAAGCCGGGCAAATCCCAGGGAGGTTTTTGGGACTATTCGGTAGAGGTTGCCTGCGAGGCGACCGGCCAGCATGGCTACGCGGTGCGTGTCCTGCCCCGCCACTCCGGCCTCGTGCACCCCTTCGTGCCCGGCCTCGTGAGGTGGGCGTAAGCGTAACGAGAGCGGGCGCGAGGCCGGTCCCTTGGGGCCGGCCTCGTCGTCGAGCCTAGGCCGATTCCAGGTTGGCCTTGGCCTCGGGCACCTGCGCCGTGAATTCCTGTATCTTGGCGCAGCTCGAATACTCGGCGCAGGCGCCGCAGTCCCGGACGCCGCGCCCAATCGCGCAGAGGCGCATGCCGCATTCCGAGCAATGGCCGATCTTGGCCCCCTCGCCCTTGCAGCCGAGGCAGTTGATAGCCTCCGGCCCGAGCGGGAACCCGAAGGATTCCTTCCAGGCGGCGGCCGTCTTGGCCCGCAGCGCGTCGTCGTTGGTAACCGTGGCGATCCGTCCGGGGCACTGGGCGCAGTCGAGTCCGCAATAAGCGATGAGTCTTTCCATAGTCGCGCTCCCTTAAGTCGTGATGGAGCATGATAAGCCCCTATCACTGACAGTTCGCGTCAGCGATCGCGCACGAGGCATCCCGGAGCGAGGTACGGAGGCCCTCGGGCCTCAGTATCCGTATTCCCGGCCCGAACGACAGGAGGAACCTCAGCAGGAAATCCCCTTCCGGGTACCTGAACGAGAAGAGCGTCGATCCGTCGTCGAGGGAGCCGTACGCCGACCCCGGCAACGCTTCGTCGACCATGCCCGCTATCACGGGCGAGGCTGCCATCGTTATATCGATCAGGGTCTCGTTCCATGCGCCGAACGGGCGCGGCGCGGGCAGGCGGGCAACCGGGTCGTAGCGCTCGGTGCATGCACGGAGCGAGCTCATCCTCGATAGCTTGAAGAGGCGCCATTCCGAGCGTAGCCTGCAGAACGCGTGCAGGTACCAGACGGCGCCGCCTATCACTATGCTGAACGGCTCCACCGTACGCTCGCTCCGGCGGCCCTCGGCGTCGACGTACTCGAACGCGGCTATGCGCCTGTCGGCGATGGCACGGCGGAGGGCCATGACCGTCAGCGGATTGGGGCCGGGCGCTCCCCATGGCGAGATAGCCGAGATGAGCGGGGGCGGAAGCGCCGCTCCCTCCGCGTCGCCGGACGGTCGGCGGGGCCCGAGGGACGCTATCTTGCCGAGGGAGCGCTCGATATTGTCGTCCTTGAGCGCTTCGGGCATGCCGCGTAGGAAGGCCGATAAATCGGCTATCTCGTCTTTGGATAAAAAGCTCCTGTCGACGCGACAGGCGGGATCGATCAGGTAGCCGCCGCCGGAGCCCGATTCGGCGACTATGGGTACGCCGGCCATGCCGAGCGAATCGATATCGCGGTAGATAGTTCTTACGGAGACCTCGAAGCGGCGCGATAGCTCGGCCGCGGTCACTCGACCGTCGCGGAGCAGGCAATCGATCATGGCCATAAGGCGCTCGTTCTTCACTGGATAGGCTCTCCGCTCGCTCGCCAGGGATCGTGCTAGTATATCGGCAACACTAAAGGCCCTCAAGGAAGGACTAGGAACCATGGAACCGAACCGGCTAGCTCCCTCGAGAATCTCCTCGCCTTGGGGCGAGCGAGTCGATGCCGCGTCGCTCTTGCCCGAATACCCCAGACCCGAGCTCGCGAGGCCCGAATGGCTATCGCTCAATGGGCATTGGGAGTACGCGACGCGACCGTCGAACGCCAAAGCGCTCTCCGCCGAGCCGTTTCCCGCCGCGTGGGACGGCCGCATAGTCGTGCCCTTCGCGTTGGAGACGGCCCTGTCGGGCGTCGGCAAGGCGCTGTCGCCTGAAGAGACGCTGTGGTACAGGCGATCGGTCATCGTACCGGCGGCCTGGGCGGGTAGGCGCGTCGCACTTCGCTTCGAGGCCGTCGATTACGAGGCCGCCGTATTCGTCGACGGCCGCCTCGTCGGGGAGCATCGCGGCGGCTACCTGCCCTTCGGCTTCCTGCTACCCCCGGCTGCTAGCGGATCGCCCGGGCGCGAGATAGTCGTCGCGGTGCGCGACCCGAGCGACTCGGGCCTCCAGCAACGGGGTAAGCAGGCGCTGCGCCCGGCAGGCATACTCTATACGGCCACGAGCGGTATCTGGCAGTCGGTCTGGCTCGAGCCCCTGCCCCCGGATAACGCCATCGTCGGGCTCAGGGCGGACGCCAAGCCCGGCCTAAGCGGGGCCTCGATCGTCGTCGTGTGCGAGAAGCCGGCCACGGTCCGCCTCGTCGTCGCGCTGCCCGGCGGCGCGGAGGCTGAATTCCTCGGTCGCTCAGGCGAGCCCATAGCCGTACCCGTCGGTCAGGGTCGGCCGTGGTCGCCGGAGGACCCCTACCTGTACTCCTTCCGCGCGGAGATAGCGGGCTCCGGTGCAGGCGAGGCCGGCGGAGTGGACGACCCCGTCGACGCCGTCAGCTCGTACTTCGCCTTGAGGATCGTGGACCTCGGCCCCATCCCCGGGGCCCAACCCGGCGCCCTGCCGACCATCAGGCTCAACGGGAAGCCTATCTTCCTCAACGCCCCGCTCGACCAGGGTTACTGGCCCGAGAGCGGACTGACGGCGCCGTCCGACGAGGCCCTGCTCTTCGACATCGAGGCTATGAAGGCGCTCGGCTTCAACGGCCTCCGAAAGCACATCAAGGTGGAGTCCAGGCGATTCTACTGGCACGCCGATCGCCTGGGCATGCTAGTGATACAGGACGCCGTCTCAGGCGGCGTCAACCGCGCGGCGGGTAACCTGAAGGTCGGCGCCGCCATGGTGCTGGGCCTCGGCTCGGAGGATCGCTCCGCCAGGGCCCTCTCGCGCGCGGGACGATCGGACGCTGTTAATAGGGAGGAATTCGAGGCTGACCTCGCCGGCGCGGTCGCCCTGCTCCGTTGCCATCCGTCAATACTCATGTGGACGGTCTTCAACGAGTCGTGGGGCCAGTTCGAGTCGGAGCGGGTCGTTCGGAGCCTCCGCGCGCTGGACGGGACGCGCCTCGTCGACGCCGTCTCAGGATGGTTCGACCAGGGCGGCGGCGACTTTCGGAGCCGCCATACCTACATCGTCAGGCTAAGGAAGCCGCCTCGCCGCGATCGCAGGCCGTATTTTTTATCCGAGTTCGGCGGCTACAACCTGGCGGTCCCCGGCCACATGTGGGACGACGATAGCCGCTTCGGCTACCGCTTCTACGACGATGAGGAATCCCTGCTGGCCGGCTACTCGAGCCTCATCCGCGATCAGCTCATTCCGTTGGTCGAGCGCGGCCTCCGCGCCGCCGTCTATACACAGGTGTCCGACGTCGAGATAGAGAGCAACGGCTTCTATACCTATGACCGGAAGATCCTCAAATTCGACGCGGACGTCGTGCGCGCCCTGAACGACGATTTGTACGCCGCTTTCGCCGCGCTCTCGGGCGGCTCGCAGGCTACAACCCGGAGAGGATGATGACAGGGAGCCTCCCGACCGAGCTACGGCTCATACCGTTTGCCGATGTGCATATCGAGACCCTGAGGACGTGGCTCTCGAAGGACCATATGTTACGATGGTATAGGGAACCCGAGGCGTGGGTTCATGAAGTCACCGCCGCCATAGGCCTCTCCTTCGGCCTCGCGGTCCTCGATTACCTCGCGCAGTCCCTGGGACTGTACATGGATCGGCCTTGGATACTCTACCTGTATTATCCCCTGTACTTCTTCCAGAAGAGCAGTCCCGCCCTCTTTCCCCCCGGAGAGATCGCCACGGCGCCGGATGGCGCCAAGGGAGCGGAGAAATATCTGCGCTCCACCAAGCTAGCCGGACTGGATACGGCCAAGGTCGTCGAGCGGCTGGACTACCTCAGGGCGGAGAGGAAGCTATTCACGGATAGCATGCTGTCCCTGCCTCAACCGAGCGAGAGCTGGGGTTGAGCCCTCATCAGCCATCTGGGGACTAACTTTCGGCAGTACATCAGCCGGCATCGAGTCGAGCTCGCGAAGCGTATCCTGGAGGGACGCCCCGATCGTACGATACTGGATATCGCCTTCGATTGGCACGTAAAGATGCATGTTAATGAAAATGGCGTTTACAGCTACCGGTAAGGGATTGTTGCCGGTTTCATGCGAGCACCAGGAACGCCGCGGATAGCAGGAGCGGCGTGGCGATAGCGGCGGCCATGGCGAGCGCCGCTCGCATATACGAGCGATCGGCTGCGCCCGGCGCGGCCGGAATCAGGGCGAAGCGCCTCGCCGCGGAGTTCTCCACGGCCATGAATCCCATGGCCGAGCCGGCTCGCACGGCCAGGATCGCCATGGCCGCGACGAGCGGAATGGCCGGCGGTGCTCCCTCCGCGACGGCTATGATGCCGAACGCGGTCGATGCCGCCGCGCTCGGAACGAAGATCCTGTCCCTGTCTACGACGGCCATGATGACCTGACTTGATACTCCCGCGACCAGTCTCCCGTTCGCGCGTCGCCCTGTTCTCGAGCGGTCGACCGAGCGTCGCCTCGCGGCATCCTCGACGATCGCAGCCGCCATGGCGAGCGCCAGGGCGGCGAGGGCCAGGCACGCCAGCCATGCTGGCGAGGCCTGATCGTCGACGAGGCTCGCGGGCAGGAGCCTGGAGCCGAAGAGGGCCAGGGCTGCTCTTCCCTCGACGATAACGGTGCGGGGGTTCGACGCCGCGATCGCGGCGAGCGCGAGCGCCTTGACGATGGCCCGGCTGTGGCCCTCCGCGCGCCTCCCGGGCGCGGCGAGGGCAGCCGCGATAGACCTCGCCGTCAGGGCGAGAGCCACGGAGACCGTTATGAACCCGACGACGGCGAACGCGTAGTCGGCCGCGGAGAAGGCGGCCAGGGGCGACGCGGCCACTGCCGGCAGCAGCGAAGCGATAGCTATAATCGGTAGTTCCGCCGTCAGGGGGCCGAGGGCGGCCAGGGCCATCCTCGTCGGCTTGTCCACCGGCAGCAGGCCGAGCCTCTGGCCTGGCTCGGTGCTTCCCCTTGAAAGGGTCAGGCTCGCGACGAGCGGAGCGCAGGCTATCATCGTCGAGAGCGAGGCGACGCTGTAGGCGTCGGCTCGAGAGAGTATGCCGCGGAATACCGAGAAGAACGTCCAGGCGTTGGCCGCCGTCGACAGTATCGCGAGGCCAATCAGGTAACCCGAGACAGCGCGCAAGGCGCCCGACGGCTTGTCGGCGCTGCGCCTCGCGTCGGTAGCCCGGGCTATCTCGGCGAGCGCGCGTATCAGGCGAGCCACGGCAAGGTCCCTGGCCCGATAGGCGCCTCGGATCGTCGCCGCGCCGGTAGGTCCCCGACCGATCCCGTCTCGGCCTTGCCGTCGCGGAGGAGCAGGTAGCGGTCGGCCGAGCCCCGCGTTATGCCGTCGTCGTGGCACGAGAACACGACGAGCCTGCCCCTGTCCGCGAGCAGCCTGAGGACGGCCGTCAATTCGGCGGCCCTCTCCGCGTCGAGTCCCGAGAACGGCTCGTCCATCAGTATAATCGAAGGCTCGCCTAGTAGAGCCAGCGCGCAGGCTAGCCGCTTACGGTTGCCCCGCGAGGCCTCGGCCGCCATCCTCGTCGCGCGCTCCGCCTCCCCGAGCCCGAAGAGCGCAACGAGCTGGTCCGCCCGCGTTTCCACCTCCGCTCGCGATAGCCCGCTCAAGGCTCCGCAAAGCCTGAAATGTCCGCGAATGGACAAGCCTTCGACGAGGGCGTCGTCTTCGGGTACGGCGCCGATCAGGCGTTTCCAGCTTTCGGACGCCGTGTCCACTACCTTGCCGCCCCACGCTATGCTTCCGGAGTCGAGCCTTAGCTCGCCCCATAGCGCCTTGAGGAGCGTAGACTTGCCAGAGCCATTGGGGCCGACGAGCGTGTGCACCGTTCCAGGCGTTAATGCAGCGCTCAGCGAATCCAGTACGGATCTGCCTCCGAAGGCCTTGACGATGCTCATAAGCTCCAGCATGGCGGCAAGTGTGGGCTCTCCGTGGCCGGGTCGTCAAGCGATGACTCGCCGGGGCTCGGCGTCGATTGTCCCTCGCTATGCCGACGCTACGCGGTCGAGAAAGGCCCCGAGACTCGTCGCGACGAAGCCGCCGGGTAGGTTCCTGTCCTCGCCGTCGGGGCAGACGATGCATAGCGCGCCTGAGCCCGCCGGCAAGAGCGCGCGGGCCGCGAAGGCCGCAAACCGCTTGACCGAGACAGGCCTATGTCGGGAGGCCGTAGCCGCGATGAGGGGCGCCCCGCCGCGCGCTATGACCAGCTCGAGGGAGGCCCCGTCAGCGCTCGCGTAATGGAAGAGGCCCGCGCCTGGCGGCAGGGCCGCCCTGGTCTGGGCTACGACGAAGCAGCGCCATGAGGCGCTCGCCGCTCCTGTATTGGCCGCGAGTTCGAGCTGCGATCCCAGGCCCAGCAGGGCGTTGAGGAGCCCGGAGTCGCGTACGTAGAGCGCCGCCGACCGCGCGGGCCTCGCGACGCCAGGCGCTAGCTCCGCCGGGACGGCGGGCACGGAGAATATGATGCCGGCGGCTTCGAGGGCGGCCGCGTAACGACGCACCGTCGGCCTGCTGACGCCGAGTGCGCGGGCGGCGGCGTTCTCGTTAAAGGCCTTGCCGTTAACCTGGGCGACGAGGCGGAGGAGCTCGCCTATGCGCTCCGGCTCGCGCGGCAGGCCCCATCCCGAGAGCCGTCCATAGGCCAAGTCCGCCGCGTAGCCCTCGAGCCAGGCCGCCGCTGCCTCGTCGCTCGCCGCTCCGAAGGCCTCCGGGTAGCCGCCCCGTAGCCAGAGCCTCCGTATCGACGCCCGACCCGCCTCGAAGACGGAGAAGGGGCCGAGTTCCGTTACGGGCGCGTCGAGGCTCCCGCGCGGGAAGGGCCCGCCCACGAGGACGAAGCGCGGGCTTCGAGAACCGGAGGCCGTCCTCGACCAGGCCTCGAGGCGCTTGGCGTCGGTCTCGCTCGCGTTGTCCATGATGACGGGTCTGGCCGCCGATTGCGCTCCGGGCGCCTCCAGTACGGCCCGTCCCGCGCGCAAACGAGCGTCTACCAGTACCGCCCCCGCGGACGAGGCGGCCGCCAGCTGCCTCGCGAGCGTCGATAGCCCGCAACGGGGCGGCCCGTCGACCAGCACGAGCGCATGGCTTGAAAGGAGCCCGCTTATCATACGCATGCATGTTCTCTGTATCAAGGCCACGATATATATAGTATACAGTTTAAAATGCGGTAATAAAAGCATAAAAACAATAGTATCAAGGTGTATTTGCTCATCGAGACGCTCTATACTTGTGCGAATAATAAGGGGGCATCGGTGAAAACTGGATCCAGCCGATACGACGTCTGCATCGTCGGGGCCGGCGTCTGCGGAGCGAACATCGCGCGTCGCCTCTCGGCCTACGAACTCGATGTCGTACTCGTCGACAAGGAGGCGGACGTTTCGTTCGGCACCTCCAAGGCCAACTCCGGCATAGTGCACGGCGGCTTCCACCACAACAAGAAGCACCTCAAGGCCCGCCTTGAACTGCAAGGCGCGATGATGTTCGACAGGCTCCGCCAGGAGCTCGACTTTCCGTTCAAGCGTTGCGGCATCGTCGTCGCGGCAATGCACGAGGACGAGATGCGCGCCATCGAGCAACTCTACATGCAGGGCGTCGACAACGGCGTCATAGGCATCGAGATGTGCTCGCGCGAGCGGATGCTCGACCTGGAACCAAAGCTCAATCCGGACGTGCTCGGCGGCCTCTGGGTTCCGGGAGGCGGAATCGTCGAGCCCTACCGATTCGTTTTCGCCCTGGTCGAGAACGCGATGAAAAACGGCGTCGAGAAGCTGACGGATTTCAAGGTCGAGTCAGGGACGCGTTCCGGGGACGACTGGATAGTGCGCGCTGCCGATGGACGCCAGCTCCGGGCCCGGTACGTGGTCAACGCAGGCGGCCTCTGGGCGGACGATGTCTCGAAGGCGTTCGGAGCCGAAGAGTTCGAGATCAAACCGCGCAAGGGCGAGTACTACCTGCTCGACCGCCTGACCAAGGCCAGGCCGGAGCGCGTGATTTTCCCCGTTCCGACAAGCGTCTCCAAGGGCATGCTCGTCATCCCGACGGTCGAGGGCACCGTGCTCATAGGACCGACCGCCGAGTCAGTCGACGACAAGGGAGACCTCGCGACCACACGCGACCAGCTCGAGAAGATCCTGTCGTCGGCCAGGGCGATGGTGCCATCGATCTCCGAGTACGACGTCATCACGAGCTTCGCCGGGCTTCGCCCTACGCTCGACGAGGACTTCTACATAGCGCCGAGCTCGAAAGTCGCCGCCTTCATACAGGTGGCCGGCATCCAGTCGCCGGGCCTGACCGCCAGCCCGGCCATTGGCGAATACGTCAAGGATCTCCTCAAGAAAGAAGGCCTCCGCCTGAGCGAGAAGCCCGGCTACGATCCCTTCATCGCCAAGAGACCCCACGTCAAGGACCTTACGCCTTTCGAGGTCGACGCGCTTGCCAAGGACGACCCGGCGTGGGCGAACATGATCTGCCGTTGCGAAAAGGTGTCGGAGGCCGAGATCGTCCAGGCCATCCAGGCTGGACATACGACCCTCGACGGCATCAAGTATTTTACCCGGGCACAGATGGGCCGTTGCCAGGGCGGATTCTGCACCTACAAGATCATCAAATTGATAATGCGCGAGACCGGGCTGTCGTGGGATGAAATAACCAAGAACGGCGGCTCGAGCCGCGTACTCAAGGACGCGCTATGAAAGACCTGCAGTTTGATTCGGTGGCGATACGCGGCGGGGCCGCGGGCATGGCCGCTGCCCTCGAGCTTGATTCGGCCGGTTTTTCCTGCGCCATCGTCGAGCGCGAGGAGAGGCTGGGGGGAATCCTCACCCAGTGCATCCACAATGGCTTCGGCCTCATCGAGTTCAACGAAGAGCTGTCCGGCCCCGAGTTCGCCGAGAAGATAGAAGAACGGTTGGCTGGAACCGGCATCAAGGCTTACACCGGTGCCACGGTGATGGAGATGGACGTCTCGGGAGAGCAGAAGACGCTTTACTGCTATACCGGCGAGTACGGGGTGCTCCGCATTATCGCCAAAGTTGTGGTGCTGGCGATGGGATGCAGGGAACGGAACCGCGGCAACATCCGCATTCCCGGTGACCGTCCCGCCGGCGTCTACACGGCCGGCCTCGCGCAACGCCTCGTCAACATCGAAGGCTTCGTACCCGGCAAGGAAATAGTCGTCATCGGTTCGGGAGACATAGGCCTCATCATGGCACGCCGCATGAGCTGGGTCGGCTGCAAGGTCCACGCCGTCGTCGAGATATTGCCGTATCCGTCCGGGCTGACGAGGAACATCGTCCAGTGCCTCCACGACTTCGGCATACCCCTGTACCTGTCGCACCTGACCACCAAAATCATCGGCAGGAACCGGGTCGAGGGTGTGGAGATAACACCGATAGAGAACGGCGCGCTGCAGCACGAGAAGTCCTTCACTATACCCTGCGACACGGTGCTCCTGTCGGTGGGCCTCGTGCCCGAGAACGAGCTGTCGAAGATGGCCGGCGTAGAACTCAACCCCATGACAGGGGGACCGTCCGTCGACTCCATGCTGATGACGAACGTACCCGGAGTCTTCGCCTGCGGCAACGTCCTGCACGTGCACGACCTCGTCGACTACGTCGTGGAGGAATCCAGACGTGCCGGCGCCCACGCGGCCAAGTGGCTCAAGGGCGAGCGGCCCAAGGCCGAAGCCAGGGTCAAGACCGGTTCGAATGTCCGCTACTCGGCGCCAGGCCGTGTCGACCTCCATGCTGTCAACAAGCTGTACATGCGAACCCTTATCGTTAAGAACGACGCGACGATAGAGGTCAAGGTGAACAACCGTATCGTCAAGAGCGTGAGGAAGAACCACATCCAGCCTTCCGAGATGCTGGCGCTCGAGCTCGGGCCCAAAGATCTGGAGACCGCCATCGGGGCCCCCGAGCCCGTCGTCGAGATATCAATAACCTAGCCGGAAGGCGAATACGAGGAGACATCCATGAGCGAGGAACTGATATGCATTACCTGTCCCATGGGCTGCCACCTTTCAATAGACAGGCAGTCCGACGGGAGCCTGGCGGTGACCGGCAACCGCTGTCCGAGGGGCGTCAAATACGCCTCCGAGGAACTTCTGGCGCCTAAACGCATGGTCAGCGCGACCGCATCGGTGGCTGGCGGGGGTTCGAGGCACGGGCTCGGCGACATCGCGCGGTTGCCTGTCCGCTCGAGCGCGGCATATCCCAAGCAGGAGGTACCGGAGATGCTCGCCGCGATCTATGCGCTGCGCGTCAAGTTGCCGGTTACCCGCGGGGATGTGCTCATCCACGACTTCAAGGGAAGCGGCATTGACGTGATCGCGACGAGGACGCTCGGGACTGGCGCACCGCGGAATAGGTGACCGCTGGAGGCGAGCGGGTTGCCGGTACGCGCAACCGCTGTGGCTTTCCAGTGTCTATCTGTGCGGATGTCCCGGAACGGGATGCAAAATGCAGTAATAAAGACTGGAGCGTGTATGGAGAATGGACCGTCGGTAGCCTCGCAGGTCATCATTTCGATCATTCCGATAGTCGGTATAGTGATGGGTTGCGTCGTGGTATTTTTCTACATCCTGTGGGTACACCGCGAGCGGATGCTGATGATCGAAAAGGGATCCTATTCCCCGGCGCCATTCGACCTGGATACTTTCAGTCTGCTTTCGGGGATACTCCTCGTAGCCGTGGGCATGACGCTGACCATAGTGTTCATCGTCGTCGGCACGACGGCGTTCACCCTGCTTGGCGGGTTGATCCCGCTGACGGCGGGAGTTGCGTTACTGGTCTTCTTTTTACTGCGCGCAAAACAACGATCGGCATGATTCCGATCGGACCCGAAACGGCCGACGATGACATTATCGCCAGGGTACTCGATGGCGACACCGATGCCTTTTCAGCCTTGGTCAGGCGGTACCAGAGGCGTGTCCTCCGCCTGGGCTACGGGTTCCTGAAGGATGCCGACGCGGCGGAAGACTTTTCCCAGGATGTCTTCGTGAAGGCGTATGTTGGACTCGCGGGTTTCCAGGGGCGGTCGAGCTTCTCGACATGGCTGACGCGCATCGCCTACAACGCCGGCATCAACGCCACCCGCAAGGCTGGCCGCTACGAATCCCTGGATTCCGATCCGGTGGATACCCGGTCGCTGTCGCCCGAGGACGAGCATATCAGGGCGGAAACGGCCGCCGCCCTCAAGAAGGCGATGGCGGCGTTGCCGGAAAAATACGCCGTGTGCCTGGACCTGTACTTCAGGGAAGGCATGCGCTACGAGGATATAGGAACCGCGACCGGATTCCCGGTCAACACGATAAAATCGCACGTATTCAGGGCAAAGCGCGACCTACGTGAGGCGCTCGGCGTCGAGGAGGCTCGAAATGACCTGTGAACGCTTTCTGGAACTTCTCGATGGGCTCGACAACGAAGGAATGCCCGCGCCCATGGCCATGCATGTCCGTTCGTGCACGGTCTGCGCACGCCGGACGGCTGCGCTGCAGGCTGCCGTGACCCTCTATCGCCTGCCCGACCTGGCCGGCTCCGGCAGTCTGGCTCCGCGGGTCCTGGCGATGCTGCCGTTTGTCAGCGCGCCACGGAGATCCATCTCCATGCGCAATTGGCTCGGCGCGGGCTTCGTCATCCTCGTCTCGACGGGCATGGTACCCATGCTCGCGGAGTTCAGGGTGCTTACAGCCGAGTTCGGGGCGGATTTCATGGTACCGGTCTCGCTCGTTCTGGGTTGCCTCGTTACCGTCTACGCGGGTCTTTTCGTCATGAGCCACCTTGACGATTTTTCGAAGAGGCTCAAGGTATACCAGGCACGGCAGGCGCACAGGGCAGCCTGAATACGGCTGACTGGAAAAAAAATAAAAAGGGCGGACGGGTATCGCCCGTCCGCCCTGTGCTTTAGTCGCCTTCCTTGACGATTTCTATCTTGATTCCTTCGTTCGGCTCGTTCGATTCCTTTGGAGGAACCGTGATGCGCAAGATGCCGTTCTTGAATACGGCGCGGACGGCGGTCTGTTCGAATTTCTCGGCAGGCACATAGTACTTCTGCTTGTCGATGTCCTTGAGCTTGAGGCGGCGCTTGAAGTAGCGCACGCCTTCTTCCGGAGCCTGGTCGAGGCCGATTCGGGCGGAGAAGACCATATAGTCACCCTGGAACGACAGGCTGATGTCTTTCTCGTCGAAGCCGGAGAGGGCGAATTCGAAGACCATCGACCGATCCTGAGTCAGGAAGATGTTCATTGGCGGGTAGGAGAAGCTCGGGTACCAGTCCGAATTCTCGTCCTGGTCCATGCCGTGGAACCATGGACCGGCCGGACGGGCGCCATCCGCGGGTCCGTCGCACCCGGGACCGAAATTATCCTTCATCTGGTCGCCGAAGCTCTTGGCCGCGTCGAAGATCTCGTCGAGCATCGAGCCGATGTCGACATACATGCGGTTGCCTTTCATAATATTCCCCCATGAGGCGAAAATCGTAAGCCCCTCCGTACGGAGCGGGCCGTGGCGGATCCAAGGGCATCCGCCAGAATCAGGGAGCGTTGTGCGCTCTGTGATACTACGGAAAAGATACGGATGCTCCATCCAAAAAGCAAGCCCGGGCTCCCGTAACGGAAACCCGGGCCGCGAGGCGCCCGTCGAGCGACGGGCGCCTGTCGCATTCAGCAATCGCTATTTGGGCGGGTAGAGGAGCGGGTAGTCCGTGACTTTGCCAGCCGCTGCCAAGTCCTCGGGGAGGACTTTCCAGTTGTCGTCGCGGGTAACCGTGATCGGGCCTGTCTGCTTCTCGAACCACTTGAGCATGTAGAAGCGCAGGTCCTTGGTCGTGCTCGACGTGACGAGCTTGAGCTTCTGGAGGTCCTCGGCCGGCAGCCCGACGCCCTTGGTCAGGTGGCCGCCGCCGCCCGAGCCGCGGTACGAGTTGATCGCCACCGAGTAAGTCTTGCCCGTCTCGAAGGGCTTTCCGTCGGACATCGAGATGATCGCGATGCGTGAGCCAATCGGCTTTGAAACGTCCACCGTGTACTTGATGCCGGCGACGCTGTCGTAGTTGTACGCGGCCGTCGTCGTATCGTAGCTGTTGTACCGGGGATTGAAGATGAGCTTGCCGTCCTTGTCCATCTTGAAGGATATCAGGTGGTCGGTCGGACCGGTCATCGTCCCGAACTGGTTGCCGTAGGTATACTCCATGAACTTCTTGATCTGCTCGCCTGTCAGGTCCATCGTGTACATGAAGTTTTCGTATTTGTACAGACTGAACATGTCGCGGACCTTGATGGTGCCGTCAGGAGTGGTCGGGAGGTAGGCGGTGCTGTCGAGCGGCGCGGCGAAGGATATCTGGGCCGGCTTGAGTCCCATGGCCGGATCGGCGCATAGCTCCAGCTGTATGCGGTGTATCAGGTCGACGAAGGCTGAATCGCCGAAGAGGGCTTCGTCGCTCGTGATCTTGCCGACCATCTTGCCTACCGGGCGTTCGACCCATGCCATGAGTTCGGCCTTGGCGGGCTCGAACTTGGCGAGGAAGGCGGCGTCGGCCGCGACGCCCTTGAGCGCGGTCAGGGAGCCGGTGAGGCTCTTTGTCCAGGATTTTGCTTTCTTGTCCCACTGGAGGCTGATCTCCACGACGGGGATGGCCGCGGCGCCGGCGAGTCCGCCGTAGATCGGGACCACCTTGCCTGATGGATCCTTGACGTCGACGGTCTTGGTCTTGGCTACGGGGTCGTAGCCCTTGCCGTCCCAGCCGGCGTGGTCGTGGCCGACGAAGATGAAGTCGAATCCGGTAACCCGCTCGACGACGAGCTGGCTCGGGTTCTCGTTCTTCGGTGTGTCGGCGGTCTGTCCGCCGTAGGTGTAGTCGACGCCGGCGTGGAAGAGGCCGATGAGGATGTCCGGCTTCTCCTTCTCCTGGATGATCGGTACCCATTTCTTTGCCGTCTCGACCATGTCGAGCACGTCCATGCCGGCCCAGAACGCCTTGGGCAGCTGTTCGGTGATCTTGGGCTGGGTCAGGCCAAGGATCGCGATCTTGACGCCTTGGCGGGTGATGACCGCATACGGCGGGAAGTACGGTTCGTCCGTGCCTTCCTTGACGATGTTGGCGCATATCATCGGCGCCTGGACTTCCTTGACAAGCTTGTCGTAGACCGGATGGCCTGCTTCGATGTCGTGGTTGCCGATGGTGGCGACGTCATACTGGAGGTAGTTGAGAACTTCACCCCAGATATGTGGTACGTCGGTTTTCTGGAAATTGTAGTAGTAGACGGTAGGCTGGCCTTGCAGCACGTCACCGTTGTCCAGCAGCACTACGTCACCCTTGGCGCGGTTCTCGGCCACAAGCGTGGCGACTTGCGCCATCGAGGTGTCCAGCGCCTTGCCGGTGATGAAGTTGTACGGGAAGATGGCGCCGTGGATGTCGGTGGTCTCGACGAAGGTGATCTTGAGCGGAACCTCGGCGAATTTGTCGAATGGGTGAGCGCACGAGGCGATCGATGCTGCGAGCGCGAACACGGCCAGTGCCATGAACGCCGCCCTGAATGCTTTTCTCATTGCTTCCTCCTTGAAAAATTGCCTCCCCGGGCCTGGGGAGGGGGTACAGAGTATAAACCCGAAGTGTTAGTCCGGGAAGCGAAAGATTCATGCGTTGTCGATCTATGAACGGGCAGCCTCGAGCCACGTGGCCACGGTGGAAGCTATTGCCCTGCGTTCCCGTTCCGAGAGCGTTCGCCCCAGCCGTACAGTCTTGGCCCCCGCCTCTATGACAATGTCGCGCTCGTGCCTGCCGTTCTGCGATAGGGCCGCGTTCTCTACCCGGCAGTCGCCGAGGTCAGAAAATTGCCATGTGCGGATCCGGGACCTACCCAGAAATCGCTCCTCGAATATGAGCCCGCCTTCCTTGCTGAACGTTGCCGAGACCGAGGTCAGCGCGGGTTTTACCAGTAGCCGGACGAGAATGATGCCGACGGCCCAGAAAGGCAGGGAGAACATGGCGAAGAATATGGGAGCGCCCATCGTTATGGCGGAGAATGTCCAGAACGCGACAAAACCAAGCCAGAAAACGGCAAATCCACCGGAAGCCCAGAAACCGGGGCTCTTGAATCCGCCTGCTGGAATGGACAGGCTGAGCAGCTTCGGGTCGGATGAGAGCACGACGCGGCTGTCGCTGGGCAAGCCTTCGGGCGATCGTGCGGACCTGGCAACCGGGGTGCCGGATCCCTTTTCGTGGCCGAACACAGGTTCCGGAACGTCCGCTTCACGGATCCTGGCCTCGAGGCTTCCGGAGATGCGCTCGGCGAAGCGTTCCGCGATTCCCTGGAGCCCCGTGCCGGGAGGACGAGCGCTGGCCTGTTCGCCGGCGGGAACCGGTTGCAGGCCGCGCAGTATCGCCGCGGCTTCGGAAGGTGGCAAGGTGCGTTTCGACTCGTCGGGATCAAGGTACGAGCGGAGCACGAAGGCGAGCCTCGGCGACAGCTCGACGACTGCGCCCGGGTCCACGCGCATTCCCGAGACCGGCAGGTCGGAGGGGTGCCTGCGCGTGAGGAGGAAAGCCGCGGTCGCGGCGGCGGCGTACAGGTCGGAGCGGACGGTAGCCCTGCCCGAGACCTGCTCGAGAGGCGTATAGCCTGCCGTTCCTGTCATCGTCGAAGTATCGCGGTAGGCGAGCATCACCGCGTCCTGCACTCCCGAGAAATCGACGAGGGCGATGGAGCCGTCGGGACGGAGCACGAGATTCTTCGGATTGACGTCGCGGTGGATGATGGGAGGACGGAGCGAGTGGATGTAGGCGAGGATATCGAGGACTTCGGCGACCATCCGCTCTATCCCGGTTTCGGTGAAGCGCTTGCCGGACTCGACCTCGGCGGCAAGGCTTCCGCCCGGCATGCGCTCCATGACCAGGACATATGCGGGGGAGTCGCCCTCGTCGAGCCTGAACGAATCGACGTAGCGCGGGACAGCGGGATGGGACATCGACTTGAGGGCTGCCGCCTCCCTCTCGATGCGTTCCAAAGCTTTCCAGTCCGGGGCCTCGGCAAGGGCAATGGCTTTGAGGACGAGCTCCGTCCCGGGGGCGGCCCTGGTGCAAGCATCGCCGGCGACCGCGGCCCAGGTCTGTCCAAAGGGGCTTTTGCCGAGGCGCTCTCCAAGTACATAAACGCCGCCAATGGTGTCACCGGGCTTCATTTTCCTGTCCTTTCCAGTCTTTCGACCATCAACGCGGCATGATCGCGCTCGTCATCGAGGCCAAGCTCGGCGCAGGCGTCACGCAGGTTGAACCACGCGTCGAGGTAGTCGGCTCGGTACATGACGGCCCGGGTGAACAGCGCTCGAGCCTCGTCGTACCGTTTGCGGGAGAACATGACAACGCCAAGGTTGTTGGCCGCCTCCGGGTGCCCGGGTTCCAGCTCGAGGGCGCGGGTGTAGCGCCCCTCCGCCTCGGCTTCCCTGCCGAGTTCGAAAAGCGCCAGCCCGAGGTTCGCAAGGAGGTCGGCGTTTTCGCCGCCCAGGGCCAGTGCCTCGTCGAAGGCCTGCCTGGCATCCCTGGCGCGGCCATCGCGCAGGCGGGCCAGCCCCAGGTTGAACGCCAGGTCGGCGGAAGCGGGATCGATCAGCCGCGCGGCCAGGAACGCCTGGGCGGCATCGTCATACCGTTCAGCCTCAAGGAACTGCACGCCTTTTCCAGCCAGCAAGCTTGCGTCTGCCATGACGAAAGCATAGTGCGTTACGGGCTGCGCCGCTAGAAGCCAAGCAGTCCGGGCAGGTAGATTCCGGCGGCAAACAGCGCTCCGGCCGGGATGATGCCCAGCACTATGACATCAACTATCCAGCCCGCCTTCCTGAAACCAGACAGGGCATTGGCGAGGAAGATGACGAGGATTCCGGCGACCAGGCTCATCGCGTCGTACTGGAGGAACTCCAGGCGGTGCGCCAGGTCGTACAGCCAGCGCATGAACCCTATATCCAGGGAGTTGGAAAAGTACAGGAAGGAGAGCGCATAGCCAAGCAGTACCGGCGTATAGCGCTGGTCGGAACCGAAGAATACCCGCAGGAAGAGGATGACATAGAAATAGGCGACGAGGGCGACGGGTGAACCCCAGCCCCCGATCCTTTCAGTGATTATCGTCTGGAGCTGGGGCAGCTTGAACATCGCCAGTACCGGTGGCAACAGAAGCGCGAAGGCAAGCCAGCCGACAATGTTGAAGGTTTTCTGCCTGGCCCCGCCTGACGAAATCCTGTTGCCGCCAGCCTGGTTGCCTTCCTGGCTTGCCGGCCTGTTTGAATCACTCATGCAAAGATCCTTTCAGGATTTCCGCAATCCATTCAAGAAAGTCCGGGCAGACCCAGCTTGTGCGGAACGTTGGATATGACGCCGTCGCAGCCTATGGACAGCACGCGTGCGGCAACCGCCGGGTCGTCGATGGTCCAGGGGATGACCTTGCGGCCGCCTGTCATCTTGCCCCACGCGAGTCCGACCATTGTTGCCTGCGTGTGCTTTGGCTTCAGGAAATCGGCGTGCCCCAGCCACCGGCCCTCGCCGTGGCGGAGGTACCAGGGCACGTCGCTGTCGGTGCAGTAGATGATGCCCGTCGGCACAGCGGGGCAGGCGGCCTTGAAACGGCCGATGGACGTGGGATTGAAGCTCGAAACCACTATGCGTTCGGCCCCGAAACCGAAGTCCGACAAGAGCCTGGCGAAAGCTGTCTCGAGCCCGCGGTCTTCTTTTTCTCCGCTTTTTATCTCCACGTCGAAATAGAGGTCGCCGCCGAGCTCCTCGAAGAGTTCTGCCAGGAGCGGCGGGCGTTCCCCCTTGAAACGGGGGTCTTTCCACGAGCCGATGTCGACCGCCTTGAGCTGTGCCACGGTCGAGGACTCGACGTCCAGGTCCGTGCCGGGGGACACGCGCTTTGTCGAGTGGTCATGGATGACGACCAGCTTGCCGTCCGCGGTCAGGTGGATGTCGAGTTCCACCCCGGGCACGCCTTTTTCCCTGGCCAGCCTGAAGGCCGCCATGGCGTTCTCGGGAGCCTCGCTGGATACGCCGCGATGAGCGAAGACGAGTGGACGGTCGCGTTCCGGTAACGGTAGAAGCATTGCCATGATTACTGTTCTTTCTTGTTTTCGTCGATTTTTCGTTTGAGCGCCGCGAGCGCGTCGTCCGCGCCGAGCGCGGCCAGGTCCGATTCCAGCCCGGGCGAGGCTGGGTCGTCCCTGTCGTCGGGCTCCTGCCCCGCAGCCATCCTGAGCTGGGCCAGGAGGAGGTCGGCGTCCACGGAACGCTCCTGCGAGCCCGCCATCGGCAGCTTTTCGCGGATGCGGGCCACCTTGGCCGCGAGCTCGGCCCGTTCAGACTCCAGCGCCGTCTTTTTCGCCGACAGCTCGTCCACCTTGGCGCGGGCCGCCGCCTCGAGCTCGGCGGCTCCCTTTGTTGCCGCC
>CAZNXK010000001.1:39043-85897 GCA_964576835.1 uncultured Treponemataceae bacterium | reverse complement strand
CCTCAAGCTAGCGTGTCTGCCAATTCCACCATCGCCGCGGGCAGCTCGTCGAATGCTCGAAGGCAACGCTCGACGGGAAGTTTATACATGAAAGGCGCTGGCGATGTCAAGCGAAGACGCAAAACCTGCGGATGCCACCTCCTCTGACCAGCTTGCCCTTGACATTTGACAGTACTGGATTTAGCATGACAATTGTCTATTTATAAGGATAATTGTCATACCACGGGGAGGTTTGTCAATGCAGATTTCTGTGCGAGACACCGCTCAATTGTTGAATGTTTCAGAAAAATCGATATACCGATGGATCAAGGATTCGGTCATCCCCTTCTACAAGATAAATGAACTATACCGCTTCAACCGTACCGAAATTCTCGAGTGGGCTACCGCCAGGCACATGAAACTGTCACCGGAAATCTTCCTCGAGAGCGACACGAGCACGGCGGTGTTGCCGAGCCTCGCCGAGGCCATCAAGTCCGGCGGCATCCTCTACCGCATAGGCGGCAACGACCAGGCCACCGTCCTCCAGTCCATAGTCGACGCCATCAAGCTGCCAGACGACGTCGACAGGGAGTTCCTGTACCAGGTACTGCTCGCGCGCGAGACGCTCGGATCCACGGGCATAGGCAACGGCATAGCCATTCCGCACGTGCGCAACCCGGTAATCCTGCATGTCGCCAAGCCGACGGTCACACTCTGCTTCCTGGAACAGGCCATAAACTTCGGCGCGCTGGACGGCAAGCCCGTCAACATCCTTTTCGCCATCATCAGCCCGACCGTACGCGCGCATCTCCACCTCTTGTCCAGGACAGGCTTCGTTCTCCACAACCAGAACCTGAAGGATGCGCTGGCACGCCAGGCGCCCAGGGAAGAACTGATGGATCTGATAGCCAAGGCCGAGGCCGAGATTCCCGTGGCTCGCCAGTAGCATCGCAAGGAGGGTTTCGTGACTCTCATCCTGACCGCGATCGGCATCCTGGCTACCAGCGGAATTCCCGGGCTGTTCATACCGCGGGATTCACGTTGGAATCAGCGTCTGTCGGTATTCCTCGTCTGCCTGGGGTCCCTGATCGGTATCGCCGGCGCCAGTCTTGGAATGGTCCGGCCCGACGCTAGCCTCTACCCGTTCCCCTGGATGGCCGCTCGCGGGTCGTTGGTGGGAATCGATGCGCTGAGCGATTTCTTCCTTTTCCCGATTTTTATCGTTGGTAGCATGGGGTCGATATACGGGCTTGGCTACTGGCCCTTGAGCGAACATTCAAGGAATGGCAGGAAGCTGCAGCTGTTCTGGGGAACGCTTATGGCTGGAATGTCCCTGCTCGTCGTCAGCAGGCATGCGATGGCTTTCCTCCTGGGATGGGAATTCATGGCTCTCTCGGCCTTCTTCCTGGTTTCGACCGAGGACGACGACGAGGAATGCCGGAAGAGCGGCATCATCTATTTCATCGCAACGCATTTCGGCACACTGACGCTGTTCGGCCTTTTCGCGCTCTGGCGCCGGACGACAGGATCCTTCGACCTGGTACCGATCCAGCCGGGTTCCGCTTCGATCCTTGCCTTGAACGCTCTGTTCTTCCTGACGTTCATGGGATTCGGCCTCAAGGCCGGCATCATGCCGCTGCATTTCTGGCTTCCTGGAGCCCACACCAACGCGCCGAGCCATGTATCGGCGATCCTTTCGGGAATCATGCTCAAGATGGGTATATATGGCCTCTTGCGCATGATGTCGCTGTTGCCCGATCCACCCGCGCTCTGGGGCGGCCTCCTGCTCGCCGCGGGTGCGACGAGCGGCATTCTGGGCGTGGCCTTCGCTCTGGCACAGCACGACATCAAGCGCCTGCTCGCGTACCATAGCGTCGAGAACATCGGCATCATCACCATGGCGCTGGGCCTGGCGATGCTCGGGCGTAGCTACGACCGACCCGCCTGGGTTGCGCTCGGCATGGCGGGCTGTCTGCTCCATGTCTGGAACCACAGCCTGTTCAAGGCTCTCCTTTTCCTCGGCGCAGGCTCTGTCGTACACAGTACTGGTACCCGCCAGATCGACAGCCTTGGAGGGCTTGCCGGGCGCATGCCCTGGACTTCGGCATTTTTCCTCATAGGCGCGGTAGCGATATGCGGCCTGCCTCCGCTCAACGGTTTCATCAGTGAATATTTCATCTACCTTGGCCTTTTCAGGACAGCGCTCGAGTTCGGGAAACCGGAGACGGTCGCTTTCCTTGCCGCTCCCGCCCTTGCGATGATAGGAGCGCTGGCAGTGGCATGCTTCGTCAAGGTCTACGGTTCTACCTTTCTGGGCCTGCCCCGCACAGAGACTCCATCCATGGCGCACGAGGCTCCCCTGAGCATGCTGCTGCCTATGGCGATCCTCGCGCTGCTGTGCATGATCATCGGCCTCGCGCCGGCGCTCGTGGTGCCGATGCTGGCCAAGGCGATGGCGGCATGGCAATACGCCCCATCAGCGGCGGCCTCCGCGCCTGGTCTGGCAGATCTCGTTCCTTTCACCGCTCTCACGGTGGTCGCATCTTCATTGCTCGCGGCCATAGCCGTTCTCGCGATGGTGGTCAGGCCCTGGCGCGCCTCAAACCAGACGGCCGGTACCTGGGATTGCGGGTATTCCCGGCCCAGTGCCAGGATGCAGTACACCGCCTCGTCATTCGCCGACACGCTCGTCCATCTATTCTCATGGGTACTCAAACCGCGGACGCATCGCCCGTCCATCGTCGGCGCATTTCCCGGGCCAAGCTCGATGAGCGGCCATGTCGACGAACTGGTGCTCGACCGCACGCTCGTACCCCTGTTCCAGTCGATGCGGAGCCGTTTCATCTGGTTCCACCGATTCCAGCAGGGGCTGACGAACCAGAACGTTCTTCTCGTCGTCGCCATGCTGCTGGCCTTGATGGCGACCCTGATCCCGTTCAAGGCTCTGTTGATAGCTTTGTTCTCATGAATTATTCTCGCGCGTGATTTAGATGCATTGAAGGGGATCGTTTGATGTCGAGCGTTTCATTGATTCTTCCAGGTTTGGCCGTAATGGCGGCGAGCGGTTTGCCCGCCTGCCTGCTGCCGCGCAGATCGGTCGCGGGGCAGCAGCTCACCGTAGCGCTTTTCCTCGCCGGGAGCCTCGCCGGCGTCGCGGGAACGTTGCTCGCCCTGGGGCAAGCGAACCCGCCGGCTTTTAGTCGCCCATGGGCGCTGCCGTGGGGGCAGTTCTCCGTTTCAGTTGACACTCTGAGCGCCTTTTTCCTCCTGCTCGTTTTCACCGTACCGGCGCTCGGGTCGATCTATAGCCTGGCTTACTGGAAGCAAACCGAGCATGAGGAAAACGGCCAGCGGCTTGGCGTGTTCTATGGCCTCCTTTCAGGCAGCATGGCCATGGTCGTCATCGCGAGGGATTCAGCCCTCTTCCTGATAGCCTGGGAGATCATGGCGCTGTCGGCGTATTTCGCCGCGACCGCCGAAGATGACAAGGCGGAGGTCAGGCAGGCGGGATGGGTGTATCTCGTCGCCACCCACATGGGTACCCTGCTTTTGATAGCGATGTTCGGCATGTGGCGCAACGCCACCGGGTCGTTCGCCCTGGACCAGGCCCAGTCGGTCACGGCGCAGTCGGCCGGGCTCATTTTCGGGCTTGCGGTCGCGGGCTTCGGTTTCAAGGCGGGGCTCATGCCGCTCCATGTCTGGCTGCCCGGAGCGCACGCGAACGCGCCCAGCCACGTCTCTGCGGTGATGTCGGGCGTCATGCTCAAGATGGGCATCTACGGCATCCTGCGCGTATCCGGGCTGCTGCCTCCCGGCGAGAGCTGGTGGGGAATCCTGCTCCTGTCCATCGGCGCGGCCACCGGCATTCTGGCAATTGCCTTCGCCATAGGCCAAAGGGACATCAAGAGGCTGCTCGCGTACAGCAGCATCGAGAATATCGGCATCGTCGCCATGGGCATCGGCCTGGCTCTTTTGGGTCGAGCTACGGGCCGCTACGAGCTGGTGCTCCTTGGAATGGGAGGAGCGCTCCTGCACGTCTGGAACCATGGTCTGTTCAAGTCCCTCCTGTTCTTCAACTCGGGCGCCATCATCCACGCGGCCCACGGCCGGGATATGGAAACCATGGGCGGCCTGGCCAAAAAGATGCCCCTGACTGCGCTGCTGTTCATCACCGGCGCGGTCGCCATAAGCGCCTTGCCGCCCCTCAACGGCTTCGCCAGCGAATGGCTCCTGTATCTTGGCATGTTCAGGTCGCTCGATGTCGCGGGAGGCGGATCGAACCTGGCGCTCGCGGGGCTCGCCGCGGTGGCGCTGGCCATGATAGGGGCCCTGGCCGTCGCGACGTTCGTCAAGATCTACGGCACGGTATTCCTGGGTTCGGAACGGACAAGTCACACCGAGCATGCGCATGACCCGTCGTTCAGCATGACGCTGCCGATGGTGCTCCTCGCCGGGCTCTGCCTTGCCATCGGGCTTTTCCCCATGCTCGTCACGTCCTTGCTCGAAAAAGCGGTACGCGCATGGGCGCCGATGACCGCAGCCGGCCTTTCCATTGCCGGGCTCGCGCCGCAAGCGTGGATATCCTTGGTCGGGCTTGGCCTGCTGGCGGCTATAGCCCTGCTCGGCCTGTGCCTGTGGCTGCCTTCTGTCGGAAAAAGGTCAAGGGCGGGAATCACCTGGGACTGCGGCTATGCGCGTCCCACGGCGCGCATGCAGTACACCGGCACATCCTTCGCCCAGTTCATCGTCTCGTTGTTCTCGTTCATGGCGCGTCCGACCGAGCACAGGCAGGATATCAGGAGCCTTTTTCCGGCGAAAAAGACATTCCTGACTGCCGTCCCGGACACCGTGCTCGACCGTCTGGTAATGCCGGTATTCATGGCATCCAACAAGGTCCTCCCCAGGGTCTATTCCTTGCAGCGGGGCCAAACATACCTGTATGTACTCTACATTCTGGTAATCACCATGGCGTTTTTCATCCTGGGCGGAACGGGAGCAGGTTTATGATTGACTTGATCATCCACGTCGCGTTGTTGCTCGTCTTCCCGCCCCTCCTCATGGGCGTCATCAACAAGACGAAGGCGCTGTTCGCCGGAAGGGTCGGAGCGCCATTCCTCCAGCCGTATTTCGACATCGTCAAGCTGCTCCGCAAGGGCATGGTGCTGAGTTCCACGACCACCTGGATATTCCGCGCGGCTCCCCTCGTGACGCTCGCGTCGGTCATCGCCGCGGGCCTGCTTGTTCCACTCGGCTCGGCCCTGCCCCTGGTCACGTTTACCGGCGACTTCATCCTGTTCTCGTACCTCTTCGGGCTCGCGCGGTTCTTTACCACCAGCGCGGCCCTGGATACCGGTTCCGCTTTCGAAGGCATGGGAGCGGCCAGAGAGGTGACGTTCGCAGCGCTGACAGAGCCGGCTACCTTCTTTGCCTTCCTGGTGCTTGCCAGGCTGACCGGATCCCTCTCCCTGGGCGGCATGCTCGGCGCTGGAGGCGCCGCCGGCGCTGGAGGCGCCGCCGGCAGCGTCGCGCCGCTGGTGATGATAGCCATAGGGCTCTTCATCGTACTGCTCGCGGAGAACAGCCGCATACCGGTCGACGACCCGAATACCCATCTCGAACTGACCATGATACACGAGGTGATGATCCTCGATCACTCGGGCCCGCTGCTCGGCGTCATAGAATACGCCTCATCGATTAAATTCCTCATCCTCGGATCCGTCCTCCTGGACGTCGTTATGCCGGAGTCGACCCGAGGACAATGGGCCGGGTGGATCATCTATATCGCCGGCATGCTGGGGCTGTCGTTCATCGTCGGAACAATCGAATCGATAATAGGACGGCTGCGCATGATCCACGTCCCCATACTGCTCATCGCCGCGATTGTGGTTTGCGGCTTGGCTTTCGTCATGGTGGTGAGGTAATCGATGAACGAATTGTTCGATACCCTGTTCGTGCTGATACTGACGCTCAACCTGTTCGCCCTCGGCAACGGCAGGTTGCTTTCGGTCATCAAGCTAGTCGCCGCCCAGGGCATACTGCTCGGGCTCCTGCCGCTCTTCATGCACGAGCGGCTGGCCTTTCCTGAGATCCTGTCCGCGGCCGCGGCGATATCTCTCAAGGGCATCATCATTCCGGGCATCATGATCAAGGCGCTCAGGGACGTCAGGATCAAGCGCGAGGTCGAACCCCTCATCGGCCTGCTGCCTTCGACCATCCTCGGAGCCTTGATAACCGCGATAGTATTCCTGGTGTTCAGCGGGATGCAGGCGCTGGACCGTCAGGCGGCGGCGCTCATAATACCCACGTCCATTACGACCGTCCTGGTCGGCTTCATACTTCTCACCACCAGGTACAAGGCCCTGTCGCAGGTGCTCGGCTATCTGGTGCTGGAAAACGGGATATACATCTTCAGCCTTCTGCTGATCGAGGCGATTCCGCTGGTTGTCGAGATGGGGATGCTCCTCGATCTTTTCGTCAGCGTATTCATCGTTTCGATAATTACCAACCATATCAACAAGGCGTTCTCGTCGCTTGATACACGCAACCTTTCGTCCCTGAAGGAGTGACCCATGGCTTTGGTCCTTATACTGCTACCCCTGGCCATGGCCGCCCTGGCCCTGGTCATTCCATCCAACCGCTGGAGGCCATGGTTGCTGCCGGTCACGGCGACCGTCCATTCTGCCGTCACGTTCATCGTGCTGTCGCGTCCTGAATTGCGGAGCCCCTCCCCATGGCTGGTGCTCGACCCGGTCGGCGCAGTCATTCTCCTGACCGTCTCGGTGCTGTACCTTTTTTCTGCGTTCTATACGGTGGGCTACCTGAAATACCGCAACGACAGGCAGAATCGGGTCTTCACAGCCTGCCTCCTTGCTTTCCTGGGGCTCATCAGCCTGGTGATTTGGTCGCACCACCTCGGGCTCATGTGGGTGGCGATAGAAGGCACGACGCTGTCGACGGCGCCCCTCATCTATTTCAACCGCTCGCCCCGCAGCATCGAGGCAACCTGGAAGTACCTGCTCGTGGGATCGGTCGGCATAGCGCTGGCCCTGCTGGGAACGTTTTTCCTGGCGTATTCGTCGATGCAGGGCGGATTCGAGGCGACGCTGACGTTCGAGGACCTACTGCGGGACGCTCCCGGCCTGTCCAAGATATGGCTCAGGGCGTCGTTCATACTGCTCCTCGTCGGATTCGGCACCAAGATGGGCCTGGCTCCCATGCACACCTGGAAGCCCGACGCGTACGGAGAGGCACCGGGCGTGGTCGGCGTGATATTCGCCGGTGGCGTGACGAGCGGAGCCTTCCTCGCCCTGCTGCGCATATACCAGATATGCAACGCGGCCGGCGAAGGCCCGTTCATCTCCAGGCTCCTGGTGTTCATCGGTCTGTTCTCGATGGCCATCGCCGGCGTCTTCATGGTGAGCCAGCGCGACTTCAAGCGAATGCTGGCGTATTCCAGCGTCGAGCACATGGGCATACTAGCGCTGGGGCTCGGAATCGGAGCACCGGCGCTGTACGGCACGATGCTGCACGTGATGGCCAACGCCATGACGAAGGGAGTGCTCTTCCTCTCAGCCGGCAACATCCACCGCGCCTACGCGAGCAAGAATACCGACCAGGTTCAGGGAGCCCTCAGGCGCCTGCCGCTGTCGGGCACGCTGTTCCTTGCCGGCTTCCTGGCAATAACCGGCTCCCCGCCGTTCGGACCGTTCATAAGCGAATTCTCGATCCTCAACGGAGCGTTCGCCTCCGGCCGCTTTTTCAGCGGGGGATTGTTCCTGGTCTTCCTGCTCCTGGTATTCGTCGGCATGGGCATAACGGTGCTGAAAGTCGTACAGGGGCGCGTACCCCAGGACGTGGAAGGTTCGGAGTACCGCGACGGCTTCTTTACGACGGCACCGGTACTGGCCTTCATGGCCATAGTCCTTATGCTTGGCTTGTACATTCCAGGACCCCTTGCGGATATGCTGGAGAGCGCCGTACGATTCCTGGGGAACCAGTCATGAACACGACAGAAAAACAATTGGCGCCACTGGTCAACGGTCGATCGTTGCCTCTGGAATTGATTCCTGTGCTGGACATCGAGGACTTCAGGCGCGTCATCCTCGCGGCGGTGCAGGGTGGTCAACGGGTCAGTGCCATGTTCGGCGCGAGTAGCGCCACTGGCGCAACCGAGCTCTACGTGGTTCTGGCGGATGACGAAGAGAATCATCTCAATACATGCCGGACGCTGGTCGCGGGCCGGACCTTCGAGTCGCTGACGCCGCTTTGTCCGCAAGTGCACTTGTTCGAGTGCGAGATCGCCGAACAGTTCGGACTCCGCCCGGAGGGGCATCCCTGGCTCAAGCCTGTACGCTATTGCAGGTCATGGACCGGAACCGACGCCTGGGACAGGCCGACCAGCGGCTCCATAGAACCGGCGGTCGGCGACTTCTACCAGGTTGAAGGCGAACAAGTCCACGAGGTGGCCGTTGGGCCTGTCCATGCCGGCGTCATCGAACCCGGCCATTTCCGCTTCCAGTGCCACGGCGAGGAAGTGTTCCACCTCGAGATAGCGCTTGGTTTCCAGCACCGCGGCATCGAGGAGGCGATGGTCGGCGGTCCTTCGCGGCGGTCGCTCCACTACATGGAGACGGCGGCCGGAGACACGACCATAGGTCATGCCACTTCGTACTGCCAGATAGTCGAAGCCTTCTCGCACACCCAGAAAACGGCCCGCGCCCAGGTCCTGCGAGGAGTGGCGCTGGAACTGGAGCGGCTGGCCAACCATATCGGGGATCTGGGCGCGCTCTCGGGCGATGTCGGCTTCCTGCCCACGGCCAGCTTCTGCGGCCGCCTGCGCGGAGAATACCTCAACATGACGGCCCTCCTCTGCGGCAACCGTTTTGGCCGCGGCCTCGTGCGGCCAGGCGGCGTCCGCTTCGATGTCGATCAGGCTATCGTCGACAACTTGATCAAGCGGCTTGAAAAAAACGGCGCGGAGACGGCCGACGCCGTCAACCTGCTGTGGAGCAACCAGTCGGTGATGGCGCGCTTCGAGGACACCGGTCCGCTTCCAAAGGAAACGGCGGTCGAGCTTGGCATCGTCGGACCGGCCGCGCGGGCGTCGGGCCTCATGCGCGATGTCCGCTACACCCAGCCCGCGGGTATCTTCAGGTTCTACCAGATGCCGATCTCCACCTATGATTCATGCGACGTCTTCGGGAGGGCCTTCGTCCGCTGGCTCGAGATCCAGCACTCGACGAGCTTCGTTCTCAAGCAGCTTGAATCCCTTCCCAAAGGTGAAACGAGCCGCGTCCCCAGCAAGCTCGAGCCGAACAGTATTTCAGTGGCAATCAACGAAGGCTGGCGCGGCGAAATCTGCCATGCGGCTATTACGGACGAGCAGGGAAGGTTTGCGCGCTACAAAATCGTCGATCCGTCGTTCCACAACTGGGCTGGCCTGGCCCGCGTTTTGCGCAGGCAGGGAATCTCCGATTTCCCGCTGTGCAACAAGAGTTTCAACCTGTCCTATTGCGGGCATGATCTTTGAAAGAGGTTCGATAAATGTTCAAGGAAATCCTTGTCAGGATGAAGCAGGGACACCGCACCATACGCTTTCCCAAGGCCGCTCCGCCAGCCCTGCCCGATCGATTCAGGGGACGGCCCAGAATCGACGCGGAGAAATGCGGCTCTTCGTGCCACGAATGCGCCGACGCCTGCCCCGTGGCGGCCATCGACGCCTGCACCAGGGCGGTGGACCTGGGAAAATGCCTGTTCTGCACCGATTGCGCCGATGCCTGCCCGGAGAAGGCAATCTCGTTCGACAACGACTACAGGCTTGCCGCGAGCCGCCGGTCGGATCTCCTCGTCGGCGTCGGCCAGCTTGAGCTGGTACTGGCAACCGAGCTTGACCGGCGCATGAAGCGGCTGTTCGGCCGCTCCCTCAAGCTTCGCCAGGTGAGCGCCGGAGGTTGCAACGCCTGCGAGGCTGACGTCAACGTCCTGGGAACCATAGGCTGGGACCTTGGACGCTTCGGCATACAGTTCGTCGCCTCGCCACGGCATGCCGACGGCATCCTCGTCACCGGGCCGGTGACAAAAAACATGGAGCTGGCCCTGAAAAAAACCTGGGACGCCGTACCTGACCCAAAAATAGTCATTGCCGTGGGAGCCTGCGCCATAGCCGGCGGGCCGTACGCGGGGCACGAGCAGGTGCAAGGCGGAGTAGAATCGCTCCTGCCCGTCGATCTGTACATTCCCGGTTGCCCACCGCATCCTTTGACGACCCTCGATGGATTGCTGCGGCTCCTGGGAAGGATGGAACGCAGACGTGACAGGAAATCAGTTCGCGCCGGTAGCTGAGGCGGCGGCGGCCTGGCCAGGCACGAAGAAGACGTAGTCGGAGAAGGCTCCCCCCGGGTTCTTCGAGCCATAGAGTCGGGCCTCGTTGGCGTTGGCATGGCAGAGCACGCAGAAGTCGCCCTTTTGTATCGACTCCATGCCGTTCGACAGGTCCTTGACCACCCACAACCAGCCGCCGCGCGCGTCGGGATCAGAGGGCGCCTTCACCATGGCTGTGACCATCACCGGCAGGTCAGTCGGCCCCGGATTGGATGTGGGGAAAATTTCCTTGGCGATGATGGTGCCTTCGGGGAATTCGATTCGTCCCGCAGGACCGTCCGCCCGCGTGAACGAAAATCCCTTCTCGTTCATGCGGATTACCCTGAATTGGTCCTCGTGACCCGGAATTGGATAATCGAGCCTGACATCGGTCGTCGTGCGCCAGCTCCGGTACCCGTCAGGCACGAGAGCAGGCCGGACCGGGGCGGCGCAGGAAGCCGCGCACGAAGCGGCCAGCAGCGCAGCGGCAAACATCCCGGCGATGCGGGCCGGGACGGCCATACGGCGCAAGTCCATGCCATCATGCCTCATCGCCAGCCTCCTTTTCCCGCCGACCTCATGCGATGCCGCGTACATCACCGAACGGCAACGCGCGTTCGACCCGTTTTGCCTCCTGAACCGAGCCCCGCGACCTCGGAGAAGATCAGCGAGGAAGCGAGGCTTGCCGCGACAACGACGGGATTGATACGGTCGGCAAGGCCGGAAGGACGACATGCCGTGATTCCGTCCATTCCACAAGTGTACACGGCGGGCAGGCAATTTCAAGCGCCCGCGGGCTCCTGTTCCACGCATCGGTTTTTGCGTATCATCCTGGGCATGGGATTGTACGAATCGATTGCCCGGGCGTACGACGCCCTCTTTCCCCCGGCCGGGGACGCAAGGTCTTTCCTGGGTCCCCCTGCCGCCACGGGGAGCGTGCGGTCCGCATCGCCGTTCGCCGTGGACCTCGGTTGCGCCACCGGAGCGCACGTCGCCATGCTCGCCGGGCTCGGTTGGCAGGTTTTGGGACTCGATCCATCGGAGTCGATGATACGGGCGGCCCTGGCGCGTCATGGGAGCGTTGCCAAGGCAAGCTTCGCCATCGGCGGAATGCTCGACGTCGACAAAGGCGCTCCGGACGGAGGCTACGGCCTCGTGCTGTGCGTCGGCAACACCCTTCCCCATCTGGGCGGCCGCGGCGAGCTTTGCGCCTTCCTCGGAAAGACGGCGGCGGCCATGGCGTCAGGCGGCCGTCTGGTCCTGCAGCTGCTCAACTACGAATCGCTGCTCGGGCGCCGCCCGGCCTCATTGCCCGACATCAAGGCCGACGGCTGGACGTTCAGGCGTTCCTACCGGTACCGGGAGGATGGCCTCCTTGACTTTATGACCGAACTGTCTTCCGGCGACGAAACACTTGGAGACTCCACCACGCTCATGCCCTTTACCGTCGGCGACGTCCAGGCGGCAGCCGGCGCCTCGGGCTTTTCAACCAGAGGCCTCTATTCGTCGTGGAAAGGCGAGCCGTACGACGCGCTTTCGTCCGTCGTCGCGCTCGTCGACCTGCGCAGGGAACAGGGTCTCAAACCTTGACGCGCCGCAGTCCCACGCAACGGCCGTCCGGGCCTATGTCGAAGACAGCGCCGCATATAGTCGACTGGCCGTCGGCGACCTCCATTTTTATGGGCATCTGGCTGATGTTCCGCTTGAGGCAGCCTTCGATCTTGACGCCGATGATGGAATCGATCGGCCCCGACATGCCAAGGTCGCCCAGATAGCCCGTGCCCTTGGGCAGGATGCGCTCGTCGGCTGTCTGCACGTGGGTGTGGGTGCCGGCAAACGCGGAGACGCGGCCGTCGAGGTAGAGGGACAGCGCTTCCTTCTCCGCGAACGATTCAGCGTGGAAATCGATGACGACTATGGTTCCGGGCGCAATGCCAGCCAGGACTTCGTCGGCACGGGCGAACGGCGAATCGATGGGGCTCATGCCCTCTCGTCCCTGAAGGTTGATGACGGCCCAGCGCGCGCCGCCTTTTTCCAGCTCGCACAGGCCCCTGCCCGGCGCGATGGCCGGATAATTGGCCGGTCTGAGTATCTTGGGCTCTCCCTGTAGAAGCTCGGTGGCTCCTTTTTTCTCCCAGATGTGGTTGCCGCTCGTTATGACATCGATGCCGGCGCTGAATAGCTGGGTCGCCGTCTCGAGGGTCAGGCCGAAACCGCCGGCCGCGTTCTCGCCGTTGGCGATGACAAGGTCGGCGCGGCATTCCCTTACCAAGCCAGGCAAGCCCTGAGCGACGGCGTGGATGCCTGCGTCGCCTATCACGTCGCCGAGCATCAGCACCCTGTGGACATCCGGCATCTCGTATTCCTTCCGTGGCCGGGCAGCGCCTCGGCCGCAAACAACGGGCCGCCCCGAAGGACGGCCCGGATGGATCTATTCTGGCGCTTCGCGATGGTAATCGCGCCGCGCTTACTGGCGCTTCGCGATGGTAATCGCGCCTCGTTTACTAACGAGCATATTCCACGATGCGGGTCTCGCGGATGATGGTCACCTTGATGCGGCCGGGATAGCGCATGTCAGTCTCTATCTTTTTGGCTATCGACTTGCACAGGTCCTTCGCGTCGTCGTCCGAGACTTTCTCGTTGTTGACGATGATGCGCAGTTCCCGTCCTGCCTGGATCGCGTAGGCCTTGTCGACGCCCGAGAAACTCTCGGCGATGTTCTCAAGGTTTTCGAGGCGCTTTACGTAGTTGTCCAGCGTCTCGCGCCTTGCTCCCGGCCTCGCCGCCGAGATGGCGTCGGCTATCTGGCACAGCACGCTCTCGATGCAAATCGGCTCGACATCGGCGTGGTGCGACCCGATGGCGTTGACGACGCGCGGATCCTCGCCGAGCTTTCTGGCCAGCTCCATGCCGATCTCGGCGTGGTTCTGGTCGGAATCGGACTCCACACCCTTGCCGATGTCGTGCAGGAGGGCTCCGCGCTTGGCCAGGTCCCTGTTCGCACCTATCTCGGCCGCTAGCATGCCTGCGATCACGGCGACTTCCTTCGAGTGCGACAGCACGTTCTGGCCGTAGCTGGTCCTGAAGTGGAGCCTGCCGAGCGCACGGATGAGTTCGGGGTTCATGTTGTGGAGGCCGATGTCGAATACGACCTTCTCGCCTTCATCGTAGATCCTCTGCGATATCTCGCGGCTGACCTTCTGGACGACTTCCTCGATACGCGCCGGGTGGATGCGCCCGTCGGCAATCAGGCGCTCGAGCGATACTCGGGCTATCTCCCTGCGCACCGGATCGAAGCACGAAATGACGACGGCCTCGGGCGTGTCGTCGATGATGACATCGACGCCGGTCAGGGTCTCGAGAGTGCGGATGTTGCGGCCCTCGCGGCCTATGATGCGGCCTTTCATCTCGTCGCCGGGCAGGGACACGCTCGTGACCGTCACCTCGGCAGTGACGTCTGCCGCGAGTCTCTGCATGGTCGTAACCAGGATGTCCCGGGTGCGCTTTTCCGCGCCGGTCTGGGCCTCGAGCTCAATCTTGTTGAGCAGTACCTGGGCATCATGCCGGGCCTCGTTCTCGAGTCCCTGGATGATGAGTGCCTTTGCGTCTTCCGGGCTCAGGCCGGAAATGCGCTCGAGTTCCTTGCGGTAACGCTCTTCCTGTCCAGACAGGAATTCTTCCTTGGTGCCGATGACCTTGTTGCGTTCCGCCAGCGCTTCTTCCTGTTTTTCGAGCGTCTCGACTTTCTTGTCTAGATTCTCTTCTTTCTGTACAAGTCGGCGTTCATAACGCTGGATCTCCGCACGTCTCTCTCTGGTATCCCGCTCTTGCTGGTTTCTCTCCCTGATGAGCTGATCTTTGGCCTCGAGCAAAATTTCGCGCTTCTGCGCTTCGGCCTGTTTTACCGCTTCTTGCGTTATACGCGCAGCCTTCTGCTCGGCGGCCGTAAGTTGAAATCTGGCATAAAGCCAGCGGATCATCCATCCCAGGAGAAGTCCAGCAAGAGGAAGGGCTATATACAGCATAGCCATCGTATCCTCCTGCTTTCATGAATATCCAGTCCATTATAGTGAACGACGGACCTTTGTCAAGAAAACATGGCCGCTCTGGCGGCCGAATGGCTTTAGACAATCGTTGACGGCGGGCCGGGACCGTATTATAGTCGGGCTGGGATCATTCGCCATCGGGCAATGAACCCTATACCGGTCCGCATCCGCGGACCGAAACCTTCCGGCGACCGCGTGCCGGCTACTATGGAGATCGCTGCAATGTCGAAGAAAATCTATGTCGGTAACATGAATTACGCTACGACCGAGGACAACCTGCGAGAGCTGTTTGGACAATTCGGCGGTGTTGAATCCGTCGCCGTCATAGTCGACAGGGCGACTGGCCGGGCCAAGGGCTTCGGCTTCGTCGAGATGGAAAGCGACGAGGCGGCGCAGGCTGCCATCCAGGCCCTCGACGGACAGGAGCATGAGGGCCGCAAGCTTCGGGTCAACGAGGCTCAGGAGAAACCGAGGGACTCTGCTCCCCGGCATTACTGACGGTCAGTACCGCCGACGGATCCAGCCCGAGCGACGAGGCGACAGCCAGGAATCGCCCGGGCAACGGCGCCCGGAACAGAGAAGCTGCCTCGTCCCCAGGAAGACGTATCAGGAGTTCGAACGCGTGGAGCATCAGGGTCGCGCCGGGAAAGCGCTTGTCCGGCCTCCCGTAGATGGGGTCGCCGAGGATCGGGCAGCCAAGGTCCCGGCAATGCACGCGGAGCTGGTGGGTACGCCCGGTCCGCGGCCTCAGGACCAGCAGCGTGTGGGTGCCTGCTGACGCCACGACGCGCCACTCGCTTACGGCCCGCTTTCCCGTGCCCTCAGCGCAACGGGCAAAGCGTTGTCGGTGCCGCGGGTCGCGCGCAAGCCAGTCGTCCACCCGGCCGGCGGCGGCGGGCGGCTTGCCCATGACGAGCGCCACGTAGGTCTTTACCGTGGTTCTGTCCCGGAACTGGGCCGCGAGGAAATCCTGGGCGGCCGCCGTCTTGCCCGCCACGATGACGCCCGAGGCGTCCTTGTCGAGCCGATGCACGATGCCTGCTCTCGGCGGTGTCGCGCCTACAGGCGCGCCTGTAGGCGCGAACGTCCGGCCGAGCAGCGCGTTCGCCAGGGTGCCGCTCCAGTTGCCGTGCGCCGGATGCACGACCATCCCCTGGGGCTTGTCGATGACCATCACGCGGTCGTCCTCGTAGAGCACCGACAGCGCGATGTCTTCGGGGGCGAAAGCCGAGGCATGGTCTTCTTCGTCTTCGAGCTCGATGTCGAAACGGTCGCCGTCTTCGACCAGCCTTGATAGTTTGGCGGCCTTGCCGTTGACGCGCGACGATACGAACCGTACCTTGAGCTGGCTTCGGGTGAGGAGTTCGAGTTCATCCGCGATGTATCGATCAAGCCTGACGGAATCCGTCGTGCGGACAGTGCCTTCCAGTTTCGCCATGGGCCTTTTCCCGGGGCTGCGCTTTACCCCGCCTGCCTTGAAGCCTATACTGTGCATCAGAAGGTTTTTCAAAATGCAGACGCATTTTGAAAAAGCTTCATTAATTTGCGCAGATTTCGTAGCATTTCTTGCTACGGCAAGAAATGCGAGAAACTGCAAAGCCAATTTCAAAAGTAACAGACTTTTGGAATTGGCTCATCAGTATATGGCCTGCGAGGACTAAGCACAACAAACATGCCGGAGAAAAATGCAATGACCATGTGGAAACATTGGACTCTACCCAAGAACGAGGGAACCAGGCTGCACGAGTTCGGCACCAGCAGGATATGCGTGGCGGTCGATACGGCCGGCGAAGGCGACATCCTGGCCGCGATGCCCATCTACCCTGATATTGCGGCGGTGACGAAGCCAACTGGAAGAAAGCCCGGACTTTCGCTGCCTCCGCTGACCGACTCCTCATGGATCAGGTACTACATGGGCAAGGATGACGGCTACAGGCTCGCGCCGGCCTATCCGCCGCTGCCTGTCTGCGTGCACCTCCGGGAGTCATTCTTCCTGCCGCCGGGAACCACCCTCGAAGGCTGGATATTCTCGAGGATACAGGTGCGCATTACAGCCGACGATGCCGAAGTGGCGTCGTTTCCGCTGCAGCGGCCGTTCAAGACGCTTTACGGCACGCCTGACGCCGGCGTCGTCTGCCGATACGACGAGGCTGAATTCCTGGCTTCACGTGAACCGATAGTCTCGAGCTTCAACGCGCATCCCGGCTTCGTGGCGCATCCGGTCAGGCTCAGGAACAGCTCACCCGGCCCGGTCCTGGTCAGCGACCTGTGCATCTACGGCGAGCAACTGTCGATTTTCGGCGTCGAGTCGATGATGCAGAGCGAGCGCCTGCTGTTCATCTTCAGCGCGTCGGGAGTGCGCATGAGCCTGGACGGCCAGGCTCCCCTTCCTCCGGAAGCCACGACCATCGCAAGGCCGAAGGTCTCCGGGGAGGAACGCTTCATCGTTCGTTCATTTGAACTATTCAAGACCATGACGAGGATTTGAAATGGACCCAATCGCAACAATCGCCGAGGCTGCTCCCCAGACCGCGGCCCCGGTTTCCCGATTCTGGGAGATCTTCCCGTCGAGCAGCCTGTTCGGGCAACTGTTCACCGTCGACACCGCCATCAAGGCAGCCCGCGTGGCACTGGCGCTGGTATTGGGGCTTGTCTTCGTAGGTCTGGTCATAACCGTTCTCAAGAAAATCACCAGCAAGAGGATGGAGGCCAGGACCGGAGGACTCGTCGTCAAGGTAGCGCAGTACCTGGGATTCGCCTTCATCCTGATAAATACCCTGGAAGCGGCCAAAGTCAACCTGTCGGCACTGCTGGGCGCTGCCGGAATAGCCGGTATCGCGATAGGTTTCGCCGCCCAGACCTCGGTCTCGAATTTCATAAGCGGCTTCTTCATCGTCTCCGAAAAGACATTCGCGCAGGGCGACGTCATCAAGGTCGGCGACACGTCGGGCATCGTCTTTTCAATCGACGCCATGTCGGTGAAGCTCAGGACATTCGACAATCAACTGATACGCATCCCGAACGAGACGCTCATCAAGTCGAACGTGGCGAACATAACCCGCTTCCCGGTCAGGCGCCTCAATATCGACATCCTGGTCACCTACGAAACCGATATCGAACGTGCCAGGGGCGTGCTCCTGGATGTTGCGGCCAAGTGCCAGAACGCTCTCAAGAATCCCGCGCCTGTTTTCATGGTCAAGAGCTTCGCGGACAGCGGCATCGGGCTTTTCCTTGGCGTATGGTTCGCCACCGACGAGTGGTTCGACGGGAACAATGAAATGTACATCGCGATCAAGAAGCGACTGTGCGCCGATGGCATAGCCTTCGCGTACCCGACCATGACCATTTACCCTATCGCGGGAAAGTCCGGAGCGGAAGTCAAGCCGTCGCGGAGACGCGTCAGGGCAGGCTTGCTTCCAGAACCCAGTCGAAGGATGCCAGGATAAGGTCGGGGTCGAGGCAGGCCGCGCCGCCTTCGACGACGATATCGGCAGCCGCGAAGTCTTCTGCGCCTCTTGAGCCAGGAAAGGGCAAGGCGACGCAGGCCATGCCCGCCGCCTTGGCCGCGGCTACGCCGAAACGCGAATCCTCCAGCACGAGGCAGTCGCCGGGTTCGACTCCGGCGCGCCTGGCGGCTTCTAGGAAGACATCGGGCTCGGGCTTGCCGCGCTCTACCTCCGATGCCGACACGCGCAACGGAAACAAGCCGCCGAGGCCGGTCGCTTCGAGCATCAGGTCTATTACCGCCGGTGACGAACCCGAGGCTATGGCGATGATGACGCCGCGTTCGACGAGAGCGCGCGCCAGCCGCTCGACTTCCGCGAACGACCGCACCCTGGAAGGCGCGTAGAGGGTGAACGCCTCGTCCTTGAGCCTGACGCGCTCGCCGAGTGGCATCGAGTTGACGGAGCTTTCCGGAAACAGCCGCTCGAGCGACTTGAACATCTCCACCGATCCGCGGCCGATGAAGGCGGCGCTGAGCTCCTCGTTGAAATCGATGCCGTAGGAGCCGAGGAATTCCCGGTCGCTCTCCCAGTATGCCGGCTCCGAGTCGACCAGCGTACCGTCCATGTCGAATAGCACCGCGGCGATGCGCCTATTCATCGTCGGCCGTCTCGCAGGGCCTGCGCCCGGCCCTCGTCGGCGGGTCGTAGTATTCGACGTTCCACAGGAAGAGTCCCCGAGCCGGAGCGGTGGTCCCCGCGCGGCTGCGGTCGCCCGATTCGAGGATGCCGCGCATCGCCGTCTCCGGCGCCCCGGACGCTTCGAGTTCCACGAGCGTGCCGACGAGCGAGCGGACCATGCGCCACAGGAACGCGTTCGCGGCTATGTCGAAGATAACGCGGTCTCCCTCCGCGCTGAAGACCGCGTGATGGAGGTAGCGCGAGCGGTTCTGGCTCGGATCCTTGGCTGCCGCGAAGGCGCCGCAGTCTATTTCTCCGCGCAGGCAAGCTGCCAGGCGGTTCAACCGCGCCAGGTCCGGCCGGCGGAATATGTGCCACGCGTATCGGTCAAGATGCGGCTGCTGGGCTGGCCCCGTCCTGATGTGGTACCGGTACCGCCGCAGGCGCGCGTCGAAGCGGGCGTGGAAGTCGGGGTGGGCGTCTGTGGCGCGGACTATCCTGACATCGCGCGGCATCAGGCGATTCAGCGCCGGCTCGAAGCGGTCGGCGGGTATGCGCGCTATATCGGTGACGAAATGCGCCACCTGGCCCGCCGCGTGCACGCCCGAATCGGTGCGCCCGGCCCCGACGAGGGGAACAGGGTGGCCGTGCATCCTGGCCAGGGCCGACTCGATCTCCTCCTGCACTGTCCTGACGCCGGCCTGCCGCTGCCAGCCGCAGAAATCGGTGCCGTCGTAGGCCACGGTCAACTTGACGACGCGATCATTCATCGTCGTCGTCGCCCTCCTGCAGCTCGGCCTTGAGCCGCTCGTAGAGATCGTGGGCCTTGTCGAGCAACGGACCGGGCTTGGCCTTGTTCTTCTTGCCGAAACCGAACATCCTGGCCACCGAGACTTTGGCCATCTTGAGGCGCTCGCGGCGCAGCGCGGGATCGTCGGCGGGGCCGTACTTGAGCTCCAGGATGGCCGCCATGTAGAGCACGCCCTCATGGCCATAATTTTTGTCTGTATCAGGCCCGAGATTGCGCTGCGTCGAGTACGGTTCCTTGCCGGTCTGCTCGAGCTCTATCGCGTAGCGGTAGTAGAAGCGCGCCTTCCGGTAAAGCAGCCCCGCGACATAGTCCCAATTCTCGTTCGGCGCGCGGGCATGGAGGTCATGGCACATCCATGCTGCCCGTACCGAGGAGATGGCGCACTTGATGGTGGGAGCGAATTCCTTCGAGAACAGCTCGTAGCACATTGCAGCAAGATAATAGCTCGCGGCTCCTTCGAGCGCGCCGCGGGACGATTGATAATCGAGCGGCGAGAATACCTTCTGGACAGCCTCTATCCTGGCATCGATGCGCTCGTCAAGCTCGGAGGCGAACTTGATGCCCGCCGGCATGAAATCCTGCCTGAACGCCGCGTAGAAGCACGACGGGCAGACTTCCAGCTCGTAGATGAGCGGATTGACTTCGCCGAAGGCCAGCAGGGGCTTGTAGGTCCGGTGCAGCTCGTCGGTCATCTCGTCGGCGTTGACGCGTCCGGAAAACAGCTCCTCGCGGCGGAAGCTCGCGTCGCATACGGGACAGCGGGTCGGTTCCTTCGCGTAGAAGGTGACCTTGCGTTCCTTGTCCGGTTTCTTGAAGGTCTGAATCTTCAGCACCTTAGGCCTCCAGTACGACCATCGCTATGGCGTTGTCGCGTTCGTGCGTTAATGACAGGTGGATTGCCGAGCAGCCGAGCGACTTGAATTTCTCGAGCGCCGTGCCGTAGAGCCGAATGTCCGGCCTGCCGTTGTGGTTGTTGATGACGCGTATGTCAGATAGCCGGAGGCCGCGGAGCCCGGTGCCCATCGCCTTGCCGAAAGCCTCCTTTGCGGCGAACCTGGCCGCGAGCGACAATGCGGCACCCTCGCCCCTCGACATCGCGGATGCAAGCTCGTCCGTATGGAAGAAGCGCCCGGGCAGGCCGGGCACCGATATCCAGTGGGCAATGCGGTGCACATGCACGACGTCCACGCCTATGCCCAGTATCACGGCAGCACCTGCGTCCTGGGTCCCGCAGCCGCGCGTTCCACCGATACGGTCGTCACCATCGGCAGCCAGGTCTCCACGTCAAAGCCTGCGGGGAAGCGGGGCACGACGGCTACCGCGTAGACCCCTGGCTCCGTGATGGCCGAAAGGTCCGCCTCGAGAACCCCGGCCGACGGGACGAAATTTTCGAGCTCGGTACTCGAAGCCGCGACCCTGGCTGAACCCGCGGGTGTCGGGGTCTTGGTCACGAAGCCATCAGGCAACCCGACGTAGCTGACCTCGAGGTCCTGATAGGTGCGGTAGACGAGGGCTTTCTTGACTTCGGCGCTGAATTCGATGATGTCCGAGGACAACAATCTGACGAGAGCGTCGCGCGCGACTATCTTCGTACGGACCGTAAAATTGTCGGACCGACCGGTCAGCTCCACGGGTTCCGTGGCAGCGTCATCCAGCTTTTCCATGATGCTCGCCGGTCCCGAGGCTTCTATCCTGGAAGGCACGAGCTTGAAACCGGCCAGTTCGTAGCCGGGTTCCAGGTAACCACGGAAGCTGGGCACCACCTGGATCTCCTTGACGACACGAGGCTCCACCGATACTGCCACGTCAGAAGGATCGACGCTTATCTCGAGGGGATCGATTCCAAGCGCGCTGCCTTTTTTTTCCACACGCACCGGCACGCGCCAGACGCCTGCGCTCGTGTAGCCGCGCAGGTCGAGGGTGGCTTCGAGGTCGTCGTCGAGCACGGCGTAGATGGCGTTCGACTCCCCCCTGAGCACCAGCCTGACCGTGCGGGGATACTGGCTGGCTGGCACGAATTCTTCGTTGGACACGACGAGCAGGGGAACTGACAGCGGGCGCTCCTCGAGCCTGTTGAGCTGGTAGAAGAAGAACAGCGCCACGGCGCCGGCCAGCGAAAGCATCTTGGCCGGCCAATCGGCGAGTATGCGGTCGAAAATGGATCTATTCATCGAATGCCACTTCATCGGTGGACAGCCTGCCCGAATAATCGAGAAGCTGGCCGAGCCGGCTTCGGAGCGCTGGCAAACTCAGGTTGTAATACAGCCGCGCGTCGTATGCCAACGATATCGCCCCGCTTTCCTCCGAGACGATGAGCACGACGGCGTCTGCCGTCTCCGTCAGGCCGAGCGCCGCGCGATGCCTCGTCCCGAAGCTCCTCTTGATGTCACGCTGCTCGGACAACGGCAGGAAACAGCCGGCTGCGACGATGCGGCCTTCCTTGATGATCAGCGCGCCGTCGTGAAGCGGCGTGTCGTACTCGAAGATTGACAGTATCAGGGCCGAGCTCACCTCGCCGTCTATCCTCGTGCCGCGTTCGACGATGTCGTCAAGCGCGACGAATCGCACGAAGGCGAGCAGGGCGCCGCGGCGCTTCTCGGCCAGCAACTCGGCGGCGTGCAGTATCGCGTCGAGCTGGGTCGAGCGCGGCCCCTGGCCCCGTTTGAAGATGCCGCCCTGGCCGAGCTTGATGAATATCTTTCGCAGCTCGGGCTGGAATATGATGGCCAGGGCTATTACCAGGCCGGGAGCGAGGAGATTGAGGACCCATGAAAGCGTCTCGAGCTTGAAGAAGAAGGCTCCCGCGTAGACCACCACGAGCAAGGCGGCGCCTTTGGCCAGCTGGACCGCCTGGGTCTTGATGAGGAGCCGGTAGGTTCCGTAGATGAGGTAGGCGAGTATAGCTATGTCGAGGGCAGGACGCGCCCAGTGGCTTAGTACGCTCGTGAACGCGTTCATTCCCCCGCTCCAGTCGACGCGTCGAAAACCGCCAGCGCCGCTACCGTCTCCGCGACGTCGTGCACCCTGAAGATGACAGCGCCCCTGGACCTGGCGGCGCAGGCGGCCGCGAGGCTGCCGGGGAGCCGCTGTCCAGGCGCCGCGCCGGTGATTGTCCCTATGAACGACTTCCTGGACAGGCCGACGAGAACAGGATAGCCCGTGGCCGCCAATTCATCAAGCCGGGAAAGAAGCGCAAGGTTGTCCTCGAGGCGCTTGCCGAACCCTATTCCCGGGTCGATGACTATGCTGTCGGGAGCGATGCCCATGGCCATGGCCCGCTTCGCCGCCGCGACCAGGAAGTCCCTGACCTCGGAGACGCAGTCGACGTACAGCGGCGCCGCCTGCATGTTCGCGGGTACGCCCTTCTTGTGCATGAGGATCACCGGGACCCCGCGGGCGGCGCACAGGGGGGCAAGAGCCTCGTCGTCGCCAAGCGCGGCGATGTCGTTGACGATGTCCGCACCGGCGTCGAGGGCAGCCTCGGCGACACGGGCCTTCCTCGTGTCGACGGATATGGCCACGTCCCAGCGGGAACGTATCGCCTCGATCACCGGTACGACGCGCGCCGCTTCCGCGTCGGCTCCGACGTATTCTGCGCCCGGCCTCGTGCTTTCGCCGCCCACGTCGATGATGGCGGCACCCGCGGCTATCATCGACGAGACTACGTCTACGGCGGCGGCGGCGTCGCCCACCCTGCTGCCCGGGTAGAACGAGTCGGGCGTCACGTTTACGACGCCCATCACGACCGCGCGGCCGCCGAGCGCAAGAGCGCGCCCGCCCGGCAGCAACAGGAATCTGTCGCTCACGCTCCGCTTCCCGCCAGCGATGTCGCGGCCTTGGCCGAAACAAGGGCCGTCATCGCGGAGAGGGCGGTTTCGGCCAGTGCCGCCGCGGAGAGGCCGGCCCGGTCGAGCAATTCTTCGCGCCTGGCCTGCGGCATCGGCCGTTCGCCGAAACCCGACGCGATGGCGAAGGTGGAAAACGCAGTCTTCGATCCGGCGGCATCGAGCGAGGACGCCAGGGAGACTGCCGCCGCGAGATCGGCGGCGACGCTGCCGGTGAGCACGCCTTCCTCGGCGATGACCACGCAACGGTAGCGCCGGGCGATGGCGACGAAAGCGTCGGTATCGAGGGGCTTGAGGAAGCGGAGGTGGTAGACGTCGGCGGCGAGGCCCGACACGGCGCAGATGTCAGCGGCGCGGAGGCTCTCGTCGACCAGCGCTCCCGACGCGGCAAACAGTACCGACGCGCCTTCACCGCCACGGCGCACGAAGACTCCACGGCCAGACACCAGAGGCTCGGCGAACGCGGGCCGCTCGGGCGGGCACACCGCCTTGGGGTAGCGGACAATGACTGGTCCCTGGTTCGCCAGCGCCCAGCGCATGGCGAGCGAAACCTCGACGGCGCTCGCCGGCGCCAGGATGGACATCCCGTGCACCGCGCGGTAAGCCTGGATGTCGTAGATGCCCTGGTGGGTCTCGCCGTCGTCGGGAACTGCGCCGGCCCTGTCGACAGCGAAAACCACGTGCCGGCCGGCCAGGGCCACGTCGTGGTGAACCTGGTCGAAACTGCGCTGCATGAAGGTGGAATAGATGGCGACGACTGGCTTGAGTCCCCCGGCCGCGAGGCCGGCCGCGAAGGTGACCGCGTGCTCTTCGGCTATTCCCACGTCGAAGAGCCTGGATGGATAGCTGCGCTGGAATTCGGCGAGCCCCGTACCCTCGGCCATGGCGGCGACCACTCCGACGACACCGGGATCTGCGCCGGCCTCATCGAGCATCGAATGGCCGAACGCCTCCGTGAAGGTAGGGCGCTTCGGCGAAGGCGGGCCTGCGGGATCGAGCGGATCGGAGGAAAGCGGTGCAGCCGGAGCCAGGGAAGCCGGCGACACGCCGTGGTAGGCGGACGGGTTTTCCTCGGCAGGCAGGTGACCCTTGCCCTTCTTGGTCACGACGTGGATGACGACGGGCTTGCGTATGGCGCGAGCCTCCGCGAGCACCTCGCAGAGCAGCTGGATGTTGTGGCCGTCGATGGGTCCGGCGTATTCGAAACCCAGGTCGGCGAACAGGCTTTCGTTGAACAGCATCGCCTTTACGGCGCGCTTTAACCTGAGCACCAGGGGGTGCAGCCTCGGACCGAAGAAAGGCACGCCGAGGATGATGCGGTCGAGGAGGCGGCGCAGCTTCTGGTACCTGGCCGTAGCCGACAGCCTGGAGAGGTATCTCGACACCGCTCCGACGTTGCGCGATATGGACATCGTGTTGTCGTTGAGCACGATGATGAGCGGCAGGCCCAGCTGACCGGCATGGCTCATCGCCTCCCAGGCCATGCCCCCCGTCAATGCCCCGTCGCCGATCACCGCGATGACCGATCCCGGGTGGCCGAGCCTGTCGTTGGCTGTCAGGATGCCCAGAGCGGCCGAAATGGAGGTGGACGCGTGGCCCGCGTCGAAAGCGTCATGGACGCTTTCCGAGCGCTTTGGAAAACCAGACAGGCCGCCGGAGCGGCGTATGCCGGAAAATGTTCCGCTCCTGCCGGTGATTATCTTGTGCGTGTAGCACTGGTGCCCGACATCCCACACGATCGAGTCGCCCGGCGTGCAAAAGACGCGGTGGATGGCCAGCGTCAGCTCGACGACGCCCAGGTTGGACGCGAGATGTCCGCCATTAACGGTGACGGTACTGACGATGAGGCCGCGAATTTCGGCGGCGAGGCGGTAGAGTTCGCGCAGTGAAAGGCGCTTGATATCGTCTGGCCCGTCGATGCTTTCCAGGATAGGCATTGCCATCAGTGTATCACGCGAAAAGCCCCGGGGACTATACCCGGCGCGACGTGATTCGTCATACTGCGCGCATGAATCTGCTGACGCTCAACCTGCACGCCTCTCTTACCTGGAACCAGGCCGAGGCCGCCGCCGCGGGAATACTGTCCGCCGCCGACGCGCTGGCCGCGGCCGACGAGGCGCCCGACTCGGCCGAGATCGCAATGGTCTGGGGCTGGGATGCTGTAGTCGATTCCACGGGAGACGACGGACCGCACGCAAGGCGTCCCGTGCCGAGCCCTGCCCGCGTCGCATCTACAGGTTTGCGGCCTGGCGCTCCGGCTGCCTCCCCGGAACGCCTCGAAGCCGGCCGCTACCTGTTCGCGCAGACCCGCAGGCCGGCAGACTCCCGTGGCGCCGCGACCGGGGACTGGCTGGCTGATACGGTGGACTGGTTCGTCCGCGAAGCCTGGTGGACCGGCGCCCAGGCGGAGGGCCCGCTCATCGTCCGCCTGGTCCGCGAGGACGGCAAGACAGCGGCTCAGCTGATACGCAGGCTTGGTCTCACGTCCGCCGCGCCGGAGAGCTTGCACGGCTAATAGAAAAGCCGTACATCATTTGCTTAACCTGCAAAGCGTTAAGTTGGCGCGGAACGCGCAGAGATCGTCGTTCGAGCAGTTTCCCGGATAAGGGATATGTTAACGTTGTCGCAGCAGTGAATCAGCCTCCTGGAAATTCCTTGTTCTAAGTCCGACAGGCTGCTGATCTGGTATTTTTATAAACATTTACTTGACAATGCCGTACACGAATGTGTACACTCATGTTGTACACATTCGTGTACAATTGGCCAATTCAATTTCAGGTCAATAATCACCCGAAAAAATTCGCAGCCAATCAAGGAGAATGTGATGAAACGAATACTTGTTCTGGTCTTGTGTTGCACCGCAGCAAATGGCTTGTTCGCTGATTCCAAGGGTGACGCTATCGTCAAAGCATCTTTGGATAAGAAAACGCCAATAGACATGGTTGCTACTGCGACAATGACTATAACTGACCGAAGCGGCATCGTTAAGATTCGCAAGCTGAAAGAAGTCTCCAAGGAGACGGCAGAGGGAACCAAAGTCTTTATCGAGATCATTGAGCCGGCCGATGTTAACGGCACGAAATTCCTGACCGTTTCACGAAAAGGAGCCGCAACTGACCAGCGGATATATCTTCCGGCCTTGAAAAAAGTTCGAAAGATTTCCAGTTCGGGTAAATCCGGAGAATTTCTTGGATCGGACCTAACCTACTTCGACATGGAAAAACATTATTTTGAAGATGGCATATACACCCTGTTGGCCGAAGACGAAACACTGGATGGGCCGCAGTTTGCTGGTTTGAAACTGGCCAAAATCAGTTCAACTTTCAAGGATCCCAACGCGCCGTATTCCAAAACTATTTCCTGGATTGATCCCGCCGACGGCATAGTCTACAAAACCGAATGTTATGACAAAACTGATGGCGCCATTCTTAAGACCATTACGGTCGATGAGATAAAGGTCATCAAAAGCTACACTCTGATAACTAAAAGCACCATTATCAACCACAAAAAAGGTTCCCGAACAATCTTTACTATGAGTGACATCGCGGTTGATAGCGGGGTGAAAGATGCGGAAGTCAGTCTGAAGCGGCTTGAACAATAATGGAAAGCAACGTGAAAAGAATCATATTGTTCCTGATTTGTACGGCTGTGTTCCTTGGGTTTACGACAGCCCAGGAAACAGACAAAGAAACAGCGACTGCCGCCCGGCAATTTTCCCTGGGACTTTCGGCTGCACCGACATTTCTATATAGTTTTCCAGTTGGTGAAGAATCTTGGAATACCGGTTATCAGGGCGTCATGAAGCTACCTCGATTCCAAACAGATTTAGGTTTGGGTGTCGAATATGGTCAACTTAAGACTGTTTCCAATTGGGGAATCGAATCTTCCGACAAAGGTACATCCATTCAGAACCAGGAAAATTATTTGGGCTGGAACCCTGACTTCTTCCGGTTCGGTTTTGGTTATCAAATTTATTCATGGGGGGTTTCCGATGGTCGCAATCCAACCGACAACCTTAATCCCCGTGATTACACGACCTTGGAAGGAGCCAAGCTCCACAAACTGCCGGTTCTATCGTTTAGTACTACTTGGTACCCAAATGAAGTAGTATCTGTCGATGCTGCCTTTGTGCCGCAACCGTCAGACAGCTTATTCCCTGTCGATTACGCCGAATCGTTACATCAGGCGTTAACTTTCCCGGTAACGTACTCCAGTTTGGATAGTAAAATTGATACGTTCATTACCGGTGGAAAAATCAACATCCGTTCTTCAGCGGTGGATGCTTCGATCAGTTATTTATACGATTTTGATAAATATTATACCCCGGTTATCGCTGATACTTTCGCCATCACACTGGAGCGCAAACGGCTTCACCGGTTCGGTATTGACGCCAAGACAACAATCGACCGGTTTGGATTGTGGGCTGAGGCTTGCTACTCCCTGTCCGGCAACCAGAATGAGTCGGATTATACAGAACGCCTGTCCAAGTTGGATTACACAGTGGGCATTGATTTCAACTACGGCATAAATGACTGTTGTTACCTCAATATTCAGTATACCGGCTCTATTGTTCCTGACTATGACAGTTCGGCCAATACGTATTTGTTTTCCGACAAACGATACTTCGAAAAAGCCTTGCTTTATTCAGTAGGCGGTATCAATGAAGGTATTCTCCAAGGCTTAACGTGGAGCGCACAATGGAACATTGCCAATTCCTTTATCGTCCCGTCGATCAGCGGTTCATATTCATTTCCATTTATTTATGACGATTCGGTCAAAAAACGCTTTGGAAGCCTGGTATTAAAGCCTTCAATTGACTTTATGCCGTTTGATTCCTTCCATCTTACAGCCGGAGCTATCTTAGCCTATTCCTTGGTCCAGGAAGATGGTCAAGACATCACGCTTGATACAACTAGTGGAGCAGGTGTCTATACTCCACAAAACCATCTTTTCCTGACAGTGTCGTATAAATGGAATTTTTCGCTAACCAAGTAAAGGAGACATGATATGGATGCATTTCTACAAAAATGCTCTCAGGTATATCGCAAGCCTTGGCCATTATTGATCATTACGCTGCTGGCTACGTTAATTATGGCTACCGGCGTACCCAAGATTAAAATTGACAATGATTTGACATCAATGTTGCCTAAAACCGAACGAACAAGGGCAATGACCGAACTGTACGATTCAGAGGCCAATTTTGGTTCCAGCAACACGGTATTAATAGGTATCCAAGCCCCGGATATCTTCAGTATTGGTACCTTAACATATATCAAACAGCTGGAAGATGAACTGGCTGCATTCAATATGGCGCTGCCAAGCCGCCAAATGACATCATTGCTCAATCTGACTACCGCGGAATCAAACCGGGTAATGGATGGCTTGCATACTGTCGGCATCAACGACTTCAATTATCAAGAACAAATGGTTGATCTGCTTCGATCGGCTGCCGCATTGCAAAATAAATTCGGATGGGACAAGGTGTTTGCAGAAAAATTAGCCCAGAAAGCTGCGTCAGTTACTAGTGAATCACTTTTCGGGGCATATAGCGCTCCTTTGGGTAAAATCCAAAGTATGATCAGCGCAGATTATATTGCCTACGAGGATGATTCATTAGTTGCCAAAAAGCTCATTGATAATAGGGAATTAACTCCTGAGAACATTGCCGGACTTAAAGAACGGGTCCAAAGTTGGGATACCTACGAGGGGACACTGGTTTCCAAAGACTTGTCTCTGACCGCCATCTCCGTATCGATTAAAACCCAAGACAAGACTGCCAAAGCGCTGTTAAACAAAGAATTACAACAGATCACCAGCAATCCGCCGGCCAGCATCAAAACCTTTGTAACCGGTGAACCCGTCATATCCGATCAATTAGGCGCGGCCGGGGCCAAGGATATGTCTCTGCTCATACCTATTATGGGCCTGGTGCTGATCTTGATTCTGTTTTTTTGTTTTCGCAGTGTCCAAGGAATCCTCTATCCGATACTGATCACCTTGCTTTCTGTAATCTGGTCATTCGGCCTAATGGGTCATCTGGGAGTTCCGCTGACTTCGATTAGCTCTACCATTCCTATTCTATTGATGACGATTGTGTCAGCCTATGGTATTCATCAGATCAACCATTATTATGAAGATCACCGAACTTCAAAATTTGACATCCTGCATCACAACGCTCGAAGTGTCGGTTTAGCCATTCTTCTTTCTGGCCTGACGACCATGATTGGTTTTGGTTCAATGATTGCCGCGAAATTCGTTCCAATCCGGGATTTTGGGATCTTTACGGCATTTGGTGACATGGTTGGAGTTCTGGCGGCATTGTTCATCCTGCCGGCTTTATTAATGCTGGGAAAACCCGAAAGGAAACCTCGCCGCCAAACACTAAAGGAAGAAAAAAAGGACATTGTCGCGCATTTCCTCCATTTGGTTAAGGATTTTGGCAAAGCCCACCCTGGCCGGTTGCTGATTGTAACCGCAATTTTGACCTTAGGCTTGGCTACCGGAGCAAGCTTGGTAAAATCGGACATGGATACCGTCAAGTTTTTCCCCTATGATGATCCCATTCGCCAAGCTGATAGAATCATTAACGAAAAAATGTCGGGTACAAAGAGCCTATCGGTTGTGCTCGACTCTGATACTCGGGATCCATTGACTCGAACCGGTAACCCTGAAAAGGTGATTGATCTGGCCAATCCAGAGGTCTTGCGAAAAGTTGACCAATTTAGCCATGCTGTAAAAGCCACGTTCCCGAACGTTAAAAAAGTCACCTCATATGCGGATGTCGTGCGTAAGATGAACCAAGTTATGAACGGCGGCGATCCGCAATATTACACCATTCCGGATGATCCAGCCCTGATCAGCGAATATATGGTCATTTTTTCGGGCGATTCAAAAGCGCTGTTAACCTCCAACCATGATAAAATGAAGATCATTGTGATCATGAACCAAGGTGGTATTGAAGAGATTCATGAGATTGCTGCATATGCCGCATCGTATTTCGATCCTGCCTTTTTGACCAGCAATCATCTTCAGGTCCAGGTCGCAGGCGCTCAGGCCGTTACCTATATGGCAAACCAATTGCTGCTGAAAGGGAACCTGGAAGGCATTATTGCCTGTATCGTAATTGTGTTCTTGATATTGTTGGTAGTCTTGAGAAATCTCAAGATGAGTCTGATAGCTATCATACCAATAGCTCTGGGTCTGGTAGTAAACTTTGGTTATTTGGGATTTTCAGGTACTGAGTTGAACACAGCCACTTCCCTGGTGTCTTCAATCGGCATTGGTATTGGCATCGATTTTTCAATCCACTTTATCACCTGGTATCGCCGGGAACTGATGGTTGATCGTGACATCCTGATGGCAGTGGACCGCACAATAGTTCACAAAGGTCGAGCTATATTGTATAATTGGCTGGCTATTGTCGGTGGGTTCCTTGTTTTGTTAGGTTCGCGTATGGGACCACTGCGGGATTTTGGCCTGCTGACTGCCATCTGTCTGACAGTAACAGCCTTTGGCGCGCTGATTGTGGTTCCAGCTGCCATTCGGTTATTGGCGCGGAAAAATTACGATTTTCTTTATTTGGGTGTGAAGAGCGCTAATCCAAGTGCGTTGGAAACTGAATAGATTTGTGAAAATCGCGAAAGCAGGAGAGGCCGGTTGGAAAAGCCATACGGTAAAAATGCTGTTATCCAGGCAATAATCGAGGCTGCAATTCCCCTGCTGGCGGATCGAGGCATCAATGATGTCTCGATCCGCGATATCGCCAAAGCCGCCAATGTAAATTCCGGCCTTATCACACGTCATTTCGGATCAAAAGAAAAATTAATTCAAACTATAAATGAATATTTAGGCAAAGATTTATTTCAAATGGTCCAGCAAAACGAGCATCTTGGTACCTTCGACAGTATTTGGGATCGGGTTATGAGAGAAAATCGAACCAAGGTTAGGGCTGTTGCCCGGATCATGCTTGAAGCATCACATATGAACATGGAATACTCGAACCCATTTGCCTTTATTGACGAAATAAACTCTTGGTTTCGCGATATCAACAAAAATGAGGATACCGTTTCTCAGGGCGAAACAAATATGATGCTTTACATGACTGCTGCTTTAATGATTGGCCTTGAGATTATTGGCGACCGTATGCAAAAGGGACTGCATATTGATGATGCGGAGTATCAAGAATTGAGACCCCGAGCTCTTCGTATAATGATGAAGGGTTTTGGGTTAACCCCAATTAGTGAACACAAAAATGATTAAATGAGGCTCTTTTAAAAAAGCCGAGCCTAGGTAATTTTCGATGGACCGCGGTAGTTTTTAATTCGAAAAGTCAGCCCCCTCTCCAAGCCGGGCAGGGCTGAGAAAGCAATAATGCGATTTCCATCCCCCGACTGGAAGAAAGCGCGGAACGACTGGAAGTAACCGTAGAACGACAAGAAACAACAGTACCCCGACGTGGACTAATGGTTCCCCGTCGGGCATGCATGGCGCATGCTGCAAGCTTATGATAATCGTTTAACCTGAGCCAGCGGTTTGTCTTGGTTTGCGCGATTCGTAGCGCTTGCTTGCGTACAAACCATCCCAATTCCGCCTCCCGGGTCAAGCACATGTTGGCTTGACGCTTCGCTCATTGCATTATATATATATCAGAATATTGGAAGAACGAGCGTGGAGACGACTCCACCACCGTAAGGTACCAGACGGGACGGCCCGAATGACTTTTGGTGGAGGTTGGTTGTGTCGGTTTTCGATCAAGCATCAAGCAATCATGTTTTTTTTACTCTTCTCGACCACTTATTTCAAGTGATGAATTCGCGTCAATTTCCTGGGGCTTTATGGAGGTTTTTATGAAGGACTTTATTATCGAAGATAAATTTTGGGACATTTTCAGAGAGTCAAAAATTGGAATCGTATTATGCAGTAATATTGACAACACTAGTACTGATGAGGATAAATTTGAGGAGATGATCAGGAAGAGTGAAATAACAGCACATAACTATATTACAAAAGAGATATTCAGTGAAAATGACGTCATTAAAGAATGGAGAGAAGCTTATCAAAAGTTCAAAACAAAAAAGGGAGCAAGATCTTCCATAGAAGCTCTCCTGAATCGTGTCAGCAAAAATAACCAGATCAATTCAATCAATCCATTGGTCGACATCTATAATTCAATCTCCTTGACATATGGCCTTCCATGCGGTGGTGAAGATATTGATTCCTTTAAAGGAAATGTTAGATTGACAAAAGCGGATGGGAATGAACCATTCATTACCCTGGGTACTGATGAAAACTCGTCGCCCTTTGAAGGAGAAATAGTATATAAGGATAATGACGGTGCCATTTGCAGATGCTGGAATTGGCGTGAATCAGTGAGGACGATGCTTACAGAAAAGACAAAGAATGCATTTATGTGCATTGAACTATTGGATACCAGAAAAACGCCGATTCTGGAATCTGCCTTGACTGAACTCGCTCAAAAAATCCATGGACATCTATCCGGGGACTGTACAATCCATATACTGGATTTCGACCATAGAGAAATAAAAATACAATAAGGAGTTGATATGAGGAGGAAAGACAGAGAGTTGAAAGACAGGGAAGATCTGACATCAATTCTCAAAGAAGCCCATGTATGCAGGATTGCCATTAGCTCTGATACCGCCCCATATATTGTACCCCTGAATTATGGATATATATGGGATGATAAACTTGAGTTATATTTTCATTCCGCAGAAGAAGGCAGAAAAATTGATTTGCTCAAGGCCAATAACCTTGTCGGATTTGAGATAGACACATCGCATGAATTGCTTAAATCCGATAAGGCATGCAATTGGAGCATGAAATACAGAAGCATAATAGGAATTGGTAAAATTGTATTCCTGACTGATGAAACAGAAAAAAAACAAGCAATGACAAAAATAATGCAACAACACGGCTATGCAGATTCTCCTTCTTTTATGAATTCAAGTTTGAGTAAAATTCTGGTTTACAAGCTTCTTGTCAATGAATTATCAGGCAAACAGAGCAAGTAAGCTGCACATGGTATAGCGGCCGATCGTGCATGGCAGTCGCGACGGCCCGGTTGCTGTCTGTCAGAAAACTGGCAGAAACGTTCTTACCCTGCCCGAAGAAGCTCCCTGTGTTGCCGGAATGAGAACCTGATGCCTACCCCGCTGCAAAGCGCGTCCGCGTCGTTGACTTAAGCATATTCGACTATCGAACCGTGATTAATCGTTATGACAAGCCATGCTTCAAAGGGTCGCGGGGTGCGGTCCGAGCAGTGCGCAGGACCGCAGGGGGAGCATCGCTACGCGACGCGGGGGGGGTATCCCCCCAGTAAAAAGGCATCCTTGCGCTAAGCGACCCCCTCGTTATCCGAGGCGGGACCCACGCGCATCTCTGTTGAGCTTATTCTGGACGCCCCTTTCGGGCATGCGGCGCGGACGTGGGGTATTCCCGCAGAGCGGCGGACACACAATCTCGGCGCTCTGCGGGGCGCTGCTACCCCAGCACGGCCCTGATGCGGCGGACGCCGGCCGAGGAGCTCTGTTCCTTCTGGATGACGAACTTGCCCAGGGAGCCGATGCGCTCGACGTGGGGACCGCCGCAGACTTCCTTGGAGAAGTCGCCGATGGTGTAGACCTTGACGACCGACTCGTACTTCTCGCCGAACAACGCCATGGCCCCGGCGGCCTTGGCTTCCTCGAGCGGCATGACCTCCATCGTCACCTTCAGGTCCCTGGCTATCTGCTCGTTGACGATGGCCTGGACGCGCGCCACCTCGTCGGCAGTCATCGCACCGTGATGCGAGAAGTCGAAGCGGAGGCGCTCGGTCGTGATGTTGGAGCCCTTCTGCGCAACGTGGTCGCCCAGGACCATGCGGAGGGCCTTGTGCAGGAGGTGCGTCGCGGTATGGTACTTCGTCGTCTGTTCCGAATGGTCGGCCAGCCCGCCCTTGAATGTCTCCCCGGCGCCCGCGCGGGACAGCTCCTGGTGCTTCCTGAAAGCCTCGTCGAATTCGGCGCGGTTGACCGTCATGCCGTTCTCCCCGGCCAGCTCGTCGGTCAGCTCTATGGGGAAACCGTAGGTGTCGTAGAGTTTGAACGCCAGACGGCCCGACATGACCTTCTGGGGATTGCGCAGCAGGTTGGGCAGCATCTTTTCGAACTCGTGCTCTCCCTTCTGCAGGGTTTCGAGGAACTGGGCTTCCTCGCGCGCCAGCTCGGTGAGCACACGTTCCCTGTTTTCGACCAGCTCCGGGTAGGCGCCGCCGAAACGCTCTATGACTATCATGGCCGGACCGGAGAGGAACGCGCCTTCGATGCCGAGCTTGCGGCCATGGCGAACGGCGCGGCGCAGCAGGCGGCGGACCACGTAGCCCGCGCCGACGTTGCTTGGTGAAACGCCCTTGGGGTCGCCTATGATGAATGTCGCCGCCCTGATGTGGTCGGCTATGATGCGGACGGATGCGTCCTTGGCCTCGTCGGAGCCGTATTTGTAGCGCGAGACGAATTCGATGGCGGCTATGATGGGCTGGAAAATCTCGGTCTGGTAAACGCTCGTCTTGCCGTTGAGCACGGTGACGGTGCGCTCGAGGCCCATGCCGGTATCGACGTTCTGCGCGGGCAGTTTGACCAGGGTCCGTTCGTCGACGCGGTTGAACTGCATGAAAACATTGTTCCAGATCTCCATCCAGTTGGCCGGGTCCGTTCCCTTGTTGGAGCCGGCGGGAGGCGTGCCCTCGGCGACCCAGTAGAATATCTCGGTGTCCGGACCGCAGGGGCCGGTCGGACCGGCGGCCCACCAGTTGTCGCTCGCCGGCAGGTAGGCGATGCGGTCCTCGCTCACGCCGACTGACTTCCAGTGGGAAGCCGACTCGTCGTCCCTCGGCGCGTTTTCGTCGCCCTTGAACACCGTCACCGACAGTTTCCGCGGGTCGAGCGCCAGCCAGGCCTTCGACGTCAGGAATTCCCACGAGTAGGCTATGGATTCCTTCTTGAAGTAGTCGCCGAGCGACCAGTTGCCGAGCATCTCGAAACAGGTCAGGTGGGCCGGGTCGCCCACTTCGTCTATGTCGCCGGTGCGCACGCACTTCTGATAGTCCACGAGGCGCTTGCCCGCCGGGTGGGGCTCACCGAGCAGGTACGGCACCAGCGGGTGCATGCCGGCGGTGGTGAACAGCACAGTCGGGTCGTTCTCGGGTATGAGGGACTTGCCTGATATGACCGCGTGGTCCTTGGTCCTGAAAAAATCGAGGTATTTGTTCCGTAGTTCATCGGGGGTAATCATGGTTGAGCATAGTAATAATTCGGCCCGGTCTCGGTCAATGGAGCTGCGGGCCAGGGGCTGCCCGCCTAGTCGTTGTCGGGATGGCGCTCGCGGATGTCCCTGATCCTTGGCATGACCTCGAAAAACAGGTCGAGGAGCTCAGGCTCGAACTTGGTCCCGGACATCTTGTGCATCTCCTCGAGCACGGCTGACTCGTCCCAGGCTTCCTTGTAGACACGGCGGGACATCAAGGCGTCGTAAACGTCGGCAATGGCGACGAGGCGGCCCCATATCGGTATTTCCTCGCCCTTGCGCCTGAGAACCCGGCCTTCGCTGTCTTTCCTGAGGATGGCGCCGGTGTTGGGGTCGACCCAGCCGGGGTAGCCGGTGCCGTCCCAGTTCTCGTGGTGCGTCAGGGCTACCTCCGCGGCGATGGTGTCGAAGTCAGACTGGGGGTCGTCGAAAAGCCGCGCGCCCGAAACGGTATGCGTTTGCATGACGATATACTCTTCGGGAGTGAATTTCGCCGGTTTTTTGAGGATTATGTCGGAGATGGCCACCTTGCCGACGTCATGGAGCATGGCGGCGAGCTTCAGGAGGTCCATGCTCTTCTCTATTTCCTTCTGTTCGAGGCCGTGCCGGTATGCCCAGCGCTCGTAGAGCTCGACCGTGTAGCCAGCCACCCGGTTGACGTGGGGACCGGTCTCCTTGGGGTCGCGCAGCTCGGCCATCCTGATCATCCGCATTATCATCGACCTGGTCATGTAGGCACGCTGCAGCGCCACCGTGGCGTTGGCCGCGAAATGCGTCACCAGCGACTCGTCCTCCCTGGAGAACGCCTTTATCTTGCCGCCGGCGTCCATCGAGTTGATGATCTGGATGACCCCGAGCACTATGTTGTTCTGCGTCTTCAGGGGTACCGTGAGCATCGAGGTGGTCTTGTAGTGCACCTTGGCGTCGTATTCGGTGTTGTAGCTGAACGGAAGGCCGCGCGGCAGCTTGTAGACATCGGGGATGTTGAGCAGCTCCCCGGTCATCGCCACGTAGCCTGAAATGGTCTTGTCGCTCACCGGTATGCTGAAGTGGGGGTAGGCCTGTTTCTCCCCCGGGGGAAGGCTCTTCTGCTTGGTGTCGTTGTGGGCGAACTTGATCGATATGACGTCGCCTTCCTTGACGTAGATGGAACCCGCGTCGGCGTGCACGACGCGCCTGGCCTCGAGAAGCACCCGCTCAAGGAGGATGTCGTAATCCCGTATCTTGTTGAGTTCGGAATCGATTCGGAGAATCTGATGAACTTCATCGATTTCGGACGCCATCAATTCTCCTTGCCGTGGACTCTATTATATCGTATCGACCTTTCGGCGTCGATGTGTAGGCAGAAAACGCGTCACCCCGCCACTATTGTTTCCAGTATCGTTCTCTCCCATGGGTTTTGACAAGGGCGCGGCGTCGAAGCGATACTGACGACGTGTGAGATGCGGAGGAAAGCATGATACATGCCATAGGCGGCGACGAGCCCGTCATCGACCCGAGCGCCTTCGTCGCCTGGAACGCCGAGTTGGCCGGGGACGTGAGCATAGGCAAGGACGCGTCAATCTGGTTCGGCGCCATCATACGCGCCGACATAGCGCCGGTCACAATAGGAGAGGGGACCAACCTGCAGGACGGCGTCGTCGTACATGTCAACAGAAACCAGCCCTGCGTCGTCGGCGACCATGTGACCGTCGGGCACCGGGCCTTGCTCCACGGCTGCACCGTAGGCGATCACAGCCTGATCGGCATGGGCGCGATACTGCTCAACGGCTCCGAAGTCGGCCCAGGCTCGATAGTCGGCGCGGGTTCGCTCGTCACGCAGGGCAAGCGCTTCCCCGCCAGGTCGCTCGTCATGGGGAGCCCGGCCCGGCTCGTCCGGCAGGTAAGCGACGAGGAGTACGAACACAACCTGGCCAACGCCCTCGAATACGTCAAACTGGCGCGCGGCACCCGCGAATACAGGCAAATCGGATGAGCCGCTTGCGTAGCCAGCGCCGCTTGCGTAGCAAGCGCCGCTTGCGCCGGAGGCGCGGTAACGGTAATCTATGCGTGTATGGCGAACGAATCGATGACGGATGACCAGAAGGCCTCGGTCGACAGGAAGCAGGCTTTCGGCAAGAAGGTGTTCTTCCTCAATCCTCCCGCCGTCATAGGCGAGGTGGCGGCATCCCTGACGGATGCCGAATTCGAGGTCTACTCGACGCGAGACCATGCCAAGCTGGCCCGGTTCTTGCGAAAGGAGCCCGAGTGCCTGACCTTCGTCAACCTGGACGAAGGCGACGACGAGGGCGTCTGGCGAAAGTGGATCAAGTCCATCCGCGACGATGAAGCCTCCATAGGCGCCGCCTTCGGCGTCATAACGATGCTCGACGACGAAGCCAAGCGTTCGTACTACCTCATGGACCTTGGAATCGAGTGCGGCTTCATCGTCGTCAAGATCGGCGCCGCCAAGACGACGGAAATACTCCTACGCATGCTCGAGGCCAACGAGGCTCGCGGGCGCAGGCGTTACGTCCGGGCGAATTGCCCGCCGGACGCCACCGAATTCAACTGTTCGACAGAAGCCGGCGTGCTCCGCGGCTGGATCAGGGATCTGAGTTCGGTGGGCATGTCGGCGGTGTTCTCCAGAGGCACGACGCCCAAAGCCGGAACGAGGCTCAGGGACCTGCAACTGACGCTCAAGGGTGTCCGTGTCATCGTCAACGGCGTCGTCATAGGCAGCCACGAAGCCGCCGGGACGGGAATGATATCGGTCATCATGTTCGAGCCGGCGAGCGTCAACGACGACAAGCGCGCCAAGCTCAGGTCATTCATCCGCAGGACCCTGCAATCGACCATGGACAGGGAACTCTCCCTGTCCTGATCCGGCGGCGGTCGCTGCTCAGTTGGCAGGCCGCGGCTTGTGGTACGGCTTGCCGCCGGAAGAGTCGCCGAGTCCTACGCCTCGCGGCCGGTAGGGCCTGGGCTTGTCGTAGCCGCCTTTGGGTCCGTATGAACGCTTCTGCCCGCCCGGCCCGCCTTTCGGCGTCGCTATGCGCACTGGCGGCGCCCCCCTCTGCTTTCGCGCTTCGGCTATGGCCTTCTCGGCCGCCTCGAACGGCACGCTGACGAACGAGAAGCGCTCGAGCACCTCGATGTCGTCGATGAGGCGGTCCGGAAGCCCGGTCAGCCGTTTGACGACCGCGACGACGTCCTTTGGCCAGGCTCCATCTTGCTTGCCGAGTCCCACGTACAGCCTTGCCGTGGCGGCCGAGTCGACCGAGACGTCACGCACCTCGCCGTAGCGCCTGGGATCGAGGTCGCCCGAATACGCGGCGGCCGCCAGCGAGGCGAGCGCGACACGGGGATCCAGCATGGAGAGCAGCTCGTCGGCGAGGAGGTAGAAAGCCGCGACCTGAGGATCCGTCCTCCTGGGGCCGGCTTCCTCCGCCGCTGCGCCTCCGGCTTCGGCGACGCCCTCGGCCCCGCCATCGGCTTCCTCGTCGCCGGACTGGAACGAGACGCCGAGGATGTCGCGGGCCGCGCCTGTCGTCTTTGCCATGATGCGCGAGCGCTTGGCCTCTATCACGTCGGTAACCGTGGGAACGGCTCCCTTGTGGAGCCCGTCGCCCGAGGCGCGGCGCAGCGCGAACAGGCGGCGGTACTCCTCGGGCGTCACGAAGGTAATGGCGGTACCCTTGTTTCCGGCGCGGCCGGTTCGGCCTATGCGGTGGGTATACGATTCGGGGTCGAACGGCAGGTTGAAATTGACGACGTGGGTGAGGCACTCGACGTCTATGCCGCGGGCGGCCACGTCGGTGGCGACGAGAACGAGGGTTTTCTTGTCGCGGAAGCGGCCGAGGGTGCGTTCGCGCATGTCCTGCGATATGTCGCCGTGCAGCGCTTCTGCCGCGTAACCGCGCTCGGAGAGGGCCCTGGCTACGGCGTCGGTCTCGATCTTGGTGTGGCAGAAGACGAGCCCGTAGAACTCGTCCTCGGCATCGACGATGCGGCACAGCGCCTCGAGTTTGTCGCGTTCGCGAACTTCGAGCCATATCTGGTCGGTGAGCCCCGCCTGCACCGGGTTGGTCATGTCTTCGACCACCTCGAAGACGCCGAGGTATTTTTTGGCGATGTGCATGATGGGCGCCGGCATGGTCGCGGAGAAAAGGACGACGCGGCGCTGCGGGTTGGCCGCTTCCAGCACTTTTTCGATGTCCTCGATGAAACCCATGTCGAGCATCTCGTCGCCCTCGTCCAGCACTAGCCACTCGAGGGCCGACAGGTCGAGGGTCTTCCTGTCGATGTGGTCTATGACGCGCCCAGGCGTGCCGACGACTATGTCTACGCCCCGGGACAGTCGCCTGAGCTGCTCGCTCATCGAGGCGCCGCCGTAGACGGTCGCTATCCTGGGCGTCGCACCGGGCACGAAGCTGGCGATCTCGCCGGACACCTGGACGGCCAGCTCCCTGGTCGGCACGAGTATCAGCGCGCGGACCTTCGGGCCCGGCGCGGACAGCCTCTCGACGAGCGGCAGGCCGAAGGCGGCGGTCTTGCCGGTGCCGGTCCTGGCGCGGGCCAGGAGATGCTTTCCGTCGGCGAGAAGACGGGGTATGGCAAGCGACTGGATGGGGGTGGGCTCTTCGAATCCCTTGCGGGCGAGCGCTGCGAGTACTGGCTCCGAGAAGCCGAAATCGGCAAAAGTAGGAGAAGACATCGGTATCCTTAAAAAAGGGAAAAATGGTCCCGGGTAGAACGTTTCAATCAGAGGGTGAGCCGGTTCCGCGGGATGACTCGACTATACAGCGCCATGACCAGCCTCGTCCATAGCGCGCCGTGAAAGGTATGCCTAAACCCTTGTCCCCAAAAGCCGAAATTCTATACATGACCTCTCGCGACAATACTGCCGCGGGCGGCGACTGGAGGAAGACGATGAAGACATTCGCGATACAGAGCACCGAACGAACGCCATCGGTGCTTGAAATGGTGGGAGAGATGGAGGACGGGTACGTGGTGCGCATCGTACGACACAGGGACGACTGGGACGACGTGAGCGAGGAATTCATGACCCGCGAGCTGTTCGACACCTGCATGCGCACCGGCTACATCTACGAGATGTCGGCCTGACGGGGCTTTTGCAGGAAGCCGCAGGAGCCGCCGCCTGACGGCGGCTCCGCATTCGCTTCTCCAACATTCGAAAGCGTGCTATCGTTGGGAAGACCGCCCGGAGGAACGATGCACGATCCAGAAACGCTGATCAAGCTTCCACGCTCGCGCGATGGCCGCAAGCTCCTGATCCGATGGTACGGCGAGTCGAGGGCCGCGGCCCAGGCCGTCCGCTGGCAGACACTGGTCGAATCGACCCTCGCGGGGCGCGATTGCCCGGAGGCGGCCATCGTGTCGAGCCCGGGCAGGACCGAGCTCGGAGGCAACCATACCGACCACAACGACGGCAGGGTGCTGTGCGCCGCCGTCCACCTTGACGCCCTCGCGTGCGTGGCGCCCCGCGCGGACATGACCGTCGAACTCAGCTCGGAAGGTTGGCCCGAGCCGTTCCGCGTCGACCTGGGCGACCTCGAGCCCAGGCCGGCTGAACGCGGCAAGCCCGAAGCCCTGCTGCGAGGCGTTGCCGCGGCGCTGGCGAGGCGGGGCGGAACGGTCGGCGGATTCTCCGGCACCATGGACTCGGCGATACCCGCCGGATCGGGGCTTTCCTCTTCGGCGGCCATCGAAGTCCTGTTCGGCCAGATCCAGAACGCCCTGTACAACAGGAACAAGATCCCTCCCGTGGAGCTTGCGATGGCCGGCAAGGAAGCGGAGAACCTTCATTTCGGCAAGCCATGCGGCCTGATGGACCAGATGGCCTGCGCGCTTGGAGGCATCTCGGCCATCGACTTCGGGCGACCGGACAAACCGCGCTGGTCCAGGGTGTCCTTCGATTTCGAGAAGGCGGGCTACGCCCTGGCCGTGGTCAACGCCGGCAGCAGCCATGCCGACCTGACCGACGACTACGCGGCGATCCCAGCCGAGATGCGCTCGGTCGCGGAGCTGTTCGGCTTGCCGAGCCTCCGCAGGCTTCCCGTCGACAAGCTCCTGGCAAAATCCGCCGAGATCCGCGAAGCCGCGGGCGACCGCGCCTTGCTTCGCGCGTTGCATTTCATCGACGAAGACGAGCGCGCCGACGCGATGGCGAAGGCGCTCGAAAGGGACAGGCTCAAGCGCTACCTGAAGCTTGTCCGCCGTTCGGGAGACTCGTCATGGCGGCTCCTGCAGAACGTCACGCCGCCGGGAGCCGTCAGGGAGCAGTCGCTCGCGGTGGCGCTTGAACTGACCAGGGCATTCCTCGGCAAGGACGGCGCGACGAGGGTGCATGGCGGCGGTTTTGCCGGCACGATACAGACGTATGTCCGTATGGACCGCGCCGAAGGCTACGCCGATTTCATGGACGCGCGCTTCGGCGCGGGCGCGACGACAATCGTTCACATCAGGCCCGACGGGGCCGGAGAGGTTCTGCCATGAATGAAAAGAAAGAGGGCTTCAGCCGCTACGCCGGCCTGACCTTCCTCATCGGATTCGGGTTCTTCACGATGAGCCTGATGGACATCCTGTACGACACGTATGTACCGATATTCCTCGGCAAATACATCCAGAAGAACGCCTTGATCGGCGCCATCATGACGCTGGACAATATGCTCGCGGTCTTCCTCATCCCCTTCGTATCGCTGTGGTCAGACAACACGAGGACGAGGATAGGCAGGAGGATGCCCTTCATCGTCACGCTGCTGCCGCTGTCGGCGCTTTTCTTCTCATTCATACCGTATGCCGCCGCGCGCTCGCTTGGAGCGCTGATCCTGGTCATCTTCGGCCTCAACCTCGTCAAGCAGGCGTCGCGGGGACCGGTGGTCGCGCTGATGCCCGACACCATTCCCGGCGAGTTCCGTTCGGAAGCCAACGGCGTCATCAATACGATGGGCGCGCTCGGCGCCATCATAGGCACGGTGGGACTGGCGCGGCTTATGGACCTCGACATAGTCCTACCTGTCCTGGGCAGGACCAAGGACTCCATCCCCTTTCCGATAGCGGGTGTCTTCGTCGTGATCGCGACACTCATGGTGTTCACCTTCGTCCGCGAGCGAAAGTATGAGGACCACGAAAAAGAAGAAAAAGTGCCGCTCCTGCAGTCATTGAAGGCCGTAGCGGGCGAGAAAGACAAAAGTACGCTGTGGATACTGCTCGCCCTGTTCTTCTGGTTCCTCAGTTACCAGGGCATCCTGCCCTTCATAGGCAAGCTGTGCAAGGAAGTCTTCGGCGTCACCTCCAACGGCAAGGCCGCCCTGCCCGCCTCGGCGGTCGCCATTGCCCAGCTCCTCTTCGCCATACCCTCGGGCTACATCGCCCACCGGATAGGAAGAAAAAAGGCCATCCGCGGCTCGCTTTTGGTTCTGACAGTCCTGCTCGGCCTCAGCGCCGTGATCTCGAGTCCGATTGCCGCCTCGCTCGGAGCCGGCCTCAGGTTCAACCTCCTCCTGGCCTCCATGTTCGCCTACGGCATCTTCTGGATAACGATAGTCACTAACTCCTTCCCGATGCTGTGGCAGATGGCTACCTTCGGGACCATCGGCGTCTACACGGGGCTCTACTACACCTTCAGCCAGACCGCGGCAATCTCTGCCCCGCCGGTCACCGGCGCCATCATCGACCTGGTAGGCTACCCGGGCATCTTCGTCTTCGCGGCCATATGCGAATTTGTCGCGTTCGTGATGATGGGCAAGGTAAGTAAGGGCGAACCGGGCGACGTCGCCGGTACGACCTCGAAGGCCTAGGACGGCATGAAGTGGGCCCTGGTCCTGTCGGGAGGCGGCGCCAGGGGGCTCGCGCATATAGGGGTCCTCAGGGAGCTCGAACGGCGCGGTTCCCCGATGCCGGTCTTCATCGCAGGCGCTTCGATGGGCGCCATCATAGGCGCGATGTATTCGATGGGATGGGATGCCTCCCGCATGGAGGCGTACGCCCGCGGCTTCAAGCTCGGCGACTTCATGGAGAACCCGTCCTTCAGGTTGCCCGATTTCGCGCTGTCAAGGCTCGTGCAGGCCGGCGCCGCGCTGCGGGCTATGCTGCGCGGCCCGGGCCTCGATTCAGGAGCCAGGGTGCTCGCCGAGTTCAAGCGCCTCTTCGGCGACATCCGCATCGAGGACATGCCCGTGCCCTTCGCGTGCACGGCCACCGACCTCGTCGATGGCCATACCGTCGTCTTCGACTCGGGGCCGCTGGCCGAAGCGCTGCGGTCCTCGATGTCGTTCCCCGGCGTCTTCACGCCGGTAAGGCTTGGCGACATGCTGCTGGTGGACGGCGGCATCCTCGACAACATGCCATGCGATGCGGCCAAGGCCAGGGGTTTCCGCCATATCCTCGCCTCGAACGTCTCGCCGCTCGAGGACATCGACCCGTCGTCGCTTAAAAACGGCATGGACGTGGTCGCGCGTTGCTTCAACGCGGCGACCAAGAGCGCCCAGGAGCGCATCAACGCGATGGCCAGCCTGACCGTCACCTCGTTCGACGACAGCGCGACATTCAGTTTCGAGCATGTCGACGCGCTCATCGGCCTCGGAGAGCGGTCCGCCGGGCTTGCGGCTGCCGAACTCGGGCGATTCTTTGCGCGGGGCCCTTCACGCCTGGCATCACTTGTCGGTAAGCTCTTGGGATGGAAGCGTTCACGCGTTCGATAGAGGCGCTCCTCGGTTCGTATGAAAAGACCGGGGGGATCAACCACAGGACGGGACAGAATCTGCCGTCGAAGGAAGCGGTCCACGCGATAGTCGTCGATCTGGAGACGATAGCGTTCCCCGGCTACCGCCAGGAAGACGGCATCGACGACACCAACGCCTCATTCGTCATCGGAGAGCTGGTGCACCGTATGGCCAGGGCCCTCCTCAACGAGACGGCCAAGAGCCTCGAGTACGGCTACCGCGTCGCCGGACGTGCAGGCTGCCCCGCAGCCTGTCATCTGGAGGCCATGGAGATGGTGCAGGATTTCTTCGAGGTGCTGCCATCCATCAGGTCTATGCTGATGGAGGACGTCGAGGCGGCCTTCGACGGCGATCCCGCGGCAAAATCGACGGAGGAGGTCATACTCGCCTACCCCGGGCTGGAGGCGCTGACGGTCCACCGCTTCTCCCACTGGCTCTGGACGCGGGGAGTACCCCTGATTCCCAGGATGATGAGCGAGTATGTCCACTCGAAGACAGGCATAGACATCCACCCCGGCGCGAGCATAGGCGAGCGCTTCTTCATAGACCACGGCACCGGGGTCGTCATCGGCGAGACCGCGGTCATAGGCCGCAATGTGAAGATATACCAAGGCGTGACGCTCGGAGCGCTGTCGGTGCGCAAGAGCGAAGGCGACACGAAACGGCATCCGACGCTGGAGGACGGAGTGACGATATACTCGGGCGCGACGATACTCGGCGGCGACACCGTCATCGGGGCGGGGAGCGTCGTCGGCGGCAATGTGTGGCTGACCACGTCGCTTCCGCCCGGTTCTCGCGTCTACGTCCCGCAGGGCAATTTCGTGGTCGATTGCAGGGGCGAGCCTGGCAGGAAAACCGACACCTGCGCCTCATGAGCAGGATTATCGGTCGAACAGCGTTATGGCTCCGCTCTCGTTCCTCTTGATCGTGTCCAGGTAAGCCTCTTCCTCGCGCTCGACGGTGGTGGCCATGGTGCCGAGTATCCTCTTCAAGAGTATCCTGCCCGTTCTGGCAAAAAAGAATATCTTGCGCGGAAGGATGCCTCCGGTATCGTTGGCGACGATGGGTATGCCCTCCTTCTGCAAATATGCCACGGCAAAGTCGACGTTGCCTTTGGGAATTTTCGTCGGGCTGCCCGAAAGCCTGAGCACCGACGCGCCGCCGAACACCTTGGCTACGATATCCGCTTTGCGCGAACCTTTTTTCATGAGCTCGTTGTACAGAAGCTCTATCGCGAACATGCCGTACTTGGCGTTGCGGCTGCGTACCACATCCTTGTCGTCGAGGTCGCCTGGCAGCATGAAGTGGTTGATGCCGCCTTGCCTGAGCCGCTGGTCCCAGAACGACACCGACACGCACGAGCCCAGGACCGTGGCGATTATTACGTCGTCGCCGGACACATGGTATTCACCGGGGTGTATCGTGATGATGTCCTGTTCGAACTGGCTCAGTTTGTGCGTGAACAAGCGCTGCCCCGCGCCACGCTAGAACAGCGTGACGTCACCCGATTCCGCCGTGGAATCATCATCGCCCGCATTGCCTCCGGAGTCGAAGCTCGTAAGTCGCGCGGCCGTCTGCTTGTGCGCGAATATAGTGAAACGGTCGACGATCGCCTTGAGCCTCTCGCTGTGTATTGTCGACGCGGCATACTCATGACCCTGTTGCGCCGAGTCGCCGGCATAGGCGAGGAGGGCGTCCCTCATCGACTCGAGCTCCTCCGCGAGCGACTCCACACTGGCCACCGAGCCGGCAGCCTCGCCCAGCGACTGGGCGAAACGGCTGGAGAACGGCCTGAATTCGGCTTCGGTTTTCCACAGGCGGTTGCGAGATTCGTCTATGCGCACGAATTCAGCCTGGAGCCTGGCGGTCTCGGTTTCCAGGGTCACAAGGCTTTCTTCGGCGCCCGACAGGTAGTCGGACATGCCGGTGGACAGGGTCTTGCCGAACGACCTCGTCACGCCGCCTGCGGCCGCCACATCCTCGGAGAGGCGTTCGATCAGTTCCATCATGCCGATGACGGTCGTGGACACTATCGCGAGCGCCTTGTTCCTGGCGGTCTCTATCCTGGATGCCGTCACGATGCTCTTGAACCTCGCGAGTATGGAATTCATTTCCCTGAAACGCAGCTCGAGCCCGAGGACGTCCTCGGCGATGGCCGTGGCGTCGGAAACCGCCGACCCCTTGGCGACGATGTACGCCCTGGCCTTGCCTTCATAGTCGTCAGCGCCGCCCGAGAGCTGGCGCTTGTCGACGATGGCCTTGCGTCCGGATTCGACCGACGACATCACGGCGCCGACACCTTCCATGCCGGTCCTGAACCGCGCGAGGCTCGCGCGCACCTGAGCTGCCACGTCATCGAGCAGCGAGGCCGAAAGCCTGGTTATCTCGACGAGGAAAGCCGCTTCCTCGGCCGGGTCCAGCGCCTCGCCCGAGGCGGCTGCGCCCGCGGGTTCGGCCGCCTGCAACGAAAGCCGGACATGGTCGAGCGACTGGCGGATGATGTCCTGGAGCTGAACCTCCTGCATGATGGCCGATATGGGCTCGCGTACGCTCGACGCGCCGTCACCGAGGCCCCTGATGGCGCAGGCGGTCTCGTCGACCTCTCTGTCCAGTGCCGAGAAGCCGCTTTCGAGGGCGGCCTTTGCGGAATTGAAAAACGACGAC
>CAZNXK010000001.1:0-39033 GCA_964576835.1 uncultured Treponemataceae bacterium | reverse complement strand
TGGCGGAAAGCGCTTCCAGCGCCTGCCTGAGCGTACCGAGTCTCTCGAGGAGGGCCTGGCCGGCGCGCGACAGGTCGTCGGCGTGCCTGATGGTACGTCCAGAAAGCCGCTTGAGCTCATCGGTGATCACGGAGAAGGCGCGGCCGGCGACGCCCGACTTGAGCGCGACGGTCATCGCGTTGAGAGAGACTATCTCCATCTCCTCGGAATCGTCCCGGATGCGGTCGATGATGTCGTCGAGCCGGGAAAGGCTTTCGATTCCCGACACGATACCGCGCATGAATTCCTGTTCGGCCGTAGAAGCGCTCTCGAAGAAGCGCGTGGCATCCTCGATGAAATCCACCGAGCGGCGCTGCGCCGCTTCGACCGAGCTGCCGCTGCGATGCTCGTGGAGCACGGCCCGGATGGCCGTTTCAGTCTCCCGGGAGCTTGAATCGACCGCGGCCTTTACGGACCGGAAGACCTGTCCGAGCTGAAGGTACATTGATTCGGTTTCCCGTTCTATGGCGTCTATCCTGTCCACCAGGGCCAGTACGGACAGCTCAAGCGCTTTGATCATGATTACCACTATAGAGAATCGGCGGCGGCCTTACAAGAACGGGGCATCCAGCGCGGTTTTCCGCGTGGACGCCCCGGCTACAAACAAAACTCGAGCGCTTCGCCCGGTAGTCCCGTATCAGTTGGTCGACTCCGATTCGACGGTCGCCACCGGCAGTATCGAGCGCTCGTTGTCGTTGTCGAAATACCTGGCCTTGGCCATCACCGGCGCGAAGCAGACCACGTCGCCAAGCTTGATGGTGTGGTGGGGCGCGACCCTGGACACGATCTGGCTCGACGACGTCTTTGCCCATAGGTGGATTTCCGCTCCGAGCGGTTCCACCACGATTATCGTCGTCTTGAAACCCCTGGCGGTCTCGTCGTACGGCAAGTCCTCGGGCCTCAGGCCAAGGACGACATCCTTGCCTACATAGGGCTTGAGGGCCGCGACATGAGTCGGGTCAGGCGTCATCTTGGCTGTCCCCTCGTCAAGGACGATTTTTCCGCCCTCTTCGAGAACCTTGACCGGGATGAAGTTCATCGGTGGCGAGCCGATGAAGCCGGCCACGAACTTGTTGATCGGATGGTTGTAGAGGTACAGCGGCGAACCGATCTGCTGGACGAGGCCGTCCTTCATGACGACTATCTTGTCGCCCATCGTCATCGCCTCGACCTGGTCGTGGGTGACGTATATCATCGTGGCCTGGAGACGCTGGTGCAGGTCGATGATCTCGGCGCGCATCTGGACGCGGAGTTTGGCGTCCAGGTTGGACAGCGGCTCGTCGAACAGGAACACCTTGGGGTTGCGTACGATGGCGCGGCCCACCGCCACGCGCTGGCGCTGGCCGCCTGAAAGCTGCTTCGGCTTGCGGTCCAGGTACTTCTCGATGTCCAGGATCTTGGCGGCCTCGCGGACGCGCTTGTCGATCTCGGCCTTGGGAAGCTTGCGGATCTTGAGTCCGAAAGCCATGTTGTCGTACACGCTCATGTGCGGGTAGAGCGCGTAGTTCTGGAACACCATCGCGATGTTCCTGTCTTTCGGCGGCACGTCGTTGACGATCTGGCCGTCGATGCTTATCTCGCCGCCCGAGATTTCCTCGAGTCCGGCGACCATCCGGAGCGTCGTCGATTTTCCGCAACCCGAGGGGCCGACGAAAACGACGAATTCCTTGTCCTCGACGACGATGTTCACCGAGTCCACTGCTTTTACGTCGCCATCGTATATCTTGGTGACGTCCTTGAGAATTACTTTGGCCATGAGGCCCTCCCGTTGGAAGAGGTTATCTTATGGTTGACAGTGTACGGGCGATACGGCGACTTGTCAAACGAATCGTCCTTGACAAGCCATGTCCGAGCCATGACAATGACGCGACCCAATCCTTCGAGCCCCTTCGCCTACTGGCGCCGCTGTTTCAGCGACTGCCCACGGCGGCCGGGCCATAGGGCCGACGGCGGAAACGCCCCGACCTTCCGCGCTTGAAAAGGAGGACGCGAGGTGAGCCGTGCTATGCCCATGCTCGTCGCACTATCCACTATCCTGGCACACTCGGCCCTAGCCCTTCCCCCCGGGCTCCGTTACAACGGCGCAAGCCTGCCCCCCGTCAAGGCGGAGTCGCGCCTCATGCCTACCGGCGTGGCCGGGGAACGAGGCTACAGCCTGGGCGAGCTTTTCCCCCAGCAGCTCGAGGCGTGGCGGCTGACCATCAGGACAGCCGGCGGGACGCGGTCCCTGGACGGCGAAGACCTGGGCGAGCGCCTCTACGACATGTACGCAGTCGAGACGGCTGGCGGCTGGGATCTCGTCCTCGATCCGGGCCAGGAAAGGTCCCGCGAACGCCTGCACGACGTTGCGGAGGTGGCTCTCCAGGGAGAGCCCTGCCCGGAGAAGGCAATAGAAGTATGGCTGTCGTGGGAAGGCGTTCCCGAACTCAAGGCGGAAATCCGGAGCTGGGCTGAGCGGGCGGGCGTCTCCGCCAAGGTCGTGGACGTGCCCTCGATCAAGAGCAAGCTCGTGGCGGTCCTGCGGGGCGGAGGCAAGGCACCCGACCTCGTCATGGTGCAATCGGACTACCTGCCTGACCTCGCCATGGCCGACGCGCTCCAGCCGCTGGGAAGCCTGCGCCTCCCCGACGCCGCCGCCAAGGGCGAGAAAGCCTTCACTCTCGGCGGCCGCATGCTGGCGGCGCCATTCTACAGCGACTCGCAACTGGTATTCTATTCGACCAGCCTCGTGAAGACCGCGCCTCCGGCCGACTGGAGCCTCGACGACATGGAACGCATCGCCAGAGCCTCCGGCGCCAGGGTGGGCGCGGCGTGGAACGCCTATTCCGCGTACTGGTTCCTGCCCTTCGTCGTCGGCTTCGGCAAGGACGCGGTCGTCGGGGCGGACGGGCGGATGGACGTCAGGCATCCGGCTTACGCCAGGGCGCTCGGATACCTCAAGGGCGCCATCGACCGTGGCTTCCTTTCGCCGATGGAACGGGACGCGATGATGGCGTATTTCACTTCGGGCAAGGCCGCGTTCATCCTCTCGGGCTCCTACAGCATCCCCGAATTCAGCCGCCTGGGGCTGCCGTTCGGCGTGGCGCCTTTCCCCCGCGTCACGGCGGGCGGCAAGAGGCTGGCGCCGATGCTCGACTACAAGGGCTGGGCGGTGACCAGGACGACGAAGAGCCCGGTACTTGCCAGGCGCCTCGTGCAGCACCTGTCAGGCGCGGGCGTCCAGGCGGCCTTCTGTCAGCCCCAGGGCAAGCTCCCCGCCAACGACGACGCCTGGGCGCTGCTGCCGGCCGGGGATCCCTATCTTGAGGCGTCAAGGGCGAGCTACGAAGCCGGCGTCGCCGTGCCCCCCGAACCCGCCTACGGAGAGTTCAAGAACGCGTCGTGGAAGCTGCTGCGACTGTACCTCGGCGGATCGATGAGCGCGGGGGAAATGCTGTCGGCGCTCGCTACCATCATGAGCGAATGACTACGCATGGATGATTTTCTGCAAAAAATACCAAGTTTCCAAGGAGCACGAGATGAAACGAACGACAAAGTTATCCGGCATCGTGGCGGCGCTTGCCGCGGTGATGGCCCTGGCAGCGGTGACTGTTGCCTGCGTCAGCCAGGAACCGGCCGTACCGTCCGGAGAAACCGCCGCGGGAGCCAAGTCAGACCAGTCGTACCAGGACGGCACGGGCTGGGCCATCGACCTCAAGGGCGTCCGCGAAGCAAAGCTGTGGCAGAGCTGGTTCGACGAGGCCAGGAAACACGCGAGCCACTACGTCGAGAAGACCGTCGACAAGAAAGGCGTGAAAACGAGCTACCGTGGCATGCCGCTGAGGCTCGCGCTGGCGATGGTCGACGGTCCCGAGACTGACCACGCCTGGCTCTTCGACGAGCAGCTGTGGGCAGCCGGCTACGACGTCACCATCGTGGCCAAGGATGGCTACTCTGCCACTTTCAACACCAGGGACCTGGCCCCGGGATCCCTCATCATCGCCGACCAGGAAGACGGCAAGCCCATATCGCCGATGGTTGTCGGCGACTCCGCCAAGAACCTGTGGGTCAAGGAAGTGGTGCGCGTCGACACATCTCTTGCCCCGAGCACGCTCGCCGCGGCCGCGGCCTCGTTCGCCCTGGACATAGACATCAACGGCGCCAAGGCCAGCTGGACACTTGCCGAGCTCGAGAAGCTGCCTATCTACGAGGAAGGCCGCGGCGCCTATACGACCAGCGCCGGAACCCGCTACGAAGGCGTCTACGGCGGCGTCAAGCTGCTGGACCTCCTTGCGAGCTACGCGGACATTTCAGCCGACGACTCCGTCACCTTCGTCGCGATGGACGGCTATGAGATGAGCTACCCGGGCAAGACGGTACTCGACGCCAAGGACGGCGAATGGCTCCTGGCGTTCAGGCTCGACGGCGACTACCTGGCCAAGGATCCTGGCTACATCCGCACCATCAAGGTCGGCCCGGGCACGCCGAACATCGACGGTCACCTGTCGGTCCGCATGGTCAAGAAGATAGTCGTCAAGCAGAAGGACTTCGTCGATTTCACCCTGAAGCTCTCGGGCAAGATGAACTTCGACCTTGACCGCTCGACGGTGCAGAGCTGTGTCAGCTGCCACAGGAAGACCGTGACGTTCGAGAAAAAGGGCGAGGTCGCCGAGTATACCGGCTTCCCGCTGTGGCTCCTCCTCGGCTACGTCGACGATCCCAAATACGCGCCCCACAAGCAGGACGCGTCGATAGCCCCGTACGCGGACTCCGTAGCCGATGCTGGCTACATTATTGACTTCGTCGCAGCCGACGGCTTCACGGTCAGCGTCAACTCCAGGGACATCACCCGCAATTCCGACATCATCGTCGCGATGTACAAGAACGGCGAGAAGCTCCCAGCGGCCGAGGCGCCGCTGGTGCTCGTATGGGACCGGGCCATCGCGAAACTGCCGGAAGGCATCAAGAACATCAAGATGCTCGCCAGCGTCGAGGCACGCTTCTGACGGATCACCGGCTCGGCGTCAGGCTGCGAAGCCTGGCGGCCGACCACGGCAGGCTAGCGCCGCTCGCCGTCCTCGTCGTGCTGGCGGGGGCGGCGCCTTTCGCTTCGGCCCTGGCGGGCAGCCTTTTCTCCGGCGGCGCCTTTGCCGGCCTGGCCAACTACCGGGAACTCGCCGCGGACCGCGGCTTTCCGATGGCGGCGGGCATTACGGTGCTGTGGAGTCTGTCGTCCGCCGGAATCACCATGCTCCTCGCCTACCCCATCGCGTCGCTGGCCCTCGACTCGAGGCGGGCCTATGCGCTGCTCTTCCCCCTGCTCGTCGCCATGTGGGCCGTACCGGTCTACATAGGCGCGCCGCTGTGGCGATTCATGCTGCACGGCGCGGCGGGAGACTCGATCTTCCGCGCGCTGACGGGCATAGAGGTCAACCTGATGGAATCCCCGGCGGCGGCCTTCATCGCGAGCGTACTTGTCGCGGCGTGGTTCAGGCTGCCGCAGGCGGTCTTCATACTGCTGGCCGCGCTCGGCCGGTCGCGCCGCTCGGTGGACGAGGCGGCCAGGCTTGACGGCGCCGGGCCGGCGGCGCTCGCGTTCTCCGTAAGGCTTCCTTCCATGTCCGGCGCTATAGGCGCGGTCGCCGCGCTCGAGCTCGTATCCGCCTTCAAGGAATTCACGGTGCCCTTCCTCCTGACGGCGGGAGGCCCACCGCTGCGCGCCGGCGTTACCGACCGCACGGTCGTCGGCGCCACCACGACGCTGGAACTCTACCTCTACGACCTGTTCTCCGGCTACGCCGACTCGGGCGTGGTCGCAGCCTACGCGGTGGCGCTCTCCGTCGTCAGAGCGCTGGCCGTGGCCGGGGGCTTCCTACTCAGGGCGACGCTGAAGCGGCGCAGCCCGCTGCCCCGCCGGAAAACGGCACCGGCTTTTGCCGGCAGCCCGGGCGGGAGTCCGGCGCTCGAACCCGGATCTGGCCTCGATGAGGCGGTCGACGATATGCCCCTGCGGCCTCGGCGCCCGGGCCATATTCCCGGCAAGGTCGCCGACGCCGTTCTTGTCGGCTCGTCCTGGACAGTCGTCGCCGTCCTCGCGGCAGCGGCGGCGATAATGGCGTTCTGCATAGTGTGGATGGCATTTTCGGACCTGTCGATAGCCTTCGTCGATTCATTCGTCCCGCGCTTCCTCACGGCGTCCAATTTCCGCAAGGCCTTCGTCGACGACGGGCTGGGCCTGGCGCTGGCCAATACGCTCTACGTCTCCGCGCTGACGGCGGCGCTCATAGGCGTGGCGGCGTTTCCGGCTGCCGCGTGGCTGGCCGACAGGCCGCGGGCCAAGGCGGCCGCCTTTTTCGTCGCCCTGCAAGCCCTGTCGAGCACGGGAGGAGTGCATTCCCTGATACCGCTGTACGACCTGTGGCGCCGTCTCGGGATGCTCGGGGGCTACACGCCCGTCGTCCTCGTCTACCTGTACCATAGCCTGCCCGTCGCGCTTTTCGCGCTTGCCGAGTTCATGCGAGACCAGCCGCCCGCCTTCAAGGACGCCGCCAGGATCGAGGGCATGGGTACCCTAGGCTACACGCTCCGCGTCCAGCTGCCGCTCGCGCTGCCGGCGATAGGGGCGGCCGCGATGATAGCGTTCCTGTCCGCGTGGAACGGCTTCATGGCTCCCCTCGTGTTCCTCGACGACGACGCCAAGTACACGATAGCCGTCAGGCTCCACGCCTACGTCGGCTCGATCGCGTCGGGTTCGCCCAAATGGAACCGCTTCGCGGCCGCGTCAATAGTCAACATAGCCATCGTGGGAATCCTGTTCAGGAGATGGAAGAAACCGCTTAAGAGCTCCGCGTTGTCAGACCAGGCCGACGACTGAGCGCACCGCCTCGACGCCCCTGGACTCCAGGCTTCGCCGCCACGCGTCCATGAGCACGCCGAAGGCTACGCCCGCGTTGAGGCTGCCCTTGGCTCCGAGCATCGGTATGCTCACCGTCCTCCGGCACAGCGCCATGGCCTCGGGCGAGACGCCCAGCTCTTCAGAGCCTACGACGACGATGCCGCGTTTGGGAAACTCGAAAGTGTCTATTGATTCGCCGCGCATTTCCAGGGCAAAGGCCTCGCCGGGAGCCGCCAGCGCCTCGAGGCCGCCACGGTGCCACGGCACGACATCGGTTGCGCCCATCGCGGAGCGTGCCGCGCGGGGGTGGGCCGGGTCGGCGGTGAAGCCCGACAGCACCAGCTGGGCGACCCCGAAGGCGTCCGCGCTCCTGAATATCGAGCCGACGTTGAACGGCGAGCGTAGATCCTCGAGGTAGGCGCGGACGCCGGGGAAGGTCCTGCGGACGCCGGCGGCCAGTTTCAGGCCGAGCGGTTCGCGGAAATCCCAGTCAGCCGGCGACAGGCCTGCGTACGCCTCGAGCCCCCGCGCCAGGAGGTTGACGAGCCTGGCTCCAGCCTCAGGCGACGACAGGGCTTTCCTTCCGGCCTCGCCTGAGGCCTCAGCCGCGAGCGCGCGCAAGTCCGCGGGCAGCGACTCGTCCGCGGCAAAGGCCGCGCCAAGCTCCGCGACCCACGGGCCCGCGCCAGTCCGGCCCTGCCGATAGTCGACCTCGACATGTCCCAGAACCTGGGCCGCCTTCCGCGCCCTGTGCAGGGGACTGAGGGTCATCAACTTCCGTACGGCTATCATCCCCTTAGTAGACCGTCTTGATGAAGTCAAAGACATCATCGACGGTCATCGTGCGGGGAAGGAAATTCATGAAGTCGAAGCGACGGGCGGCCTCGGCTGTTTCCACGAGGCGTTCCAGGGCAAGATCGAAGTCCTTGAGCCTGCTCGGTATCTTGAGCAGCCCGAGCCTCGTGCGTATCGACTCCACGGCCCGCGCGGCCGCTCCCGAGGCGCCTTCGTCGGGTTCCACCTCGCAGAACAGCGGCGCGAGCGCCGCTATCTTCTCGGGCCGCGAACGGGAAAGCGACTCGAGCAGGTACGGCAGCATGACGGCGGCCAGGTTGGCCTTGGGGACGCCCCAGCGCGCGTTTATTGCGAACGACAGGGCCGTACCGAGTCCCGGAGACGAAGCCGCTAGTCCCAGCCCGGTCAGGAAGCATGCCCGGACGGCATCCACCCTGGCCTGGGGATCCTCCGGTCGATGGAGCGTCACGTCCAGGGCCCTGATGTAGAGGCCGATGGCCTCGCGCAGCGCCATGTCGGACAGGAAACCTTCCCTTGACGATGCGTAGCCTTCCACCGCGGCCATGACACCGTCGAGGAGCGATGCCGCCTCCGCCTTGGCTGAAAGGCCGCCGAATGCGTTGGGATCGAGGATGACGGCCGTCTCGACTCCGCGCTGGGCCTGTAGGAATGCGGCTCCTCCGGAACGCGCGTCGGTGAGCACGAGGCCGCCCGACAGGAGGAAGGGATCACGGTAGCTCGTCGGTACGAGCGCCAGCGGCAACGGTTGCCGCAGCGGCGGAGAGCCGTCCATCCAGGCATCCACCGAGTAGTCCCCCGACGCGAGCGCGGCCACGGCCTTGGCCACGTGGAGGGCGCGGATGCCGCCGATGCCTATGACCAGCGGAGCGCGCGAGCCCCTGGCGAGCGCGACAGCCTCGTCGACCGCGGTCGACGACGGCCGTTCGGCAATATCGTCGAAGGTAATGAGCTGCATGCCTCGCCCCTCGAGCACCGATACCAGCCGCTCGGCGGCTCCGGCGGCGCCAAGCCCGGGATCGGCGACGAGCAACGCGCGTTCCGGCCCGCCCTCGAGGATAAGGGGAAGTTTGTAGATGGCATCCTGCCCGATGAAGCAATCGGCCGGTACGTGGAACCTGAAATCAGCCATGCGTCCCCCTCGAGTGCGCCTCGATGTGTTGAAAGCCTTTTCAATATATCGGGGATGAGCGCGAGGCGCGACATGCGGGGAACCCCGAAGGCATACTTTATGTATGTCGAGAGGTGCCTCGTGTGCCGCAACGAAGCGAACGCCCAGATATAATGAAAAGGACGGAGGTGTAAGCCTCCGCCCTCGAAATTTGCCAGTAGAAAACAGTTTACAGGAGCTGGTCGAGGATTCGGTCGGCGGTGGCGTTCAGGATGGCGTCGTTTATATAGTCGGGATCGTCGATCCTGGCCTTGAGTTCGGCGATGCGGTCCATCCTCAGCTCCGGAGCGGCCCTGGCCAGCTCGAGGGCATTGAACAGCTCTGCCTTGACGACGGCCTCGGAGGACAGGCTCACGGAATCACTCCCCGAATTCCTGTCGGCGTGGTTTACGCCGGAGGGTTTCTTTGGCTGGATGGGTTCCAGCGGGTTCAGCCTGTCAATCGTCATCGGTGGCCCCTGCCTTTCACATGTTCAGTATCGGCAACGCCTCTGGATTAGTTTACCCTTTTTTGGCGCCGGACACAAGTACCGCGATCTCGCCCTTCACTTCCGGTCTTGAGCCGAGCGTTTCCCTGACCTCGGATGCCGTTCCGGGCAGGAATTCCTCGTGGAGCTTGGTCATCTCCCTGCCGACGCATATCCGTCTCTCACCATCTATATCGGCAATATCGGCCAATAGTCTTACTATCCGGTGGGGCGATTCGTACATGACGAAGGCTTCTTGCCTCGCCATGAGCTCCGCGACCCGTGTATGCCTGCGCCCTGGCTTCGGAGACGGGAACCCGTCGAAGGTAACCGATTTGTAGAAAATTCCGGCCGCGGAAACGAGGGTTGCGAAGGCGCTCGGCCCGGGAATCGGCACGACCTCATGGCCGGACTCCCTGGCACGCATCGCTACCAGAATGCCGGGGTCGGAGAGGCACGGGGTACCGGCGTCGGAACAGTAGGCGACGCTCCTACCTTGCCCGAGCAGTCCGAGGATCCTCGCCGAACCTCTTTCCTCGTCGTACGCGTAGCACGCGACGAGCGGCTTCTTGATGGCCAGATGGTTGAGCAGCTTGAGGGTGTGCCTCGTATCCTCGCAGGCGATCGTGTCGACTTCTCCAAGCACGCGGACGGCCCGGAGGGTGATGTCCTCGAGGTTGCCGATGGGAGTCGCGACCATGTATAGCGTTGCCATCGCTACAGTATCGCCGGACTGCGGATCGTCGTCAACGCCATGCTATACTGCCCCGATGGACGACTTGGTATTCGCGGCCGTACTCGCATCTATTGGCACCGTACTCCTCTGGCTGTTCTGGACCTTCGCATGGAGGCCGTTCGCGCTGCGCAAGGAGCGGGCCAGCCCGCGTTTCGTGGCCGACGGCCAGGGCGAGGTACGGGAAAAAGGTGTCGGCGTCCGCTCGTGCCCGGTCTGCGGCGAGAAGTTGTCCCCGGGAGCGCTCGTCAAATCAAAGGTCTGGAAGGGCGCGGGCGCAGACAAGGCCATGCAGATATACGGATGCCCGTATTGCTGGCCGGAGAACACCGAGTACCGCCGCGTCTGCCCCGTATGCGAAAAAGTAGTGCCCCGGGGCGGCTACCTCATCGCGCGCTACTTCGAGAAGCCCGGCCACCGCCACGTCCACGTGCTGGGATGCTCCGGCTGCCGCCGAGGCTAGCCATTTAGAGGATTTCAACCACAGAGACGCGAGAAGATGAGGGAAGAAAGCAAAGAAAGAAATCAGACCACGGAGGCACAGAGACACGGAGGAAGATGGAGAAGAAAGCAAGAGAGAAGAATAGAGATTTTTTTATCTCTTTTCTTCTCTCCACCTCTCCCTTCTTACTCTGTGTCTCCGTGTCTCCGTGTCTCCGTGGCATTCTTATATTTCTTTCCACTTCGTCACTCTGTGTCTCCGTGGCAAAGCTTTTGCATGCCAAACTTTATCGAGACAGGCAGGACAGGAATTCGTCGGCTATCGGCCGGTCGCCGGCGGTATGGCCGAGACGGCGGTCGGGGCGCACCGCGCCGTGGTAATCGCTGCCTGCACTGACGCGGAAACCCGCTTCGCGGGCAAGTACGTCGAGACGCCTGCAGTCGACCAGCCTGGCTGTCGGGTGCCAGGCCTCGAGGCCATCGACGCCCAGCTCCTTCCACTCCACGAACAGCGAACGGAATCTGGTCCAGCTCGCGAACAACGACATGGGATGGGCGACAAAGGCCAGGCCGCCCGATTCATGGACGATGCGCACCGCATCGCCGAGTTCCAGGCAGGCCTTCCGGAGGTAGTAGGGCCTTCCCTTGGCAAGGTATCGGTCGAAAGCGGCCTGTTTGTTCTTGACGACGCGCTTTTCCACCAGGAACTGGGCGATGTGCGGCCGACCCAGCATTCCCGTACCGGCCTGCTGCCTGAGCGCCTCGTATTCAATGTCGACGCCGTCAGCCCTGAGCATATCGACGACAGCCCTGTTCCTGTCCTCCCGGGAAAGCGCCAGGCTCCTGGCGGCTTCCCTCAGAGCGTCGCCCACATCGACGAGGTCCAATCCGAGCAGGTGGAATTCGCCCGGTTCGAAGGCTATCTCTATCTCGATGCCGGGCACGAAGCGCAAGCCAAGGATGCGCGCCGCAGCGGCGGCTTCAGGCAGGCCGTCAAGCGAGTCATGGTCGGTCAAGGCAATGGCCGACAGGCCTTCCGCACAGGCCTTCCGGACGAGCGTGTCCGGCGTCAACGCGCCATCGCTGGCGGTAGAATGGGTATGAAGGTCAATCATCAGGTGAACATTCTGACGGTCAGGCGCGATCTTGCATAGTCTCGAGCCGGAGAGGGCGTGCCCTTGGTCGCGTTTTCCAGTACATTGGAACGTGATGAAGGAACATCCCTGGTATGCCCTCGACCACGCGGCCCTGATATATCCACCGCTGCTTTCCGACAGGATCAGCGCATACTACCGCATACAGGCGACACTCGATACCCCGGTCGACGCGGGACTCCTCCAGTCAGCACTCGACGCGGTACGGCCCCGCTTCCCGTATTTCCAGCTCGAGTTGCGCAAAGGCGCGTTCTGGTATTTCTTTGAAAGAAACAGGCTTGCCAACCCGGTCGCCAGGGATTCGCGGTTCCCCATGCAGATGGTGCCGACGAAACAGCGCGGAGGCTACCTGTACCGTGTCCGCTCGAATGGCGATATGGTCGCCCTGGAGATGTGCCACATACTGACCGACGGCTTTGGAGCCCTCATTTTCTTCCGCTCGCTGCTTGCCGAATACTACCGCCTGCAGGGCATCGAAACCGAATACGACGGCACGGTATTCGATCCCCGTGAAAGCCCTTGGCCGGAGGAATGGGAAGACGCCTTTTCCCGCTACGCCTCGCCGGGTACGCCCAAGCCAGCACGTGGCCTACCGGCCTGGCACCTGCCCGGCCGGCCCCTGCCCGTGCACACGATGCGAGTGACGACCGGCGCGACATCGCTTTCGGCCGCGCTCGCCAAGGCCAAGGAATACGGAGCGACGCTGACGATATACCTCGCGGCCGTCTATCTCGCCGCCCTGCAGGATGTCCAGGACGCGGACAGGGGCCATGCCGTGCCGCCGAAGCGCGCCATCATCAGGCTCCAGGTGCCGGCAAACCTGCGCCATTTTTTTCCGACTGTGACTCTCAGGAATTTCAGCCTGCCGGCCACCCCCGACATCGATACCAGGCTTGGCCACTATGATTTCCGCGAAATTATAGCCAGGGTCAAGGCGATGCTTAGCCTTGCCTTCGACCCGAAGGAACTCAGACGGATCATAACCCGCAACGTTATGACGACCAGGCATCCGTTCATCAGGGTCATCCCCCTGGCCTTCAAGGATGTCATCATGAGGACTCTTTACAGAACGTACGGTGAAAACCTCTACTCGAGCCTGTCGACCAACGTCGGACCGGTACGCCTGCCGGAATCGTATGCGCTCAGGGTGCTTCGCGTCGACATCATCCTGCCTTCGACTCCGGGGCTCAAGACCGTGGCGGGCATAGTCAGCCATGGCGACGCCCTGTCCATCAGCTTCGGGAGCGTCATCGAGCGCAACGACCTTGAGAGGGCCTTCTTCACGAGGCTCGTCAAGGACGGTCTACGGGTCAAGGTCGAGTCGAACCAGTCCGGCGGGTCGGGAAAGGAATACGGCGATGCCATATTGCAGTAGTTGCGGAATCGAGGTCGACGACGGGACGGACGCCTGTCCGCTATGCGCGGCGCCCATCCAGAAGCTTGGCGGTGCCAGCCCGACAGCTGCCAAGGACCCGTATCCGCAGCGCATCATCGATCGGGAGGACGCCTACAGGCTGTCGGAACGGGAACGGCGTCGCATCGGCATCGAGCTCGTGACGCTGGCCGCCGGCCTCGCAAGCGTCGCGCTGTTCCTCGTCGACCTGCTCACCGATGCCAGGCTGGGATGGTCGCCGTACGCCGTTGCCTCGGTGCTTCTGGGCTGGGCGGTTTCAGTCACGCCGCTGGCGCTGTACGGCAAGCCACGGGCCACGGTAGCGGTCATCGGCGTCGCGGTTCTGGCTTTCATGGTGGTCATCGACGGTTTCGACGGCTCCACCGACTGGTCGCTCAGCCTGGGCGTGCCCATAGCCGCGGCCAGCTTCATGGCGGCGGGCGCCACGGCGGCCGCCATGGCGAGCAGGCGGGTCAAGGGCATCAACCTGCTCGGCATCGCCGCGCTCGGCCTGGCGGGCTTCCTCGTCGCGCTCGAAGCGCTGATACGGCTGGCCCTGGGAACAGGAACGCGGCCGTACTGGTCACTGGTAGCCGCGCTTGCCCTCGTGCCGGTAGCGGTATTCCTGTTCTACCTGCACGGAAGGGTCCTGCGCGGCGCGGATCTGCGGAAGATATTCCGTCTGTAGCAAATGGTACTACTGGGCGGGAGCGGGAGGTTCTATGCCGAGCAAGTCGACCTCGAATATCAGCATGGTATTCGGTTCGATGCCACCCTGCGAACCCTGGGCGCCGTAGGCAAGCGCCGCCGGTACATAGAACTTGTACTTCGAACCCACCGTCATGAGCTGTATTCCCTCGACCCAGCCCGGAATCACCATCGCGACGGGGAACACGGCCGGTTCGCCTGAATCGACGGAGCTGTCGAATTGCTTGCCGTCCATGAAGGTGCCGACGTAATCGACCTTGACCGTATCGGACTCAAGGGGCTTGGGACCGGCGCCTTCCTTGAGGACTTCGTACTGCAGGCCGCTCGCTGTCGTCGTGACGCCGGCTTTCTTGCCATTGTCGGCTAGGAAGGTCTTCTCTGCCTCTGCGTTCTTTTCGGCTATCTTCTCCATCTGCGCCGTTATCGCGACCTGGATGATCTGCTGGGCCTCTTCCATAGTCACCGTGGTCTTGTCTTTTTCGATGAGGTCCTTGACGCCGTCGAGGAACTTGCCATAGTCGAGTTCTACACCCGTGGATTTGAGGCTCGTGCCTACCGCCACGCCGAATGCGTAGCTGACATCGGCCTTTGAGGCGGGAGCTGCGGCTTCCCCTTCGGCCGGAGCCTTGGTGGAGTCCTGGGCGCCGCACGACAGGACGGCGAATGAAAGCGCCGCTATGGCGACTGCGGAGATGAACGTCTTCTTCATGATACTTCCGGTTCTTGCTTGGATAAGGGCGCCAGGCGCCCAAGCTCCCGGTGGGAGCCTCGCAACAGAATATAGACAACGAGCGCCGAGGGCAAGCTTGCCGTGGAGCCAATTTCAAAAGTCTGTTACTTTTGAAATTGGCTTTGCAGTTGCGCCAGAGTACTGGCGGCGCATTTCTTGCTATAGCAAGAAATGCTGCGAAATCTGCGCAAGTTAATGAAGCTTATCCAAAATGCGTCCGCATTTTAGATAACCCTCCATGGGCGGTCACATTTTGCGCAGTTGCGTCACGATGGCCCTGAAATCCTTGGGGTACGGAGCCTCTATGGTCATTACGACACTGGTGGCCGGATGCGTAAATTCGATTGAAAAGGCATGCAGGGCCGTCCTCGCTATCAAGGGACGCTCGCGATCCTCGTCGCCCTTCCACCGCCGTTTGATCTTGGACAGGAAAACAGGTTTGCCGTCGCCGTACAGCGGGTCGCAGGCTATCGGATAGCCGAGCGCCGTCAGATGCACGCGGATCTGGTGAGTGCGGCCGGTCAATGATCGCGCCTCGATTATGGCCATCTTGGCGTGGGCGCCCAGCACCAGAAAGTCGGTGACCGATGGTTTGCCGGCGCCGTCTATCAAGGTCCGGTGCATCCTGTCGCCATCGGGAGTCAGGCTGAGTTCGCAGACTGTCCGGGTCCAGGTCGGCCTGCCCGAAACCACCGCGTGGCTGACGGACTCGACGCCGCGGGCCTCGAACGCCATGGAAAGCGCGCGGTGGCTAGCCTCGTCACGCGCGAAAAGAAGCACGCCGCTCGTATCCGGATCCAGCGGACGGAGCGGCCACAGGCGGCCGTATTCCATCCCGAGCTCCCTCGAAACGTCGACGGCGTCCGGCGCATACCGATCAGGGGCGGACTGAATACCCGAAGGTTTGTTGACCGCGAGAAGCCAGTCGTCTTTGAATAAAACCGAAATTTCATCGCTCATTGACAGCAATTATATCGGTTTGGCGATGTTCAGGGAACCATCACCGGCACTATTCGGCATTTTGACCAGCATTTGCCCCTTGTCGCCTTGCATTGATTTTTAGTATCTTTGCATACGCGAACCATACCGGTTCGTTTCAACAAACGTACGCCAACCCGTCCAGGAACGGCGCTCGCGAGCGCTCAATGGAGCGCGAGACCCGGAGCGGGGCGGAACGCCCACGAGAGAAAGGGAGATACAAGAATATGGCCAAGCAACTGTTGTTCAGCGAAGATGCCCGGAGGAGACTGCTCTCCGGTGTAGAGCAGATTTCACGCGCGGTAAAAGTGACCCTCGGTCCCAAGGGCCGCAACGTGCTCCTCGACAAGAAATTCGGAGCACCGACCGTGACCAAGGACGGCGTGTCCGTCGCAAAGGAAATCGAGCTCGAGGACCCGTTCGAGAACATGGGCGCCCAGCTGCTCAAGGAAGTGGCGACCAAGACCAACGACGTCGCCGGCGACGGAACCACCACCGCCACCGTCCTTGCCTACTCCATGATCAAGGAAGGCCTCAAGGCAGTCGCCGCGGGCATCGATCCCATGGGTCTCAAGCGCGGCATGGACGCCGCCGTAGCCTCCGCCATCGAGGAAATCAAGAAGAATTCGAAGGACATCAAGGAGAAGGACGAGATCGCCCATGTCGCTTCCGTTTCCGCCAACAACGACATGGAGATCGGCGCGCAGATAGCCGACGCCATGGAAAAAGTCGGCAAGGACGGCGTCATCACTGTTGAAGAGTCGAAGACCATGGACACGACGATCGAGTTCGTCGAGGGCATGCAGTTCGACCGCGGCTACCTCTCCCCCTACTTCGTCACCAACCGCGACACCATGACCAGCGTTTTCGAGAGCCCCTTCATCCTCATCCACGACAAGAAGATATCGTCGATGAAGGACCTGCTCCCGATACTCGAGAAGATCGCCCAGACCGGCAAGCCCCTCGTGATCATAGCGGAAGACGTCGATGGCGAGGCACTCGCCACGCTCGTCGTCAACCACCTCCGCGGCACCATCAACGTCTGCGGCGTCAAGGCACCGGGTTTCGGCGACCGCCGCAAGGCCATGCTCGAGGACATCGCCATCCTGACCGGCGCTGAGGTCGTGTCCGAGGAACTCGGCATGAAGCTCGAGAACACCGAAATGTCCCAGCTCGGTACCGCTAAAACGGTAAAGATCGACAAGGACAACACGACTATCATCAACGGCGCCGGCAAGCAGAAGGACATCGATGACCGCAAGGGCCAGATCAAGGCCCAGATCGACGATACCACCAGCGATTACGACCGCGAGAAGCTCCAGGAGCGCCTCGCCAAGCTCGCCGGCGGCGTCGCGGTCATCAACGTCGGCGCCGCGACCGAAGTCGAAATGAAGGAGAAGAAGCACCGCGTCGAGGACGCCCTCTCCGCCACCCGCGCAGCCATCGAGGAAGGAATCGTCCCCGGCGGCGGTCTCGCCCTCATCCAGGCCGCCATCGCCCTCGACAAGAACGGCGCCGACAAGCTTTCCGACGACGCCAAGGTTGGCTACAAAATCGTCAAGCGCGCCCTCGAGGAGCCGATCCGCCAGATCGCCGAGAACGCCGGAGTCGACGGAGCCGTCGTCGCCGACCGCGCCCGCGGCGAGAAGAAGGGCATAGGCTTCGATGCCGCGAAGATGGAGTGGGTCGACATGGTCAAAGCCGGCATCATCGACCCCGCCAAGGTAACCCGCTTTGCCCTCCAGAACGCCGCGAGCGTGGCCAGCCTCATGCTTACCACCGAGTGCGCCATCACCGACCTCCCCGAACCCAAAGCCGGCGGCGGAATGGGCGGCATGGGTGGCATGGGCGGCATGGATTACTAACCCAGACGCCAGATAGAGCCTAAGTGGCCGCGCTCCGCAAGGAGCGCGGTCTTTTTATTGATGCTGCCCGCCCAGGCCGCGGTAGCGTCTGGTAGGCTGCGCCGCTACCGCGGCGCGGGCGCGAAGCGCCTGGTGGGGCGGCATGGATTACCGATCCAGCGCTGACAAACGCTACATCGTTATGGTGTCGGCTCGAGCTCGATGGACCCGAACCACGCGAGCGCCGCCTTATGGGACATGATGCCGTATTCAAGGGTCATGACCTGGTAATGAAAAACGGGCCGGTACTCCAGGGGAATCTGAAGCCGCGCAAGTTCTTCCCTCTTTGCGAGGAGGCCGGCGAGCGATGACTCGACGGCTTCGATGATTATCGCTTTGACCCTGGCTTGCTCGTCCAGGGTCCGCAACAACCCCATGAAATGGAGTCTGGCAAGGCTGGTCACCTCCAGCCTGGTCTCGGGGATCGGATCGACCATCTCGTGAAAAAACGCCTCGCGTCCACGGTCGAGGATGGAATAGATCTTGCGGGCTCGTTTACCCGACCGGGCTTCCTCCATCGCGATACAACCTTTTGCCCTGAGATTCCTTACTGCGACCTGCAGGCTTCCCAGGCTGGCGGAGTAGAAGAGGCCAAGCGTAGCCTTGAAGGACTTGCTGAGTTCATAGATGGTCATGGGGCGGAGCATGACGAGGCCCAATATGCAAAATTCCGTACCTACCCCCTATCTATCTTCCAGAGAGTACACTGGCCATTGCCCCCGCGAAAAGCCTGGTCCTGTTGCTTGACTAACGTTGTCCATGGTCAGTAGTATAATATTGCTATTAGCAATATTAAACAAGGAATACGGAGGAAGGAATGAGCAATTTGAAAGCGGGGACAGAGAGCGGTATGAATGCCATAACGACGTTGCTTCTCTTGATGGCATTGAGCCTATTTACGATGGCGTGCGCTTCCGCTCCGCCGATCGGCGCGGCGGAAGCGGAAAGAAAGATAGCTGCGGCTTTCGCGACGGCGACCGCCAAGGGAAACTCAGGCGAGGTAGCCAGCTTGCTCGTCCACTCCGACAGGCTGGGCATCCATGCCCAGTACATGGCAAACCGCGACGGTCCGGCGGCCTTCCATATCGCGAGCGTCGGGAAGCTCTTTACGACGGTGCTTGTCGGGCGCTTGATCGATGCCGGCAAGCTGGAATTGGACACCCGCGTAGCGCCGCTGCTTCCCCCGGCAACCCTGGACGGACTCTTCGTGTATCGCGGCACGGATTACCAGTCCGGGGTAACCGTGGAACAGCTGCTGGCGCATACGTCGGGTGTGGCCGATTATTTTTCCGGTCCCGTCAGGGGCGGGAAAAGCGAGCCAAGCGTTGACAGCCTCATCGTGACCGACCCTGGTCGCCTTTGGACCCCGCTCGAACTGCTCGCTTTTTCAAGGGATAGACAGGAAGCGGTAGGCGCTCCGGGAGAAACGTACAATTACTCGGACACAGGGTTCATCATCCTGGGACTGTTGATCGAGGAATTGTATGGACACTCTTTCCAAGATGTCCTTTCAGTCGAAATACTCGCTCCCCTGGACATGAATGAGACGTTCATGCCTTTCGTCAGCAAGCCTGCGAGCGGCTCGGACGTCACCATCAGGAAGGCATGGCTCGGCAAGACGGAGGTGTCGACCTTCACGAGCATCACGGCAGACTGGTCGGGCGGAGGCATAGCTTCAACTGAAGGGGATCTCCTTAAATTTAGCAAGGCCTTATGGGCAGGGATTTTGCTTTCAGACGAAACGCTGTCGGAACTCAGGCACTACACCCACGTTTTCATGAAAGGACTCGATTACGGGGCAGGATTGATGCGTATTGACTTCGGGAAATTCTTCTTCCTCCTCAAAGGATATCCCAAGCCCGAGGGACACATCGGCATCCTGGCCACCATGCTCATCTACGATCCGGAACGTGACCTGCACATCGTGCTCAATTTCGGAGATACGGAAAAAATGGAAAGTGCCTTCAGGTTGGTGATACAGGCTTTCGGGATCCTGCTGCGCGTCGGCCCCGGTATATGACGCGTGGCAATGCGGGCTGAACCGGGCTCTCATCGATGCCATTGCCCTTTCTTCACGCGCAACGCCGATTCTTTCGTTTTTTCCCGGATTTTGTACTATACTGACTCGGAAAACTGGTGTACGGTGGAAAAGGGATTCCCCAATGCAAAAAAGTATAGACATGCAGGAGCTGCTCGAAGCCATCGAGTCGTCCGACTCGGAGAAAGTGCCGGAAGGTCTGTCCGGCCTGTTCAGCGGACCGCTGGACAGGCCGAGCGCCGACCAAAGCCTGTCGGCCAGCCAGCACAGAAACCCGTTCTACGACCCCGGAGAGTCGATTTTTTCCCAGCTTCTGGAGCGCATTCTTCAAGGCTACGCGTTGAAACTCGAGGACGAAGGTGAGGAATCGAGCGCCAGCCTCGATATCCTCCTTGACGGCGTCTCGGACTCCGTGCTCATCATGTCCCCTTCGGGAAAGATAATAGAAGCCAACCAGGCCTTCTTCAGGACCTTCGGCTACGAACGAAGCGACCTGGTCGACTCGCCCATTTACGAACTGCTGCCGGAAGGCTACCGGGCGGCCTTCCACCAACGCCTCGCCGAGTTCTCGATGCAGGGCGACGCTCCGCATTCGGCGACTCCCGACGACATCCTGGCCTTCAGGGGGCTCCTGCACGACGGTTCTGTCGTATCGATGGACTGCCTCCTGACCGCCATACAGCTTGGCGGCGAACCAGCCGTCATAGCTCTCATACGCGACCTGTCGTTCGACCACGCCTTGTTCCAGCAGCTCAAGGAGACGAGGGAACACTACGTCGCTCTCTCCGAGACCATCACCGAGGCGATATTCAGGCTCGACGACGAATTCAGGATCATTTTCGCCAACTCGGGCGTCAAGAACACTTTTGGCTGGGAACGCGACGAGGTCGTCAACCAACCGTTCAGCATTCTTTTCCCGCCGGAGGTCTTCTCGAAGCACGAGTGTGAATTCCGCAAGTATTTTTACGTCGACGACCAGGACCGCAAGGCGGTCGGTCTCAAACGGACATTCGAATTCCTCGGCACGACCAAGCATCGGGGAGTCGCGCCGATGGAAATGTCGTTTGGCAACTCCAAGGAGCACAAGGGACGCACCCTCACCTGCGTCATCCGCGACATCACGCAGCGCAAGACAATAGAGCGCAAGCTGCGGCACCTTGCCTTCCACGACAAGCTTACCGGGCTCGGCAACCGCGACCTGTTCAACGAGGACATGACAAACCTCCTTTCCAGCCCGGAGCACGACGTTTTCTGGAAAGGTTGCGTGCTTTTCCTCGACCTTGACGGCTTCAAACACGTAAACGATACCCTCGGCCACGACGCCGGCGACGAACTCCTCATCGAGACGGGGAGGCGCATCCGCGTCTGCCTACGCGAGCACGACACCGCGTACCGCTTTGGCGGCGACGAGTTCGTCGTCGTACTGTCGAGCATCAAGGACGTTTCCGACGGGGTTGTCGTATCGGAACGGATACTGACCAGCGTTTCGGACATGTACATCTTGCGGTCGAAAAGCAAGAACGCCGGCAGCCGTGTCAACGTCGGCGTCTCGATAGGCGTCGCCATAGTTCCGGACAACGGCGCAACCATAGAAGAGGCTACAAAGAGCGCAGACATAGCGATGTATTGTTCCAAGGAAGAAGGCAAGAACCGCTACACGATATACGACCCGGCCGTCACCGCCAAGGCGACTGCCCGGTGGCAGATGGAACAGGAAATGAAGACAGCGCTGGGCGATGGCGGTTTCAAGCTCTTCTACCAGCCCATCGTCGGCGCCGACGGCAAGATCCGGGGCATGGAAGCCCTGTCACGGTGGCGGAGGGACGACGGCGAACAGATCCCTCCGTCGGTATTCATACCGTTGGCGGAAGAAAGCGGCATGATCATCCTCCTTGGAGACTGGGCGTTGCGTCGGGCGTGCTACGACACCCGTCGGATACACGACCGCGGGTTCAAGGACATCTACGTCTCGGTCAACGTCTCGAGTCACCAGTTCGAGCAGCCCAGCTTCGTCGACGAGCTCGAGAGCATCGTCAAGGGTTCCGGGCTGTCCCCGTCACGCCTGAAACTTGAGCTTACCGAGTCCACGATCATGCACGACACGAAGGACGCGATAGAGCGTTTCAACGACATCAAGCAGCGCTTGCCTGGCATCTCGTTCATGGTCGACGATTTCGGAACGGGGTACTCGTCTCTGGCCTACCTCTCGCAGCTGCCCGTCGATGCGCTCAAGATAGACATTTCATTCGTCCTCCACCTCGCCGAGCTGCAGAACGAGAAGGTGGTCAACGCGATCATCAACCTGGGACACAGCCTGGAGCTCGACATAGTCGCCGAGGGTATCGAGACGAAGGAGCAATGGACATATTTTTCCGAACGGGACTGCGGCTACATGCAGGGATTCTATTTCCAGAGGCCCGCCCCGCTCGAGGAAGTCTACGCCCTCATCGCCAAGGAAGCAAAGGCGGGTACGCCAGCCGCCGGCAAGATAGATACGGCCGTTTCCGTCTAGTCGCTTTTGGGGACATCGCCCGGGATTTGGGCTCGCCCAGAGTACTGGACGACGCCCCTGCCGGCTTCCATTTGAAGCTGTCAGGAAAAGTGGCATATCGGCAAAATACTGGAGGACGCCATGGAACTGGGCATCAAGGGACTGCGCGCTCTCGTTACGGGCGGCTCGAAGGGATTGGGACTGGCGACCGCGACCCTGCTGGCCAGGGAAGGCGCGACGGTGACCATAAACGGCCGCGACGTGCCCCGGCTGATGGCTTCAGCCGGTTCGACAGGCGGAAAATTCGCTCCAGGCGACCTTCACTCGCCCGAGGCGCCCGCGGCGGTGATAGCCGAGTCGATCCGACTGATGGGCGGCCTCGACCTCCTCGTATGCAACGCCGGAGGACCGCCGGCCGGTCCCTTCGAGTCGTTCGGGGAGGAAGCGTGGCAGAACGCCGTCGACCTGTCTTTCATGAGCGCTGTCAGGCTGGTCAAGGCGGCCCTGCCGTATCTCAGGAAGTCCAAAGCCGCGAGCGTGCTGTTCGTCGCCTCCTACTCGGTCAAGCAGCCGATTCCTGGCCTCGTCCTGTCCAACGCCGTACGGGCAGCTACGGTGGGCCTGTCCAAGTCGCTGGCCCTCGAGCTGGGAACCGAGGGCATACGCTTCAACGCCATACTGCCCGGCTGGACCGAGACGGAACGGGTCGGCGACCTGCTCGGAGCGCGGGCCAAGGCCAACGGGACGACCGTCGAGGCCGAAATGGCAAAGCAGATGAAGGATTGCCCGCTCGGGCGGATGGCCACTCCGCAGGAATTCGCCAACGCCGCGGTATTCCTGCTGTCCCCGGCAGCGTCATACATCACCGGCGTGGCGCTGACCGTCGACGGAGGGATGTACAAGGGAACGCTGTAGGCAACGGCGCTGCTTATATCTTCCGGACCTCGACCGACGACAGGTAGCGCACCCTCCTGGGTCCAGGCCGTTCGTCCTTGGTAGAAACAAGGCAGAGCCGCCCCTCGCCTTCGCCCAGGGCCTTGCCATCCTTTTCAAGCACGACGATGACGCCGTCGCCCGCGGGGCCGTTGAACAACTCATGCCACGAGAACAAAGCCCGATAGCCGTCGTTGCCCGTCGCGACGACGTATGTCAGGCTGGGGTCCTCGTGCTCGTCAAGCTTGACGCGCGCCTCGTCCAGGATGTCGCGCAACAGCACCCCCGAAAGCGTGCGGGGGATGTCCTTGACCTTTCCCGAGCCGCAGAGGATGACGAAGCCCTCCACGGTTACGCGCGGCCATGCCAGCAGTTCGTCGCAGGAGAAGCCGCGGGGATTGGCCACCTCGCCCGATACCGCAAACGACTCGCTCATGTATTGTGGACCGTAGACTTTGGTCCTCGTTCCCGGAGGCATGTTTCTCATCGCGTCGCTCCTTTGGCGCCCGCCAGGATCCGCGCCGCATCGAATCGAGCCGAATATAACAGGACGGCGTCGATTCCCGGAAGCGGACCGGTGGCAAATTCGCGCGCGACCGAGTCGAGCGCGGCTGGCTCTATCATATCAGCCTTGTTGAGTACGAGTATACGCAGCGCTCCGGGAGGAGCCTCCTTGAAGAGCCCCAGGGGAGCCTCGGCGAGGGAGCGCAGCTGATCCACGACTATGGTCTGGCCCGGGCCGCACCCGGTGAGCGCGCCGAACAGTTCGGGGCGGTGCACCGTGGATACGTCCATGGGCCGGCCCAGGCAATCGAGGCCTATCATCCCCAGTACTATTTCCGCGCCCGCCGGCATGACGGGTTCATGCGGAGCCGGGGCCTTGACCGGCAGCATGCGCGATCCGTCGGCCTCGACCAAGACAGCATCGCTCGAACCGAGGAGGCCCCGGACCCGACTCGGGTGTATGCCGAGCAGTCGCGATCCCATGGTTCCGGATTCCGTCGCCGAGGCGATGACCGTGATGACGCCGCGCCGGCCGGTGCCGAGCGCCGCGCGAGTCGGGTTGGTTCCAGTCATTCTCGTTCCACCGCAACCATTGAGGACGGGCTCGGGAAGCGCCAGGGTCCCATCGATGACCACCTCGTCGAAACGCCGCCCCCGCTCGCGGCGCGGATCGCGGATATGCGTCGTCGTCGTCAGTGCCACGTCGAGCCCCGCGTCGGCGAAACTCGCGGCCATGGCAAACAGGGCCCCCGTCTTGCCGCCTCCGCCGACCGCGGCGATTACCGGATTCCTGGACATGATTGCCGGGAACATCGCGGTGAGCGTCGAGAACAAGCGTTCGCCTTCAAACGGTGTATCCACGGCCACACTATGCGCCTGGGCCGCGTCCTTCATCAACATGCGATGCACGACCTGCGGGCCAACGCGCCTCGGCAAATAACGCAACGAGGATGAATCGTACACCCCGCTTGCCCGCGACGGGAAACTTCGCTACGTTGACGCGCATGGCCACGGAAGATACGGAACGATGGAATGAACGATATAGAAGCGGGGACGCGCCCATCGAGCCCGAGCCGAATGACTGGCTTGTCGCCAATGGACGGCATTTCGACCACGCGGCGGCCGAGGCGTCACTGAACGGCAGAGTCCCGGCATCGCTCGACTTGGCCTGCGGAGCAGGCGGGACGCTGCTCTGGCTTGCGCGCCGTGGCTGGAACGCGACCGGCGTCGACGCGAGCGACGCGGCGCTGGCCCTGGCGAGAGCTTCCGCCGAACATGCGAAGCTGCGTTCCCGGATCTGCCTCATCCAGGCCGATCTGGATACCTGGCGACCGAGTGCCGATGCCTTCGACTGCGTAACGTGCTTCAATTTTCTCGATCGGCGCCTGTGGCCATCGCTGCGCCTGGCGGTACGCCCGGGCGGGCTGATAGCGATGCAGACATTCCGGGAAAGCGTCTTGATGCTGCGTCCACACATCAATCCCGCCTATCTCCTCAAGCCGGGAGAGTTTGTCGAATTGGTTCTGGGCTGGGGATGGACACTTCTTGACACAGGCGGTCCGAGAACCGGGGACATGAGCGAAGCTGTTATTGCGCGAAGGCCGGGCTGACTCGGGTACCGTCTTTACCCGCCTCAGGCTGATGTCCGGCTGCCGCGGGGTCGCGTCTCTGCGGCACCTCGGTGCAAAACACCTGGCCCGACGCTCGCATCCATCCACTCGAGCGCGGAACGCAGCTGGCTTTCGCTGAACGCCAGGGCCAGGTCGAAGACATCGAAGCCGGTTTTCGGAGAGCCTCTATTCGCTATATGCCGCTCGAGCGTATGAACTATCACCTCCCGTTGCGCCCCGAACAGGCCGGCGACAGAGTCGGGAGCCAGCCTCCGCGCGAAGAAAAGGCGCGTCAGGAATTCCAGGCGCAGTACCTTCGGATTGCAGACGCTCGGTTCCGCTAGCCATATGTCGAAGAGAGACCTGCCCGAGCTGCTCGGAGACAAGACGCGGCGGGATGCGGCGGCTACTTTTTCAGGAGCGGCGCTTTCCACGAACCTATGGTCCTCCAGCCGTTTCAGGGTCGCGTACATCTGGCTCTCGCTTATACGCCACAGACCAGCCAGGGTTTCGCCGAAACGCCTGTAGAGCTCGTAACCGTGGATGGGTTCTTCGACCAGGAAGCCAAGGGGAACGAATTCAGGGCGTAGATCGCCGAAATGCCTTATGATTGATTGACTGGCCGTCGTCTCCATCGCATTACCTTTAATGGACGTGCGATCCGATGTCAAGGTGACATCGACGATGGAGTCCCACGCGGCTCCGCTTGCATGGTGAATGCATACTGGCCGATGATCTACTGCATACTCATGCAACTTTCCGCAAACAGTGAATTCGCCAGCTGAAACATCTTGCTTTCAGCACGCGGCATGGGAATACTTGCCTGAGAGTGCTGACAGGCTTATTCTTTACTTAATCTATTATTTTCTACCGCCGTTGGCGGTTGCGGCAAGCCCGCACTGCAAGCCACCCGGCTCAAGGGCCGCGAAGCGATAGCACGGGCGAGCCGCACACATCCTGCACTATGCCATACCCCGAGTTCCGCGTACCTACAGTCCCCCAGGGCAATGGACCGGAACCGACAGGCTGTGATCGAAAGGCCACAACCTCCCCACCATTGGAAAGGAGTATGGGAATGTACGATTCTATCATCCACGGAATGGAACCCATTCCGACCTTGCCAGCCAACGAGCCGGCCAAGACCTACGCTCCCGGTTCGCCCGAGAGGGCTGCCCTCGAGGCGGAGATTGCCAGACAGCTCGCGAATCCTGTCGAGATCCCGCTTGTCATAGACGGAAGGGAAGTCCGCACCGGGCGAATCAGGGAAATCCGCGCGCCGTTCGACCATTCACTTGTCTTGGGCTGCTATCACGCGGCTGGCGAAGCCGAAGCCGTCGCGGCCGCGGATTCCGCAATGAAGGCGGCGCCCCTGTGGGCGGCTATGCCGTTCGGGGATAGGGCCGCGATTTTCAGGAAAGCGGCTGCTCTTATACACGAAGGATGGTGGCAAAAACTGATAGCATCCACCATCCTGGGCCAGTCGAAAAACGTCCATCAGGCAGAAATCGACGCCGTGTGCGAGACAGCTGACTTCTTGCGCATCAACCCCGCGCTCGCCGAGGAGCTCTATGCGCAGCAACCGCGCTCCGACTCAAGGGAAACGAATATCGTTGATTACCGTCCTCTGGAGGGCTTCGTCTACGCCGTAAGCCCCTTCAATTTCACCGCTATCGCGGCCAACCTGGCAGCGGCGCCGGCACTCATGGGAAATGTCGTGGTCTGGAAACCAGCCTCCAGTTCGGTGCTATCCGGCTGGTACCTCATGAAGCTCTATGAAGAAGCCGGCTTGCCCACGGGAGTCATCAACTTCCTGCCCGGTTCGGCCGGCGCCATCACCGCGGCCCTCATGTCGCGGGCCGATTTCGCGGGGCTGCACTTTACAGGCTCTACGCAGGTGTTCAACTCGCTGTGGAAGACAGCCGCCAACAATCTATCGACATACCGCGCGTATCCTCGTCTTGTCGGCGAAACGGGCGGCAAGAATTTCATTTTCGTCCATCCGGACGCTGATACGGATGCCGCCATAGCTGCCAGCATCCGCGGAGCCTTCGAGTATCAGGGCCAGAAATGTTCCGCTGCGAGCAGGCTCTACATTCCGGTTTCCGGCTCAAAGGAATTCCTTGCCAGGCTTACAGCCGAGGTGAAAGCGCTGCCGATGGGATCACCCCTGGAATACCGCAACTTCGTGAACGCCGTCATCGACGAAACAGCCTTCGATACCATTGCCGGATTCATAAGCCGGGCCAAGTCTGACCCTGCAGCGACCATCCTGGCAGGAGGCGGCTGCGATAAAAGCAAAGGCTACTTCATAGAGCCAACCTTGATTTTGAGTGCCGATCCGCATTCTGAGAGCATGGTCGAAGAGATATTCGGCCCTGTACTGACCGTCTATGTTTACGACGACGACGACCTTGACGCCGTATGCAGACTCGTCGACGAGAGTTCGCCCTACGCCCTTACGGGGGCTCTGTTCGCCCGGGATCGCTGCGCCATTCAGGATCTCAGCTATGCCTTTCGAAATTCAGCTGGCAATTTCTATGTCAACGACAAGCCTACAGGCGCCGTAGTCGGCAGGCAGCCATTCGGCGGCGCCAGGGCTTCCGGCACTAATGACAAGGCGGGCTCCATGCTCAACCTCATACGCTGGGTCAGCCCCCGGACGATAAAGGAAAACCTCTCGCCGCCCAAGGATTGGCGATACCCTTCGTGGTTTGAATAGGGGAGCCGGCAATACGGCAAGAACGCCGGCGCTCCGCGGACATGCCGGCATACAATTGCCATCCTTCTCTTTCGATTGCATGGTATGATCCAGCCTCCTCCATTTTTAGCGTTGACGATGGCTAAGCTCTGCCCTATACTTTTTCTTTGCGATACTTACCGGGTAAGTATTTAGCCCTTTATTGTCTTTTCATTACGTCCCCATTCATCAATGAACGCGCGGAAGATTCCTGACGCGCAGGATCGGAGTACAACGATGCACGCCAGCGAACTGATAGAGAGCCTTTCGAGCAACGCCGGGCGAGCGGCCCTGGTCATCGTCGTCGAAGTCAAGGGCAGCTCGCCGCGCCATCCCGGATCGAAGATGGTCGTATTTCCTGACGGCACCTTCAAGGGAACCGTAGGCGGCGGCGTCGTCGAGGCCAAGGCCATTGCTCGAGGCGTCGAGAGCATCGTGTCGGGCCGCGGCAGTCAGATAACCGTGGAGATGATCGGGGAGAAAGCCGCCGGCAGCGACCCGATATGCGGCGGAGTCGTCACTCTGGCTGTATTCCCCGTCGTCGATGCAACGGCGTACGCCGCGGCCGCGGACTGCCTCGGCCGCGGGGAGCGCGTCGTGATCGTAAGCTCGCTCTCGGGTGACACCGGTGCCGCGAGCAACACCGCTGCGGCCGGTTGCGTCGTGGCAGTTGTCGGATCTGACGGTCGGAGCTTCTTCGGTGCGGGAGCGAAAATCGACGATGAAGCCGCACGAGCGGCCTTTGAAAGTGGAATGCCGGTCGTATCGCCAGTCGACAGCCTCCTCTACGACCCCGTGGCCCCCCTGGACAGACTCCTCATTCTGGGCGGAGGACATGTCGGTCAGGCCTTGGCCCGCTTCGCCGCCAAGCTGGAGTTCAGCGTCTGCGTGAGCGATTTCAGGCCGGAAATGCTCGATCCCGCGCGCTTCCCCGCCGGAACGGAACTGCGATTGGGGAATTTCACGGAAAGCATCACCGGCTATCCCTTCGGCAGCTCCACCTATGCCGTCGTCGTCAGTCCCAGCCATTCCACCGACCTCGAGTGCGCCAGGGCCATCCTGAAACGCGAGTATCGCTACGCGGGTTTCATCGGGTCGAAGCGGAAGACCAGGATGATACTGGACCAGGCCATAGCCGACGGCTTTCCCCCGGACAAAGTATTGGCGCTCAGGGCGCCGATAGGCGCCGATATAGGGGCGGAGACACCAGCTGAAATAGCAGTGGCAATCCTGACCGAGATAATAGCCGTACGGAGGAATTCCCCGGCCATAATCGCGATCGACGCCGACAGGGTGCGGAGGCGGGCCCTATGAAAAACTTCATCCTGGTACGCGGCGCAGGAGATCTGGCCACGGGGGTGATAGTCCGCCTTTCCAGGGCCGGCTTCGGGGTAATCACCCTGGAGATTGATCGACCTTCGGCCATCCGCAGGACCGTGGCGCTTTCGGAGGCGGTGTACACAGGATCCGCCACGGTAGAAGGCGTGCGTGCGGTACGGGTCGCGGGCGCCGTTGAGGCGCTCGCCAGGCTCGCAGCCGGAGTCGTACCCATTCTCGTCGATCCCGCATGCTCTTCGCTGTCTGTGCTGAGGCCTGTTGCGCTTGTCGACGCGATACTGGCGAAACGGAACACCGGGACGACCATGGGCATGGCTCCGATAGTCGTCGCGCTCGGCCCCGGTTTCGAGGCCGGAGTCGACGCTCATGCCGTCGTCGAGACGAACCGCGGGCACGACCTGGGCAGGGTCCTGACCGCGGGCCAGGCGGAACCCGATACGGGTACGCCAGGCGAGGTAGGCGGGTACGGAGCCCAGCGCGTCCTGCACGCTCCCGTCGACGGCATTATAGAACCACTGTGCGAGATCGGCGACTTCCGCCGCAAGGGAGAAGCGCTCTACGCGGTGGAGGGAACGGCCAGGATCGTCGTTCCATGCCCCTTTGACGGAGTGGTCCGCGGCATGATACGCCCGGGCTACCACGCCCCGGCGGGCTTCAAGGTGGCCGACGTAGACCCCCGGTGCCGCAGGGAGCATTGCTTCAGCGTTTCGGACAAGTCCCGCGCCATCGCTGGCGGCGTTCTCGAATACCTCATCGGCCGGGGGGCTAGGCCGTCGTGACTCGCCAGGACAACGCCGACCTGTTACTATTGACAGTAACATAACGACAAGCTATGATGCTCCAACGTTCTTACAAGGAGTAACAATCATGGCCGACTACTTCAAGACTTTCCCGGATACCAAAGGAAACTACGGCGTGTACGGTGGCAGCTTCATCCCGCCCGACCTCCAGACCGAGATGGAGAAGATTACCGACGCCTACTATTCGATAAGCAAATCGCACGAGTTCATTTCCGAACTACGAAGTATCCGAAAGCACTTCCAGGGCAGGCCCACGCCGGTGTATTTCGCCAGGCGGCTGTCGGACGAATACGGCGGACGCATCTACCTGAAGCGCGAGGACCTGAACCACACCGGCGCCCACAAGCTCAACCACTGCATGGGCGAAGCCCTGCTGGCAAAGTACCTGGGCAAAAAGAAACTGATAGCCGAGACTGGCGCTGGCCAGCACGGGGTCGCGCTCGCCACCGCCGCGGCATATTTCGGCCTCGAGTGCGAGATACACATGGGCGAGGTCGACATCAAGAAGGAGCACCCCAACGTCGTCAGGATGAGGATTCTCGGAGCGAAAGTCGTGCCGGTCTCCAGGGGTCTCAAAACCCTGAAAGAAGCGGTGGACTCCGCCTTCGAAGCCTACATGGCAGACGCGAAGACGAGCATGTACTGCATTGGCTCGGTGGTCGGGCCGCACCCATTCCCGATGATGGTGCGTGACTTTCAGCGCGTCGTCGGCATCGAAGCCAGGGAGCAGTTTTTCGAAATGACCGGCGAACATCCGGACAGTGTCGTGGCCTGCGTCGGCGGTGGCTCGAACGCCATGGGCATCTTCTCGGCCTACCTCGAGGACGAAAACGTAAAACTCTACGGCGTCGAGCCCATGGGCAGGGGCACGAAGACGGGCGACCACGCCGCGACGATGACCTACGGCAAGCCCGGCATGATCCACGGTTTCAAGTGCTACCTGCTGCAGAACGAAAAGGGCGAGCCAGCCCCGGTATATTCGATTGCCAGCGGTCTCGACTACCCCGGCGTAGGTCCGGAGCACTCGATGCTCCACGACCTCAAGAAGGTAAGCTACACCACGGCTACCGATGACGAGAGCATCGACGCGTTCTACGAACTGAGCCGAAAGGAAGGCATCATCCCCGCGCTCGAAAGCGCCCACGCGGTCGCCTTCGCTATGAAACTGGCAAAGAAGGAGCCCCGTCGCTCGATACTCGTCAACCTGTCGGGACGGGGCGACAAGGACATCGACTTCGTCGTGGAGAAGTACGGGTTCAGATAATTCCAGAAGGCTGAGACCGGCGGCATCACTTCTTCTTGTCTTTCTTCTTCTCTTTCTTGCCGCTTCGCTTTTTCCCGGCCTTGTTTTCAGGGTTCTTGTCTGCCCGCGGTTTCGGCGGGCGAGGCGGATCGGCTTCGCCCGTCGCAAGGTCTTCCGGCCGCGGATAGACGCGCGGTATCCACTTCTGGCTGTCGATGGGCGGCCTGGCATATTTGCCGGCCTTCTGTCTGGGAGGCAGCTCGATGGGTTCGGGCGTCAGGTCCTTGTAGGGTATGCGGGCCAGGAAGTGCGTGATGACGTTGAGCCGGGCGCAGTACTTGTCGTCGGCGTCGACGACGTGCCACGGATTGTCCAGGGTATCCGAAAACTCGAACATCGCGTCCTTGGCACGCGAGTAGTCGACCCACTTGCTCCTCGCGGTCATGTCCATCGGAGACAGCTTCCAGCGCTTGGCCGGATCCTCGAGCCTGTCGAGGAAGCGCTGTTCCTGGGACTCGTCGCTGACACTGAACCAGTACTTGATGAGGATTATGCCCGAACGGGCGAGCATGCGCTCGAACTCGGGCACGGTTCTCGTGAATTCCTTGTACTCGTCATCGGTGCAGAACCCCATCACCTTCTCGACCCCGGCCCGGTTGTACCAGCTCCGGTCGAAGAAGACCATCTCGCCGCCCGAAGGGAGTTGGGCGACGTAGCGCTGAAAGTACCACTGGGTCTTTTCTTTCTCGGTGGGCGCGGCCAGCGCGACTATGCGGGCAAAGCGGGGATTGAGCCCCGAGGTGATGGCCTTGATCACGCCCCCCTTGCCTGCGGCGTCCCTGCCTTCGAACAGCACGACGACGCGCAGCCCCTTGGCCTTGACCCACTCCTGGAGCTTGACCAGCTCGACGGTCAGCCTGTCCAGCTCGTCGAAATATTCCTTCTTGCCTATGGTGCTCTTGTCCCCCACGCTGTCCTCCCCATGACCGCAAGCTCATCCCTCGATTGTACTCCGGGTCGAAGATAAACGCGACAGCAAATCAGCGCCTTTAGGGCCCGGCGAGCCAGCCCGCTCGCGTCCCTGTCGGCATCCGTGATAGGATGCGTCCTTCCGATTTGCAGAACAGGAGAGCCCGCATGGAAATGAACGCGCTCGAGCCGAAAGCCGTCTGGAAACACTTCTTTACGATATGTTCCATTCCCCATCCATCGCACCACGAGAAAGCCCTTGCCGAGCTACTGGCCGGATGGGCAGCCGCGCGCGGCCTGGCTGCCGCCATCGACGCGGCCGGCAATGTCGTCATACGAAAGCCCGCGCACGCTGGCCGCGAGGGCGCCCGCGGCGTGATACTGCAGGCCCACCTCGACATGGTACCCCAGAAAGCGGGCGGCACGGCCCACGACTTCGAGCGCGACCCTATCCTGCCGCGCGTCGATCCAGCTGACCCCGCATGGCTGGTCGCGACCGGCACGACGCTCGGAGCCGACAATGGCATCGGCGTGGCGATGGCGCTCGCCGCCCTCGAAGACGATACGCTGCCGCACGGCCCCCTCGAGTGCCTCTTCACCCTCAACGAGGAGGACGGCATGACAGGCGCGCGAGACGTCGAAGCCAGTCTGCTTTCCGGAGGGTTGCTCCTCAACCTGGACGGTGAGGACAGCGCCGAGCTGACGATAGGCTGCGCCGGAGCGATACGCACGGCCGCCGAGCTTTGGCACCCGGTCCAGGTCCCGCCAGGCGACCTTGCGTGGTTCGAAGCCTCGGTTGGAGGCTTGCTGGGCGGCCACTCGGGCGTCGACATCGACAAAGGCCGTGCGAACGCGACGATGGCGCTCGTCAGGCTGCTGGCGGACCCGCGCGAGCCGATATGCGTAGCGTCGATCTCCGGCGGTACCGCCGCCAACGCGATACCCCGCGAGGCGCGCGCTGTCGTCGGAATACCCGCAGACCGCGCAAGCGTGTTCCGCGCCGCCTTCACAGCGGAAGCGGCCAAGGCGAGGGTTGCGGTCGGCGACGGGGATCCCGGCTTCACGGCGACCATCAACCCGCTCGCCGACGCGACGGCAGCCCCCGAGTTCGTCCTTGGCCCGGCCGGTACCGAGTCGATGCTCGCGATACTCGGCGCCATGCCCAACGGCCTCGTCTCTATGGAACCGGACATGCCCGGGCTCATACGCACGTCGCTCAACCTGGGCCAGCTTTCGGGATCGGCCGCTGGCGGAAGCTTCATGCTGGAGACCATGGTGATGGTGCGCAGCTCGTCGGACGCCGAGAAGGAGAAGCTGGGGAAGACCGTCGAGAAGCGGCTGGCCGGCGCGGCCGACCACGGCTGGAAGGTCACCCAGAAGCGCCCCGCGGAATCGCCTTCGTGGAGCCCCGATCCGGCCAGTCCGCTCCTCGCCGAGGCGAAAGCCGTCTACCGCGAGCTCTTCGGCAAGGACCCGAAAGTCAGCTCGACACACGGCGGGCTGGAAACGGGACTCTTCAGGCCGCGTTTCCCCGACTGGGACATGCTGTCGATCGGGCCGACGATTCAATTCCCTCATTCGCCGGACGAACGGGTTGAAATTGACTCGGTCGCCCGGTCATACCGATTCGTGCGGGAATTGCTGGCGCGCCTGTAGGCGGTCGGTTCAGCGCGGCGTCCTTACCAGCCCGAGCCCCTGCCGTATTGCGCCAAGGTGCCAGGCGCCGTGCGCCAGCTGGCCGAATACGCCGGTCAGGCTCATCTCGTCGCCCCAGGGCAGCCCGGCCGCGATGGCATCCCTGAGCGCGGCATACTGGACGCGCAGGTCAGCCAGCAGCCTCCTCCACTCCGCCTCGTCCACGGCATGATACTTCCAGCTGTCTTTCCAGACGGCCGTTGCGTGGACGTTCTCGCCGCGGAGAGCACGGTTGGCCAGGTCGATGGAGAACAGGATGTGACCGGCGTGTGATGCCGCTCCCGCGGGGTCGGCGGGGCCGAAGGGTTCGGACGCCTCCGCTGCGGACAGCTTTTCAAGCGTGCCCAGGAGGCCGCACGCGCTTTCGTTGTCCACGAACCAGGTCATCTCCGGGTCCTCGGGGCCGTCGTAGGCCTCGGCGACCAGGCCGAGTATAATCTTCGATAGTCTTCCGGTATCAATGGTCATCGTGTCCTCCATCAATGGGTGTTCAGCATCATGCCACCTGTCTGTCCGCACAGAGAGCATAACGTGGCGGGCGGGCGTCTTCAATCGTCGCGCGCGTCGGCCGCGGCCCACGGTACGTCGGGAAGCCTTGGCAGTCGAGTTCCTGCCGCGGGAATTCGCCCTGACCCAGGTCCGGCGTTTCTACGAGACGGCACGCCGCGCGCCGCCCCGGTCATCGATTTCAGCTCACTCAAAGCTTGCGTTATAGAAAAAACCGTTTTATTATTCGCCATGCATAAAGTAACGCTTTCCGTGAACGCGCCTGGCGAACTGAAAGTGCAGGAAGCCCGACCCGGCGCATGCGGCGATTGCCAACACTTCGACTATGGCGTCTGCCACAGGCTGGTCAGGATGAGGGAATCCTGCGACTCATGCACGGACTGGGAGTGCCGGCTCGAGCACGACGGGATGACGATCTGGGACAGCATGGCACGGGAAGGTTGAAAACGAACCTGCGAACCTGGGGCCTCAAGGAAGACGGCAAGATCGTCGAGCCCAAGCCTACGGCTTTGCAATCGAAAGCAGCCTGAGCAGGTACGTGCTCCTCATCTGCTCGCTCGCCATCAGCTGCTTGACCGGGGGCAGCTTGAGGATCACCCCGAGGATGGCCGCCATCGCGCGGTGGCTCGCCAGCGCGTCGTTGTCGAAAATGAGGTTCTGGAGCTTGCCCCGCTCTATGGCCATCAGCACGGCGCGGTGGGTGGAATCCACCGGTGTGAATACGCGTACCGGCCGGGAAACCAGCGAAAGCGCGTTTGTCGGACAGGCTCGGACACAGACTCCGCATCCGAGGCAGGCATCCTCCAGAACCACGGCCTTGCGCTTCTTTGGTTGCCTCGGGTCATTGGCCGAGACGAGAGCCATTGCGTCGACGGGGCAGGCATCAACACACTTGCCGCAGCCGCTGCACTTTTCTGCATCGACTCGGGGCAGGTAATTGGACGTATGGACCGGGTGCAGGATACCGAAACGGCGCTGCGCGATGAGGGCTTCACAACAGCAACCGCAGCAGTTGCATATGAAGTTGACCCGCCGCTGCACGTTCTCGCCGAATTGCACGAGGCCATGTTCGTAGGCCGTGTCGAGGAGGCTCATGCACTCCGGCACGTCTATCGCGCGGGCATGCCCGTACTTGGTCAGTGACTGGGCCGAACCGTTGAAGGTCATGCAGATTTCCATAGGCGCGTCGCAGGCTCGACCGAGGTGCATCATCTTGTGGCGGCAGTAGCACATGCCCACGCCGATGTGGGACGCCGTCTTGATCACCTCGCTGGCGCGCTCGTAGTCGAGCACGTGCAGGCTCTGGTCGGGGACCATCGACTCGAGGCTCGTGAAACGGGCTTGCCCGGACGCCTTTCGGGCTTCGGCCGAGACCATCGACCCGTCCAGCATCGGTTCCTGCACGAAAACGCGACCGAGCTGGGTCTCGCCCTTGGTAAACAGTGTCTTGATGAAATCTTCCTCGACGTTCAGATATTGGTAGAACAATTCGGCGAGCGCCTTCTGGTCCAGGTCCGGGCGTATCCGCATCATCGAAAATTCGAAGAAACCGGCCATCGGCGGCGGGAGGCAATACGTCCTCTTGCCGTCGCGCTCGATATCGAGGATGAGGGCCCTGCCCGCCAGATCCTCGAGCATCTTCATCGCTTCGGAGGGGCTGCTTCGCCAGACGGCCGCGGCCAGCTCCACGTCAAACGGCTTGATGGGGAGAAGCGAGACCATTGCGGCTTCCTTCTCGCTGAACAGCTGCCTGAGGATAGTGTAAAGCAAATTCGATGGCGGCGCACCCTGGGGAAAGCGGTTCAACCGTTGGGTCAGCAGGTCATAGCCCGACTTGATGGTGTTGTGCGCCATGGCAGCCTCCTCGGTCGGAAGCCATTATAGCTCACCAGCGTGCGTTCAGGATCGGAAAGTACACGCCGTAGCCGCGATCCCCGCCGAGGGCGACGGGAGCCGGCAGCGAAGGCAGGAACGAGACGTTGCCGACATTCCTGCCTTCGGTATAGTCGCGGGTGAGCCAGAGAGCCGTTGCCGAACCGCCGAGCGACCCCGAGAGCATTCCGACGTAGATGACGGCCGGAGACTCGACCCCGAGCACGTACGGCACGCCGAGGCCCAGGAAGGCCCCCAGGACCGATCCGAGATGGTACAGCCACACGCGCGAACTCGGGAACGGCTCGTTCCCTGCGGTAAGCCAGGTGGAAAGGCCCCCGTAGAGCAATCCGCCGAACACGCTCAGGCCGGCGTAGGCGGGCGGGAAGAACTCCGTCTGGGCGCCGTCGGGAGTGTCGGCGCCGAACGCCACAGCCGCTGATATTCCCCAGGTGCTGCCCCACAGCGTGCTCGAGACTATCATGAATGTCCTGCCGGAGTTCATCACGATGCCCTCGGTCGCCTTGAGCGCTCCAAAGAACGCGAGCGGCGCGGTCAGGAGCGGCAAACCTATGTAGAGCCTGACATTGTCGGAGCCGAAGGAGTACAGGAGCGCCTCGGAAGCCGCCGCCGCGTAGAGGGTCGTGTATGTCAGAAAAGAGACCCGCCCGTCCTGCAGCGCCCTTGTCTTCTCGTCGACGACCTTCTCCTGCCTCAATAGCTTGGCCCTGAGGAAAAACGTGGCGTTCTTCTCGATGTTGACGTTCTGCGACCAGGGCTTGTAGCCCTCGCTCGACAGCTTGACATCGTATTTGCCCGGTTTGGGTACCCTGACGATGACCGGGCCGTTGCCTTCGAACAAGCCGTTGACGTAGACGCCGACTCCCGGCGGGTCGGTCTGGACGCTTATGAACTCGCCCTGGTTGACCTCGATGCCAGGCACCCCGAGTATCTTCTGCGCGGCCACCCTCACCGGCTTTCGCAGGTCCTCGAGCGGCCCGATGAACTCCTCGGTGACCGACCCTACGACCGAGCCGGTTTCCACGTCCACCATGCGCAGCGATATGATGTACAGCGTGCCCAGAAGCCCTATGCGCCCGACCATGTAGGCCCGCGCGCCTACGAGCTGGCCTATCCTGACCGGGTCGGTCGCGTCGAAGGCGTCCGACAGCCGCAATTCCTGTTCCCGGAGCAGGTCGTCGAGCTTGCCACGCTCTACGAGCGAATAGCCGGGCGCTATCGATATCTCGCGGCGGACCAGATCGGAAAGGATGAACAACCCTGATTCCGATATGTCGCCGGAATCGAACCCGAGGAACGCCACGCCGAGGCTGGCGGATGCAGGCGTCGTGCCCGGGGTCTGCGGGTAAGCGACTCCCGCCACAAGAACGAGCGTTGCCAAAGCAAAGACAGATTTTCCCTTCATGTCGGCTGGGAACGAAGGGAGTCGGCCGGAGCGCTCCGGCGGGGCGCCGGCAGGCGCTCGGGTCCGGAGGCGCGACGCGCCGAAGGCGCGACGTTCCATTCCTCCTTGCGGATCGGAACGATCCAAACCTAACTATAGCCCTCGTGGACGGGAATGCAAGCCGCGACTGTCAGTGCTCCCGGCCGTTGAGTTCGGCCCACCTGGCCAGGTAGTCGTCGTAGATTGTCCTTGCTCTATCGATCTCTGCGCTCGCGTCGAGGGTGGCGCGTTCCGGGTTGTCGTCGGAGGCCGTCTTCGAATGGCTTATCAGGGTCCCCACCGGCATGACGCGGCTAGAGGTGCTCGTCACCGCGAGGCCATACCCGCCTCCCAGCGCGGCCTCGACCGTCAGCGGCCGCTCGACCGTGCGGATTCCCGACTCGGCGAGCGCAAGGATCAGCGTCCTCCTCGTGATGCCTTCAAGCACGTCGGCCGCGGGCGGGGTATAGACGACGTCCGGCTCGCCCCGACGGGCGTAGAACACGTTGGTGCGCGTTCCCTCGGTTATCTGGCCAAGGCCGTTGACCAGCAGGGCATCCCAGCAACCAAGCCTGGCGGCCTCGCGGTACGCGATCGTCGACAGGAGCATGGAAAGGCTCTTGGCCTGCGGAAAATGGCGTTCGCCCCCGTAGAGGAGACATGAGGCGCCTTCTGCATAGGCCGCCGCCGGAGCGACCAGTGGCGGTATCATGAAAGCGAACCAATCCGCGGGCCGGTTTTCATGCCCCATCAGCATTATCTTGATGTTGCAGTCGCCCGCCTCGTTGCCGCGGCTCAGCATGCCGAGCGCCTCGACGACCTGCCCCTTGCGGATGTCAGTCGCGATGCCAAGGATCGAGGCCGACCGCAGGAGCCGTTCCTCGTGGAACTCCGGGAAATACAAGACTCCGTCCCGTATCTTGAGGGTCTCGTAGCAGCCATAGCCGTAGGTGGCATCGACGTCGTCGAGGGAGAACATGGCATCTGCGGGAGACGCGAGACGGCCGTTCCTGATGATGTTGACGCCTGTCATGCAAAACCTCCGAAGACGTGAATGTCGCCGACATGGCAGCCTTCTATGGCGACGAGCACCGGTTCCAGCATATTCGTCCCCACTCCATCAGCGGGAGCGCCAGGAGCCTGACGGGTAGGCCTGCTCGAGCAGGGCTGCCATCGCGGACCGTACCCGTCGGCTCGACTCGGAGCCTGTACGGGCCGGCCGCATCACGAAGCCGATGTCGTAGTCGCCGAAGGCGGGCCCGCCGTCGTAGATGGCCAGGCCGTCGGCGAACGGCCCGTTCTCCACGACGATTCGCGGCACCAGGGCGAGACCGAGCCCGAGCCTGGCGAACGCTAGCAGCGGCTCGTTGCCGGCGGTCTCCGCGGCTATCCTCGGGCGGAAGCCGTGCTCTCGGGCCCAGCGGTCGAAACGCTCGCGTGCCAGGCCG